>JASLPZ010000304.1:0-8588 GCA_030744725.1 Pirellulaceae bacterium
ATCGCCTATTTCTCTCTGTTGATGGAAGGCCAATTTCAGCAACTACTTAACGATGAAACTGGCGCTGTCCAACTAGGGCACCTAAGTCTAGTCACAGAAAAGAGAAAGCCGTTCGACATTCTTGCCGAACGGCCTCAAGTCCAGTTAAGTCGGGGTGACAGGATTTGAACCTGCGACCTCTACGTCCCGAACGTAGCGCTCTAGCCAAGCTGAGCTACACCCCGAGGTGTCTTTACATCGTACCGCGCGGACCTGACCGGGCAAAGAGGGAAGTTAACACCCACCAAAATATGCCTCGTTTCTGACGCGACAGGTCATCACCCCACTCAAGTTCCTCATCGCGTTCACGCTGTGTTGCACCGCGCTGTGGGACGCCAATCTACCAAGTGCATTTCAACCGTGCGGCGACCGCGAAATTCGTTGATCACCGGACGATAGGCGACATCAATTGCCCCGTTGGCCGCCGTCAGGTCTTCCAGCCAGTCACCTTTGCCGAACGCCACAGCCCGCAACTTCACGCCATGCTGCGTCAATTCAACAGAGAGGTGGCGTTCACCGCTGCCCAAGAAACGGGGTGGCGCGGCTTTGGTGACTGCCGTGGCGCAGAGGACCGGCCTTGGATTGCACGCACCGAATGGCGACATTTGCTCGACCTGCTGCACCGACCCCAACGTGAGCTGACTAAACGCTGCCTCCGCATCGATGCGAACTTCCGCGATGCGGTCTTCGTCAGAGATTGCGCCCGCAGCGTACTCGCAAAATGCCGACCGAAACGCGTCAACGCGCACCTCGTCGATTTTTAAACCGGCCGCCGCAGCATGGCCTCCATGCGATACCAAGTACTCGTCGCATCGTGCGAAAGCTGAATGCAAGTCCAGGCCACACGCGCTTCGGCCTGAACCGCTGCCGGGCTTCGTACCAAGTTCGTCCAGTGCAATCAGCACAACAGGACGATGGTACTTCTCCGCCAGACGACCAGCCACAATCCCTATGACCCCAGCATGCCAGCCCGATCCAGCCAAAACAAAAGCAGAGTTATTCCCTGGATCAAACCGCTCCTTGATCTGCTTGTTGGCCGCCAGGTAAACACTGCGTTCGAGTGTGTCGCGCCTGCCATTTAGTTCCGTGAGGAATTCGGCGAGGTCGCTCGCCCGCGCTTCCGAATCCGTGGTGAGTAATTCGATGCCCAGTTGCGCTTGACCTAATCTTCCGGCGGCATTCAATCGCGGGGCAAGGCTAAACGCGATATCTTCGCTGGATAGCGAAGGCTTCGTATCCAGCTTGGCCACTCGCATTAGCGCGCGAACACCGATTGGCGGGGATTCTCTGAGGCTCTTCAGGCCATGACGAACCAGAATGCGGTTCTCGTCAACCAAGGGCACAACATCGGCGACAGTGCCAATCGCCGCAAGGCCAATCGCAGTCAAAAGAAAACTCCGCATTCGCGGGCTGACTTTCTTTGAATCACTGGCACGGCAGCAAAGCGCCCACGCCAGCTTGAACGCGACTCCCGCGCCACACAGCCCAGCGAACGGATACGTCGTGCCAGGCAGCGCTGGATGTACCAATGCCGCGGCACCCGGCAGAGTCTCGCCGAACTGATGGTGATCAGTGACGATCAATTCGATTCCATTCTGCTTGGCCGTTTCCGCTTCCTCGACACTGGCGATTCCGCAATCGACGGAAATCACCATCTGCGTCCCTTCGGCTGCCAACGTCGCAAGCGCCTCATCGTTTAGGCCGTATCCTTCTTCGAGTCGGTTGGGAACGTAGCTGCGAACCTCCGCGCCCAGCATGCGAAGGCAACCCAAGAGAATCGATGCGCCAGTCATGCCATCAGCGTCATAGTCGCCGTATACGACAATCTTTCGCTTGGCTGCAATCGCATCATGGATCAACGCAGCCGCAGCTGGAACTCCCGGAAGTTCTTCCGGGTCACGCAGGCCTGTCAGCTTTGGGTCGAGAAACGACTGAACCTGGCTCGCGTCGGTAATCCCGCGACTGACGAGCAACTGGGCAACGATCGCCGATATCCCAGCGCTGCGCTCCAATGCGAGAATGCGTTCGGCATCGTGAGCCTGAATGCGCCAGCGTTTGCCCATTACAGTTGGGTTCGGACAAAGAAACTAGGATTGAAAATGAAAGCTGGTGCGGCGTCACGCGGCCCAACTGAACAATGAGCCCAGCTGAACTGGCAGCCCAACCGGCACGACGTAACTACTTCTTCTTTTCGACGTGAACCGTATGTTTTCGCAACCGCGGGCAAAACTTCTTCAGCTTCAGTTTTTCCCGCCCGGGCTTGCGGCGCACGAAGTAGTTGTAATCGCCGGTCTCTTCACAAACCAAGAAAACGGTGTCCGCCTTTTTTTTCCCTTTGCCGCCGGTCTTCTTCGCCATGGTGAGCCGTATCCTCTTCAAACAGGTCGTGCCACAGAAATGCTGGCACAAGTAGGGGTGCGTATTTGTAAGTCCCGAATTGTAACCAAAATATGGCATCTGAACAGGTCCGTTTCGAGGTCGTTTTCCTGACGCAACTCGTGGTTTCAATCGCCTTTGGTCATTCGGGCCGCCGATTCGATGCGGTGGCAATCAATGGTGTTGCATTCGCACAAAAAGGCGGGACTTGAAATCGACGGAAAATTCTGTAGCCTAAGAGGTTAAGATGGCTTATCATGATCAGTGGAAGATCTCTCACGGGGAATCTCTGCATTCCTCAATTCTGGATCTCCATGATGGCGAATCCGCCCCACGGGATTTCGGTTCGGACTTTTGAATTCGGCGAGAAACACGAGTACAAACCGGCGCGAGATGCGTTAAGCCGGTAGCAGATAGACACATTTTAGTGGCTTTGGAACAGCAGAAGAGCAAGAGACGGAGCACGAAACATGGCGACTGGATCCTCCATTTCCAACACGACGCCCCTTTCTGATCCCGATCAACAGTCAATGGATGACCACGCCCTTGATGCGGCCGAGGCGGAGGCGGACGACGGGGAAGAAGAGGAAGAGATTGGTGCCGGTTTCGGTAGCCGTTTCCTCTTTTTCAATGCCGTCCCCAGTTGGGCGGTCAGCATGGTTGTGCACGTCTTCATCCTGCTGGCGCTGGCGCTGATGTATTTCGATCAATCATCGGAAGCGGCGCGCACCGTGCTCAATGTCTCTCCTCCTGGTGAAGTGGAAGAAGTCAAGGACTTTGAGTTGCTGGAAGACTTGGAGCCGATGGAGGTTGAAACGATGACCGCTGAGGTTGTTGTTCAGACCGAAGTGACAACGCCAACGGAAATGGTTGACGTCTCCGTTTCGACAGATATTGATGCGGCCCCGCTGACAGTCCAATTGGTCGAGTTCAGTTCGGAGACGGCACCTCGCAACGACTTGATGCAGGAAATTGGTTCGGTCACTGGCAAAGGCGTCGAAGGCCGTGGCATGGCGGCCCGAAAACAGATGGTTGCGAGCAATGGTGGTTCCGAGGGCAGCGAAAAAGCTGTTGCTTTAGCGCTCAAATGGTTTGCCCAGCACCAACGCCCGGACGGGAGTTGGAGTTTTGATCATCGGCAAGGACAGTGTGGCGGTCGCTGTACACACCAGGGAACGCTGACGGATTGTTACACGGGTGCGACGGCCATGGCGCTGCTTCCATTTCTGGGATCCGGTCAAACTCATAAAGAAGGACAGTACAAACAACAGGTGTTTGCTGGTCTGAGCTATTTGATTCGTGCGCAGAACAAGAAGAACGGCTCGTTGGTGCAAAGCGGGGGAAACATGTACTCTCATGGCTTAGCCGCAATCGTTCTGTGTGAAGCCTATGCAATGACACAGGATCGGCAGTTGATGATGCCAGCCCAGGCGTCACTGGCATACATCGTGTATGCCCAGGATCCCGTGGGCGGTGGTTGGCGCTATGGCCCCAAACAACCGGGCGACACCTCTGTGGTCGGCTGGCAGTTAATGGCGCTCAAGAGCGGGCACATGGCATACCTCAAAGTACCGCCGTCATGTGTTGCCGGAACGACCAAGTTTCTGGACAGTGTCCAGACGGAATACGGTGCGAAGTACGGTTATGCGACGCCAGGTGCAAAACCATCAACAACGGCAGTGGGTCTGCTGTGTCGCATGTATCTGGGATGGAAGAAAGACAACGAAGCGCTTGAAGCTGGCGCACAGTACATCAGCAAGATTGGCCCCAAACCCACGGACATGTACTACAACTATTATGCAACCCAAGTCATGCGGCATTTCGGCGGCGATATGTGGGAAAAATGGAACAGTGTTATGCGAGATCAGCTGGTCGAATCGCAGAGCACCAAGGGCCACATGCTGGGAAGCTGGGATGTTGCTGGCGGCGGTCACGTGAATGATCGTGGTGGGCGACTGTACTTCACGTCATGCGCGACGATGATCCTCGAAGTCTACTATCGACACATGCCAATCTACGGCAAGGCAGCTGCGGAAGAGGATTTCCCGCTCTAGGTGGTCGTGCAAAGTTCAGCAGGACCTTCCGTCAGACCGGTGGACGGCGATGAGACCGGCCAACGTGACTGGTCACTAGCGGCGTACCGTTTTTGACTGAAGCGCAGGCGAACTGCCGAAGGTCTTTGCCAGAAGCCTCACAACTTCTCTAACCGGTCGATCGGCATATCTCTTCCAATCACGCAACATCTGGGCCCTCGAATCCGTCACCACCTCGGGCGCGCGACCTATACTTGCGCGACGTTGAGCCCACCAGGAATCGCTGCGCGCGTGCCAATGCCGAATAACCCGCACAACACGACTTCGACGGCCACCGATGGGCCAAGCGCGGAGTTTGTCCACGATCCTCCTCGGAAGCACCCAGGACCACCATCTCGCGCGATTTCACAACAACGTCCCGCGACAACCGCCACCTCGCCACGACGGTCATTCCTGGCTGCGGATTCCGTACAGAACACGCTCAGTTTCATGGTCAGCATGATGGTGCATTTGGTCATTCTGGTCGCGCTGGGCCTGCTATTGACGCCAAATGAGGATGAGCGGCATCGCGTCGCATTAGTCGTAACCGCACACGAGGATGACGAAGAACCTAGCTTGTTGGAACCAATGTTGGCGGTAAGTTCTTTCGACAGCCCTGAAGCTGAATCTGAGAAAGACGATCCGCAGCTTGCTCAAATGCCTAACGCGCCGAACATCCCATCGCCCTTTGCTCGCCAGGAAACGGCTTCGGTTGTCCAGCCTGCCAGCCGTCTGGCACGGCAGATTCCGCTGACCACATTGATGTTGGCCAACAACGCACCCGTTGGAGGCGGCTTCGAGGGTCGAACGCAGGAGGCGCGAGCGAGGCTAGCTGCCACGGGCGGGGCAACGCCACACAGCGAAGCGGCGGTGGAAGCTGGCCTGGCGTGGCTGGCCGCACATCAACGGACCGATGGCAGTTGGCGACTACTGCATCAGTTCGGCACCTGTGACTGTCGCAACCAAGGTGTCCGCGAGACGTCAACCGGCGCAACTGGGCTTGGCCTATTACCGTTTCTGGGGGCGGGCTACACACATCTCCGCGGTCCTTATCATGAAGTCATCCAAAAAGGACTTGACTACCTGATGCGCAAGATGGTCGACACGCCTCACGGTGGCGACCTGCAGGAAGGAGGCAACATCGGCATGTACACGCATGGAATCGCCGCTCTCGCCTTATGTGAAGCCTACGCAATGACTGGCGATCAACAGCTGCGACCCTACGCTGAAAAAACGATCCAGTTCATCTGCACCGCCCAGCATTCCCAAGGGGGCTGGCGCTACAATCCAGGTCAGCCCGGTGACACCACTGTCAGTGGGTGGCAAGTCATGGCGCTCAAGAGCGGACGTCTGGCCAGGTTGGAGGTGCCGTCGCATGTGATTGAACGCACGAAACTCTATTTGAACAGCGTGTCGACATCGCAAGGAGCATTTTACGGCTACCGGACGCCAAGAAAGGAAGCAGGGCCGACGGCAGTCGCCTTGTTGCTGCGGATGTACCTCGGTTGGACGCGTGATGACGACCGCCTCGTCCGTGGCTCGATGTATCTGTCTGCGACTGGACCTTCCAGAACGGATGTCTATTTCAACTACTATGCGACGCAGGTCATGCATCACCTGCAAGGGAACGGTTGGCCGCAGTGGAACGCACGGATGCGAGATTACCTTGTCGAAACGCAAGCCAAGCGGGAGCACGAAAAAGGCAGCTGGTTCTTCCCTGACCCGCATGGCACGTTCGGTGGACGCCTTTACACGACAGCCATGTGTATCATGACCCTGGAAGTGTATTACCGCCATATGCCCCTATATGGCGATGATGCCGTGATCGACGACTTTTAGTTGAACCACCAACGGGTGCAACAGTTGGTGGTCATCCCACTTTATGGCGATGACGCCATTGTCGACGACTGTTAGTCGAACCGCCAACGGGCAAGGCGGTTGGCATTTGGGCCGGCAGGCAGTCCGTCGACAATCACGCTCCACCTCACTAGACTTGCGGCGTGCAATTGATTCCCGTTATCGATCTGAAAGGTGGCCAAGTCGTTCGCGGCATTGGCGGGCAGCGCGCACAGTATCGCCCTGTGCAAAGCCAGCTTGTCTCGACCGCCGCTTCCGGTCTGGTCGCCAGGGCGCTCTGCGGGATTGTTGGGCACGGCAGTCTATACGTCGCGGATCTCGATGCCGTCGCCGGCTCGGCGCCGAACTGGAACGCCTACGAACAGATCTTGGCTTCCGGAGCGGAAATCACCCTTGATGCCGGAGTTTCCACGGTCAACGAAGCGCAGGCGGTGGTCGACTTTGCCGATCAACAAACAGTGAGCACGTCCATCGTCGTGGCGCTGGAATCAAGCTCGAGCCCAGACGACCTCCCACAGATAATTGCACGGATTGGCGCTGGCCGAGCGGTGTTCAGCTTGGATCTCAAGGACGGTCGTGCTTTGACAAGTGCGGCTGCCTGGAGAGGCCATTCAGTTTTGGAAATCGCGGCGTACGCGACGGAGATTGGGTTCGAATGCATGATCGTGCTGGACGTTGCCGCAGTGGGCGTCGACAGGGGGCCACAGGTGGTCGACCTGTGTCGTGACATTCGCGCTGGGCATCCCAATCTGAAACTGATTTCCGGTGGTGGAGTTCGCTCGGTTGACGACTTGCGAGCGTTTTACGAAGCAGGGTGTGATGGCGTCTTGGTCGCATCGGCTTTGCACGATGGGCGAATATCTCGCTCGGACCTGCAAGACTGCGAAGTACTGCAAGAGTAATGGGGCGGCTCTACCTTGATTCCACTGTTTCGTGGCGACTTCAATCGGAGGTTCACCGCACATTACTCCCATGGCGCCGCACGCGATGTGACGGTCGCAACGTTTCTAAGTGTCTGTTGGGTGAAAGAACGGAAACGGATTTGATGGCCCAATTGGAACAGTTCGCCCAGGGTGGACACGACTCAACTGGTTCCAAAGTTGTGTTGATTTTCGCTCAAAAGTGCTTCCTTTGGCCACTGCATCGAGACATAATCGTGAATCGTTCCGGCGAGCGGTGGAACCTGGTTTACCAGTCGTAGGATGGGGCTCTTGTCCGTCAACCTTCCTGCGGCGGGCAAGAGTGCCTGTCTTACAGGTAAGTTTCCTGCTGACCGTTGCCTTGTTGTCTTTCGCACCCCCTAGGGTACGCCATGTTTCTGCGGTACTTACTTGTTGACTCGATGGGGCAATTTCGATTGGTGGATTCACTCGCCGTCGAAGATGTTTGGACGGGTCGTCGTGATTCCGGTGTGCTGGGTCATCCAATCGGCGACGAATTGCGTCTTGTCACGGTTGTATGCAACGATGAAAATCTCGCGCCGCACAAGTGTTTTTTTCTGCGCGCTAAATTGAAAGATGGTCGAATCACCGACGAGTCTCGTTTTGATGCCTACGATTCCATGACCGAGCAGTCGCGTGGAACCTACGACATCCTGGCAGAAGACCACCAACTGTACGGCTGGCCAGATGATTGGTATCAGCAATTAGCGGTGGCTCTGGATGTCCCCGTTGTTGAACTAAGGAAGGTCGGCATCGGTGGACCATTGCTGATGGCGGACTTATGGGGATTCTCAATCGAACGAATCTTGCAGTACTTCGAGGAAGGCTACCAGAAGTAGCGGGCCAGGCATTGATTCTTAAGATTGACCGAGAATTGCGGTTGAGACTTGAGCTGCTGCTGGCAGACCAGCGCGGCACAGCCACCAGGGATAACCTCGCTCGATCTTCTCAAGATCTGGGGCTGATCCTGCGACACCGGGGAGAATCGTTTGAGGGTCGAGCGAACCTGCGGGAAACTGATTCATGTTCAGTTCATAATCGCTTTTGGTCAGGTAGAACAGTCGGCGCGTGTAGGTCCTAGTCTGCGGATCAGACGGCGCGTCGGGCGTCAGTTTCGAGTAGCCAAGGATCGTGGCGTCGGTCGAGCAGAGCAGGGGGCCTCGTCGACTCTTGGCGTTACGGATCGTGGCCACGCGGACAAAGTCGAGCGTTTCGAGCGGGCGAGCTGAAGTGGACCCCATGCGCTGGGCGCAAAAGGGGGTTGTATAATGGGTAGAACTCCGATCGGTTGGGAGAGCGGCAA
>JASLPZ010000305.1:0-8535 GCA_030744725.1 Pirellulaceae bacterium
GCCCCAGACGTTGACAACCAGGAGCTTACGAAAGGCCAATCTGAACTATTCCTTCGGGCAAACGAGAAAGTCCCGATTGACGGGAAACCGCTTGATTTGCTGAGCAGTTTGAATCTGAGTGATAACGCTCTTGAACTCGCGAATCAGCTTTACGAACTCGTAGATCAGCATGTGACTTACAATAAAGTAGGAACGGGATGGGGCAATGGCGACGTGCTATGGGTGTGCGACAGTCGCCATGGCAACTGTACTGATTTTCACAGCCTCTTTATTTCGTTGGCTCGATCACAGGGCGTACCGTCGCGCTTCGAGATCGGATTTCCGATCCCCGGTGATGCCGAGCGAGGCGACGTTGGCGGTTACCATTGTTGGGCATTTTTCTTCACACAGAAGCGTGGTTGGGTGCCCGTCGACATTTCCGAGGCAGATAAACATCCATCCATGAAAGAGTATTACTTCGGCAGCTTGACGCCCGATCGCGTCACGTTTTCTACGGGTCGGGACATTGAGCTGTTGCCGAAGTCCGAAAACGGTCCACTCAACTACTTCATCTACCCACATGTGGAAGTGGACGGCACTCCGCTGCCTCGTAAGCAGATCGCATTGAAATTCTCGTATGCCGACATCCGGGAGTAGGCGGTAATCGCGCCACAAGATGGAAAGTGGGGTAGGTGTTTGGGAGCGCGGTGAAACTTGGCTTACCAGTCCTACAGGGAAGGTCCCATCTGCCCGTTGCCTCATAGCGGCTGCACATTGTGGCCTCTGGAAAGACACGTTGGCCGAGAATGTGCCTGCCCCCTCGGTTTTCCATTGGAAACATCGTCCAGCCTGTGAACGCTTACCGCAATCGGCGTCATTTGCGGTACGATAGCTGGAATGGAATTCCGACATCTGCAAAGCTTTGCGGCTGCCGCCGAGCGCCAGAGTTTCACGAAAGCCGCGGAATCACTGGGTTTGACCCAGCCTGCTGTTAGCCAGCACGTTGCTGTGCTGGAAGGACTATTGAATGTCTCGCTGTTCGAGCGCGAGGGGCGAACCGTTGTTCTGACCGCCGCAGGCCGGCGGCTGCACGACTATGCGCGAAGGATTCTGGACCTTGTCGACGAAGCCGGCCGAGACGTCGGTCAGGTTGATACGGGGATCGCGGGAACGATGCGAATTGCGTCGAGTACGGTCCCGGCTGAATTGGTACTTCCAGAACTGTTGGCCGAGTTCCGCGCCTTGCACCCAGATGTGCGCGAAGCAGTGACAGTCTCAGATAGTCGCGCGGCTGCTGACGCGGTCGAGTCAGGTGAGGCCGACCTGGGATTTGTCGGTGAGCTCCCGCGTTCGTCTCAACTGCGCTCACGCTCTATCGCCACGGACAAGCTTGTGTTGGTCGTCTCTTCGCAACATCCGTTGTCTGGATGCAAGAAGACGTCACTTCTTCGTTTGCGTTCGGAACCATTGATCGTGCGCGAGCCAGGTTCCGGTAGCCGACGTTGTGTCGAACACGCCCTGGAGGCCGCTGGGCTGGCTCCCGATGAGTTGAACATCGCGATGGAAATCAACTCAAATGACGCAATTCGCGCGGCTGTCGAGAGTGGTTTGGGCGCCGCGTTTCTTTCCGAAGCGACGATCTCACACGAGATTGACGAAGGCCGACTGGTGCCTCTGACTGTGGCCGGGGTCCGACCACAACGAAAACTCTACGTAATCACC
This sequence comes from Pirellulaceae bacterium, assembly GCA_030744725.1. Lineage (GTDB taxonomy): Bacteria > Planctomycetota > Planctomycetia > Pirellulales > Pirellulaceae > ARS98. Next base: position 1,702 of record JASLPZ010000305.1, read on the forward strand.
GACCCCAGTCGGATTTCGAACTCAATGGTGCGCGAGTTTCTGGTGTTTCTTCATCACCGGAAAGACCGGCCAGGTAAGTGAGACACTGAGAAGTGATGTACTCGCATCTATTTCTTCGGAGCGACTTGCACGGGGCCGGCCATCGGTGGAGTTTCAAAGAACTTTCCATCATCAACCAGTCTTGGATCACCCGTGCTCATAAGCTCCTGCACAAGTTTTTGACGCAACTCGGCGACGATCGCCTCATAATTTGGATCAGCAGCGACATTCTTCATCTGATGCGGATCCTTCATCAGATCAAATAGTTCTTCTCGCGGCCGCTTGCCGTAGGCATGGTCGAACAACGGCGTCCATTTCCGTTCTTTTCTGTGAGATACCAACCAAGCCTTCGTCGGACCTGCGTCCTCATCCGGAAGTGTGCAGAACGTATTGTTTGTCAATTCGACAAGAGAAGGCGGATTGTTCGTGTCAAGCCGATAGTGATCACCAAGCGGGTAACGCTCTGGCTTGAAATTGATCACAAACAGATAGTCCTTTGTTCGAATCGCTCGTTGCGGATAAGGCAATTGTCCCGCACGCGCCCTTGCGACATGTCGTTCACGACCGACAAACACATGTGTGCGTTGCACATCAACAAGGCCTTGGGCATCTGATGTCAAGACTGGCCAGAGAGTTCGTGCAGTCATCACACCAGGTGGTTTAACGTTACCGGCATCAAGAAACGTCGGAGCGAGATCCGGTAGTGTCACGAAGTCATCAACAACACGACCACCACTGATTCCAGGTCCAGTTAGTACAAGCGGAACGCGAGTACCGAAGTCATAGAGATTGCATTTCCCATGTGGAAAACCTGGCGCACCATGATCGCCAGAAATCGCGATGATTGTATTTTCAAATTCGCCGGCCTTCTTCAGTTCGGCGACAAGGACGCCCAACGCCATATCAAACGCATGAGCTTCACCGAAATAATCTGCCAGATCCTGTCGCACTTCCGAAACGTCCGGAAGGAATGGCGGCATCTTGCCTTCTAGGTCATCGGGATCGATATTCCAAAGTGCCTTGCCAGAGCCTTTGATCCACTTGCGATGGACATTTGTAGGCCCAAACCAATAGGCAAACGGTTCGCCTTCTTTCTTCTTCTCCAGAAAAGCCTTGAAATTGCCTGACACTTCGTCCATCAAGACTTGCTTTGCATCCTCGACGGACTTACCGTCTTGCACCAATCTCGTCGCAGTCTGGGAGAAGCCGTTGAATCTTCCGCCGGCCTGACGAAAAGCATTCGCCGAACCACCATACGGCGCATCGCGGGGTGATCCTGGGCTCCAGACTTTGAAGGTGAAACCGATATGATAGCCGCTGTCTCTCAACAACAAGGGCCAAGTAGGAATCTCTTGGTCCCAGATTGCACCTTGAAGAATCGCACCGCGACCCGTTCGCCAGAAATGCTGACCGGAAAGCAACGAACTGCGACATGGCGTACAAGACGGAGCGTTGACAAAGGCGTTGCGAAACAGCACACCGGTTTTTGCGAGCGCATCAAAATTCGGAGTTTGAATCGCATCGTTCTCCGTCCCTGGTCCATCAATCTTCGCATACGCACTTGCATGCCGCCCCCAATCGTCCGCAAACGCAAAGAGGATATTCGGCCTCTCCGCGGCTCTCGCCACCGACGACAACAGGCCAACCGCAACGACCATCAGACAAATGTACTTATGCATGTGATACCTTTTTGATTCTGTTTGAAAACTTCGTGGCTCCCTCAAGCTAAGCTAAAGCGCTAGCCCAATGGTATCTACTTTGGATGTGAAAGGTAAAGATGCGGTCCACGTCTGACTTACCGTCATCTCTCCCTCTCTGGGGAGGTCGTGCCGCTTTTAAGTTGTTGGTTTGTACGGTGTTTCGTCCTGTCACCTCTCCCTCGGGAGAGGTCGCGGATTCAGCCGCGGGAGAGGGGCTTTATCGGCTTTCATAAAACGAAATGGTTCGCACTGATTGCACATCGCCCTCTCCCGGCCGCTACCGCGTCCGACCTCTCCCTCGGGAGAGGTGACTTGATCTTAACTCGAGAAGCGAGAGAGATGCAAAAGCTGCACGACCTTCAGAGACCAGAGATGACAGATTCGCAAGACCCTTAGACAAAGTTGGGCACAACGTGGCTGAGTGCCCCTGTCAAATCCCCGTCAAGCCCGTGCGCTGACCCCACGGTGGCGATCGTCGGCAAGATCGGGCAACGGTAACGTATGTTTTCAAGGTCATTCGTGTATGGCCGCGACAGTTCATACAATCAACACAACCGATCGTGCCGGACGGCGATTGGCACTGTCTCGACGGACCGCCAAGGAATCAAAGCCAGGAGCGAATTGTTTGCATCCTCGTTTAACACCACGGGAAAGACCATGTACCAGAAACGTTCAACGGTTTTCACCACAATTGCGAAACCCCACGTGAATCGAGTTCTCGTTGCGGCGTTTTTCGTGCTGACGTTGTTTGCCGGCGGGCACCGAGCCGCTGCCGGTGACAAGTTGTTCACGCCGCGCGATGTCGCTCGCATCAAACAGGTTGCCTCGGCAGTCGTGTCGCCCAACGGAGAACACGTTGCCTACACCCTAGCCGTGCCGCGGATGCCCTTGAAGGATGTCGACGGTCGTTCTCACGTCGAACTGCACGTGGTCAGCGCCGCCGGTGATTCACGGCCCTTCATCACTGGCGCGGTGAGTATCGGCGCCATTCAGTGGACATCCGACGGCAGCGCCATCGCCTACCTGGCCAAACGAGGAGATGACAAGTTCACGAGCGTGTACACGTTGCCCATTGGCGGCGGCGAGTCGCAACGGTTGATCCAGCACGGTGCGAGTATCTCTGCCGTATCGTTTTCGGCGGATGGCCAGCGAGTCGCTTTCTTGGCCAAGGAATCGATCGGGGCAGAATCGCAGGAGTATCGCGACAAGGGATTCAACCAGGAGATTTATGAAGAGGACTGGCAGCCGACAAAAGTCTGGATTGCCGACCAAGGTGGCACGGGCAATCCGCGTGCGTTGGATCTTCCCGGATCGGCTTTCTATGTCGAGTGGAATCCCAATGGCCGGCAGCTGGTCGTCGTGCTGGCACCAACGCCCTTGGTGGACGATAGCTACATGTTCAAGCGTGTTCATGTGGTCGATGCCGACACGGGGAGCATCGTCGAGTGGATCAAGAATCCAGGCAAGCTCGGCCAAGTCGGATGGAGCTCTGACGGCAAACATCTGGCGATGATCTCGGGCGTCGACATCAACGATCCTCGCGAAGGCCACCTGATGGTCGCTGCCGTTCCCGGCGACGGCCAGCTGCGAGACCTGATGCCAGACTACCAGGCGCACGTCGATTCGTTCGCCTGGCGAGACAACAACACACTGATGTGGCTCGCCAGCCAGCGACAGACGTCCGTCATCGGCAGCGTAACGCTCGACGGTGCTACAGAGATGGGCGATGACCAGGAGACGGTGTTTGGCAGCCTGCATCTTTCCCACGATGGTCGAGTTGCGTCCTTCGTCGGGCATCATCCGCAGCACCCGCGCGAAGTCTTTCTGCTTGCTGGAGACGAGTCTCGCAAGCTGACCAACAGCAATCCGTGGCTCGAGGAAATGCGATTTGCCCAACAGGAAGTTGTCCGTTGGCAGGCACGCGACGGTCTGGAACTTGAAGGCATCTTGATTCGACCGCTCAACGACGTATCGGGCCGCCGCTATCCGTTGATCATGGCCGTGCACGGCGGCCCCGAATCACACGTGGCCAATGGCTGGGTAACGTCGTACTCGTATCCAGGACAGGTTGCCGCCGCGCGAGGCTTTGCGATTTTCTATCCGAACTACCGCGGCAGCACCGGTCGCGGCGTCGAGTTTTCAAAGCTGGGCCAGGCCGACGCGGCCGGCAAGGAATTTGATGATTTGGTCGATGGCATTGATCATCTGGTCGAGATTGGGCTGGTCGACAAGGAGAAGGTTGGTATCACCGGCGGGTCGTACGGCGGCTACGCGTCGGCGTGGGGCGCCACGTTTTATTCGGACCGCTACGCTGCCAGCGTGATGTTCGTCGGCATCAGCGACAACGTCTCGAAGGTCGGCACGACCGACATTCCCGACGAGATGTTTCACGTCCATCATCGCAAACGGCTGTGGGACGACTGGGAGTATTTTCTCGAACGCAGTCCGATCCGCCATGTCAAGAAAAACCGCACGCCGACGTTGATCCTCCATGGGAAGAACGATCCTCGCGTACATCCGTCGCAGTCACTCGAACTATTTAGGCATCTGAAGACGTTGCGGCAGGCGCCGGTTCGGCTGGTGCTGTACGAAGGTGAGGGGCATGGAAACCGCAAAGCGGCCGCACGATTGGACTACAATCTGCGGATGCTCCGCTGGATGGAACACTACCTACAGGGTCCCGGTGACGACACGCCCGACCGCAAGCTCGACTACAAACAGGCGCTGGGCGTATTGCCCGGCAAGTAGCACGTGCTGGCGAATGACAATCCGTCAAGTCCGGCAGTCCTCAAAACACCGAATTGCCGTCACGGCAGAAAGAAATTTGTTATCATCGGCGAATGAACAGCTCTGATGCAGCGAACTCCGGTGCGCAGCCTGCCGGGCGTCCACAGCCGAGCAGCCGCCAAACGGCGTCGCAGGTGGTTCGACGATTGCGATCTTGTTGGGTGCCAATGGCACTCACGGATGTCGTTTATAAGATCCTAACGTTTATTGTTCTCGCACCGATCGTGGCGACCGCCTTTCGACTGTTCGTCGAGTTTTCCGGCAGGACGGTGCTGGCTGACGAAGACATCTTGTTGTTCTTTATTAGTCCGGTCGGCTGGCTTTGCTTCATCACCGTCGGGGGCCTGTCGTTGGCTATCGTTGCCTTAGGGCAGGCGGCGCTGCTGCACCTCCTGCATAAGAACACGCCCGACAGACGGAGACGTGTGATCGAGGGCCTTGGCTTCGCCCTATCGCATAGTCGCTCCGTTCTCAAGTTGACCGCGCGCATCGCCGCAATCACCCTGTTGGCTGTGATTCCGTGTCTGGCGGTTGCTGGCGCCGTCTATTTCGCATTACTCAACCAATACGACATCAACTACTACCTATCCGAAAAGCCTCCTGTCTTCTGGTGGGCGGTCATTTGCGGCGTGTTGATCATCAGCACGCTGACTATCGTGCTCTTGCGTTTGTTTTCGGGATGGCTGTTTGCACTTCCCCTGGTGTTGTTCGAGCGACTGGACGTCGTTGAGTCGATGCGTGTAAGCCGTGCTCTGGCTAACGGTCGCCGGACTCGGTTGATTGTCTGGTTGGCTACCTGGGCATTGGCAACGACTCTCTTGTCCGCGCTCAGCACGGGCATTGTTGCCCTGTTGGGACAGCTGACGGTTCCCCATGCAACGTCCTCTGTGCCGCTGTTACTGTTCGCTGTTGGCGCGGTCGTTATCGTGTAGACGATTGTCACCGTTGCGGCAAATCTCTTTAGTACGACGTCGTTTGCGGCACTACTCTTCACTCTTTACGAAAACCTCGACAGAGAAAGAGGGGCTGCCGAACCGCTCTCACAAGATTTTTCGCGAGATATCGTTCCAGGGAGAATCTCAACTGGCTTTGAACTGACGTGGAGGCGATTGCTCTTGGGCGCGGCGGCCGGCGTTGTTGGTGCCATGACCGTGGGCGTGGTGATGTTGAATTCGATTCAAATGGATGACAACACGGAAATCACGGCTCATCGAGGTGCGTCCGCATCTGCGCCGGAGAATACGATGGCTGCAGTGAACGCCGCGATCGAACAGGGGGCAGATTGGGTGGAGATCGATGTTCAGGAGACTGCCGATGGCCATGTCGTTGTGTTTCACGATAGTGATTTCAAAAGGGTCGCCGGCAACGAACTGAAGATCTGGGATGCAACTCTCGACGATTTGCAGGATCTTGATATTGGGAGTTGGTTTGCGCCGGAATTCAAAGGTGAGCGAGTGCCGATGCTGGAGCATGTTTTGGAAACTTGCCGAGGGAAGGCCGGAGTCAACATCGAGCTGAAGTTCTACGGTCACGACGTGCGGCTTGAAGAACGCGTGATAGAACTCGTTGAAAAGCACGACATGGAATCAGAGGTTGTGGTCATGTCGCTCAAGTTGCAATCCGTCAACAAGATGAGGAAGCTGAAGCCTTCTTGGCAGGTGGGGCTGTTGACCGCGGCGGCGATGGGCAGCCTGAAGCGAGTTGATGCAGATTTCCTCGCCGTGAGCGCGGGGACCGCGACGCGTGACTTCATTCAAGCGACGCACGGCAGTGGCAAGAAAGTTCACGTTTGGACCATCAATGATCCCATCGCCATGTCAACGATGATCGGGCGTGGAGCGGACAATCTCATTACCGACAAACCAGCGGTTGCTCGGCAGGTACTCGAAGAACGAGCCGAGTTGGGAGTGCCCGAGCGCGTCTTACTGGGAGTTGCTGAGCTCTTCGGGCTGAAACCGCTGTTCTCCCCACAGTAAGTCATGACCTGGGGTAAGCATAGCATGGCCCCGGGGCGAGATTTTGGAACGCATTACCCCTCAAATCTTCATGACGCTTGATTTCTTCACAGGCGCCAAGTCTAATAGAGGCTAGCAGCCTGTTGATTTTCTCCCGCAGGGCGCTATTCTTGTCGCAACGCGAAAGGAGTCGATGCGATGAGTCTGGGACGACGACGTAGCGAACGGCAGGAGTCGCTGTGGGTAGATGCTAAGAAGCTCGGGGGCGGGCCGCGAAATGTCTTTTATGATCGCTTGAATCAAGTGCTGGCCAAGATCGAGTTTGATCGGCAACTCGAAACGGCTGTCGAGCC
>JASLPZ010000306.1:0-8516 GCA_030744725.1 Pirellulaceae bacterium
GCGATGATCAGTCACTGACGTTGCGCGGTCTTTTGGTTCCTAATGAACTCTGCAGCAAAGCTGTTTCAAGGTCTGTGTTGTGAAGGCAAACTAGTTGCCTGGAGGAGGCGTGGGGGGGCGTGTTCGTTCAGGGAGGTCGCTTAAAAACGCTTCCTTCTGGAAGGTGGGTTGGCATGCGTAACTAATAGGTGAAATACGAGCTTGGTTATGGTGTTTAGGTATACACACTGACCTAGGACCTGTCAACCATTTGCAGGGAGAAACGCCGAAAGGCCCGGTCAAACGGCCAATACCGTTGGATATGCCCCATCGAACTGTCGAGACGGGCCCAATCCAATTGGATCATCAGACTGAGGCATACATCTGGATCCGATTTGTCCAGTTGACCAAGGATCGTTTCCACACGTTATTGTGGATTGGCTAAGAGCATAGCGGGCCGAGTGGCAAAGCCGGAATACATGGTCCCAGTTACTGCTCATTGCTCGCCGATATCTTGGCGACATAGGCGATCAAATCCGCGAGGTCTTGCGGCTCGGGCAACAGTTGTTCGAGCCCGTTGGGCATCATCGATTTTCCTGTGCTCTGCAGACGCTCCAGCTCCGCCCGCAGCAAGTTATGGCGTTTGCCTTGCGGGCCAACCAATGTGATGCTATTGCCGGCTTCATTCGTTAACAGGCCCGTGAAGATGCGCCCATCCACCGTGACCACATTGTAGGCCTGATAACGGAGTTCGACCTTGCGACTCGGATCCAGAATGGCAACCAGAAGCGATTGCGTCGAGCGATCATTCAGCGTTCGCAAGTCGGGACCAACATCGTAACCGGCGTTCGCGACACGATGGCAGATGGCACAATGTTCACGGAAGATGGTCTCGCCGCGTGATGAATCGCCAGTCACACCCAACTCGTTGCGATAGCGCTCGACGACGAGCCGTCGGTCAGTGCGGATAGGCGTATCCAGTAACACGGCGGTACGTTGTCGCACTTCGGCGAGATTGTGGAGGACCAGTTTCGCGCGATGGGCTGCCCCAAGCGAGGCAACGGAAACTTGCTGCGACTCGATCCTGTCTAGCAGCTGTGCGGTCCATTCGTTACGGCTGAGAAGAACATCCAGGATCTGAACCCGCAAATCGGGCTCGTGATTGGCCCAATGCGCAAGGAGCGTGACGGGCACATCGGATCGGTCGAGGTTTCCCAACACTTCCACTGCGGCGTGCTGCAGCGCTCCAGCTGATCGTGGGGCTAACAGACCCGCTAGGAACTGCACGTCGTCGTCCCGTCGTTTGGCAAAACCTCTACCCAGCAACCGTACAGTCCGGGTCCGCTGCTTGATCGGCTGCTGCGGGTCGATTGCAATAGCGCGGGCTGCCTCGAACACGCCGACCAGTCCATCGATTGCCGATCTTAATTCGATGCCAGCCCCTGCGCGTAGCTGTTCGAGTGACGTACTGTCATGATCCAAATCGTCCAGCACTCCGACGAGGACATCGAATTGCCATTCTTGATAAAGGCCGCGATCTTTCTCAGTAATCTTGTTTAGGCCCAACGCCAACATGCTCTCTTGGTCCGTGTAGATCGCCAGACGTAAGAGCTCATTGATGAATGTCACCGGCTGCGGCCCCGGTTGACTGACGCGAAACATCTCCGCCAACACTTCCTTGGGATGATTGGTGAGAGAACTCATCACCGCTGTTACGATAAAGGGACGATCTGCGTCATTAGCGGCAACCCGGGCCAGCATCGAAGCAGCCCGACGGTCATTCCAATGGCCGAGACTCAAGGCGAGCTGCAGTCTGACTTGCGGGTCGGGATCGTTAACGCACTCGAGTACCATCTCCTGCAATTTCGGTTGCCTTTTGAGCAGGGGTTCGCAGAGCCGAATGGCGTGTCGGCGGATGGCGGGATGCGGATCGTGGATCGCTGAGGTCAGAATCTGGACCCGACCGGCATCAAGTCCATCCAGGGTGCAAAGAGCTTGCAAACGGCTCGCCGCCCGTTTGCTATGGGCAACAACCGATTGCAGCTTTTTGACGGCTGACTGATCTTGTCGTTCGACGATCAACTGCTGGACCATATCGCGCTGAGGCCCATTCGGACTATCCATGGCTGCGACCAGGCTTGTCGAATCCAGCCGATCCAGCTTGACGATCCTACGCGGCTCGACGTTTTTCGGGACAACTCGATAGATACGTCCCCGTTTGTTCCCAGCACGCAGATCGAGCCGACCGCGCCATTCTTCGCGAATCCATTCCGGGTGCTCGATCACCAGTCGGTACATATCGACGATCCACAGTGCACCGTCCGGTCCCGTTCGCGCTTGTGTCGGACGGAACCAGACATCACGTGACGCCAGGAACTCCGTATCCTGTTCTTCGGGTGGCCGCTTGCTGACAAATGTAACTCCCCTGCGGAGCATGACTTGATGGTGGACCAGGTTGTGTTCCGGTTCACAGACGAAATAACTGTGCGCAAAGCTAGGTCCGAACAATTCGTCGCGATAGACAGCAATGCCGCAGGTCGAGGTAAGACAGTTGGTTGTTGTTCGCTCGTTGATCCTTGGTAACGCTGGGCTGATGGGAAAAATCGGGGCATTCGCCTCGGGGTCCATCAGGTGCGCTCGCGGGTCGGGCGGCCTCAGGTAGAACGCGCGGCGGAGATAGTGGTCGTCCAACACGCAGTGCCAAAACGGCCAATCGCTGTTGCCGCCAAACCAGTTCCCCCAGTCGTCCCGGCAACGACTGAATTGGCTCATACCAGTCTGCAGTTCGAGCAGACCTCGGCCAGGTCGGATACGAAAGTCGTGCCCTCGAATATCAATTTGCTGGTCGGTCTTTGTGCACTGAATCATCCCTCCACTATCGCCGTTGGCACAATGAATCCAGTTGTCCAACCCCCACCGCAAACCGTTGACACGGTGTTGTGGGTTACCCTGGCCAAAGCCACTGAACAACAGCTCGCGATGGTCTGCCTTGCCATCACCGTCGGTGTCTTCGGCGTAGAAGAGATCGGGGGCACACGTCACCAGCACGCCGTTTCGCCAAGGCATGACGCCAGTTGGGAATGCGAGCCCCTGAAGAAAGACCGTTGAAACGTCGTACCTGCCGTCGTCGTCCGTGTCTTCGAGGTACCGTATTCGTCCGCCGTTCTGGTCGCTGCCGAGCGGATAATCACCCATCTCGACAACCCAGAGTTTAGCGTCAGGGCCCCAAGCGATGGCAATCGGGTCGGCGATTAACGGCTCGGCGGCAACCAGCTCGACACGAAAGCCGGCCCGCACTTCTAGGCAGTCCAGCGACGCGTTTGGCGACTTCGGAAGTGTTGAAAGAACCTCGCTTGGATCCTCCTGCGCGAGACTCCATGTGGCCATGAAGAACAAGAGGAACAGCGATGTCAAAACGAGCGAGCGCACCATGGCCTCTGATCTTGGACGTGTGTCTTGCGCACAAAACTCTGTCAAATTATAGGTCCCTCCTTCCCGACCGTGCGGAAGCGTTCTGTGTTGATCGAGCCGTTGGAGACACGCATTGCGTGTGGGCCACGGGCTGTTGGTTATTGCTCTCCCGGCCGCCTCTGTTGTTATAGTCTCTTGAACCGTATAAAGTAAACTGTGACGATCTTTCCATGAGGCCCTGAGAGCTATGCGAATTGCGACGATGTTGATTGTCGTCGTCGCACTTGAAATCACCTCGAGCGTTGGTGCGCACGCTGACGATGGTGGCTCGAGTAGGACTGACGACGCGGGCAGTATTCACTTCGAGTCGTTGCGCTTGGCCGTCACGGATTTGATCGAGACGTTTGACACTAGCTATCCACGTGGTCCGCACTTTCTTGCGCGACTGGGCGGATTGGAAGAGGCAACACGTGCCGGCGACCGCGGGGCGGCCAGAAAACTTGCTCAGTTGAAAAGTGAAGCGCTGCTGGCTAATCCACTGCTGGATTTTGAGAGGCTTGTACTGCTGAAACGACGGCGCGGCCAGCTTGGGCTTCCCGTGAACCACAAGTGCAATTCGGGGATCGAGCAGACGGGCTACGATAACGAGATCGCCGTTTTGTCACCCCCTCGGCCCGACGGCAGCCTGCGCACGTTGTATCGGCCGAAGGGAAGCGAATTTGTAGGCGAGCTTGACTTGCATTTCGATGCGGACCGCCTGCTGTTCACCATGCCCAATGGGCAAAGCTGGCAGATCCACGAAATCAAGGTGGATGGCAGTGGCCTGCGACAGGTATCGCGAGTCGACAAGCCTGACGTTGACAACTTTGACGCCTGTTATCTGCCGGATGGACGGATCATCTTTGCGTCGACTGCTTCGTTTCATGCCGTTCCTTGCTGGCACGGAGTCGAGCGAGCCTGCAGCCTGTACCGAATGAATGCCGACGGCAGCGGCGTTCGGCAACTTTGTTTCGATCAGGATCTGGATTTGCACCCGGCCGTGTTACCTTCCGGCCAGGTGATTTACAGCCGCTGGGATTATTCGGGAACGATGCACATCTATTTGCGGCCGCTGATGGTCATGAACCCCGATGGGACAGGACAGCGGGCCGTGTATGGAAGTAATTCCTACTGGCCCAACGCGCTGTACTTCCCTCGTGGCATTCCAGGTTCGCCGAACAAGCTCGGCGCGATCGTCGCGGGCTATCACGGCGTGCCGCGGATGGGCGAGTTGGCCGTTTTGGACATTGCCCATGGTTCCCACGAAGCGGACGGCATTGTGCAGAGGATTCCCGGCCGTGACCAGTTAGTTAAGCCCGTTGTCCGAGATCGGTTGGTCGAAGATTCGTGGCCGAAGTTCTTACATCCGTATCCGCTCAGCGACAAATACTTCCTGGTGGCTGCTCAACCAAGCCGCAAGGCACCGTGGGGCATTTACATCGTCGATGTGTTCGACAATATCGAACCGTTGTGCGTAGAACCAGGATTCGATTTGTTCGAACCCATCCCCGTCCGCAAGACCCCACGGCCGCCCGTCATCGCTGATCGAGTGGACCTGAAGCGTGATGATGCTGTCGTCTATGTTCACAACGTTTACGCTGGACCGGGGCTGGTTGGCGTCCCGCACGGCACAGTCAAGCGGCTGCGAATCGTGGCATACCATTTTGGCTTCCCGGGGTTGGCGGGGCCCGACAAGATCGGCAGTGGTGGGCCGTGGGAAGTGATGAGGATTCTGGGGACCGTACCCGTCTACGAAGATGGCTCAGCGTCATTTCGAGTTCCTGCCAACACTCCGTTAACCATCCAGCCACTCGACACCGAGGGAAAGGCGGTGCAATTAATGCGGAGCTGGTACACCGCCATGCCGGGCGAGAGTGTCTCGTGCGTCGGTTGCCACGAACAACCAAGAGACACGCCGGCCGTGCGGTACGATCTGGCAGCGAGCCAGCCACCCGTGAACATCAAACCATGGTACGGTCCGGCGAGGGGCTTCGATTTCGAGCGCGAAGTACAGCCTGTACTTGATCGGCATTGTGTTGGTTGCCACGATGGGAAGTCTCGCGGTGACGATCAGGCGATTTGTGACTTGCGGTCCGAACGCTTGGTCAAGGAATATGGCGGCCGGCAGTTGACGAAATTGGGTGCGAAACGCCTCCATCCCGAAGCGCGCCAGGCACTTGGCGGAACATCTGTTCGCTACACCCCTGCATACGAGGCACTTGTGCCTTACATTCGCCGCGTCAACATCGAGGACGATGTCCATCTCCTCGTACCTGGTGAATACCACGCGGACACCAGTGAGCTGATCCAGATGCTCGAGAAGGGACACTACAATGTGCGTTTAGACAGAGAGGCATGGGATCGGCTGATTACGTGGATTGATCTGAATGGACCGTGTCACGGTCGCTGGGGTGATGTGTGCCCCGTACCGGAAGGCGCGGACCGGCGGCGAATCGAACTGACGGGGTTGTACGGTGGCCCCGCAGAAGATCCAGAAGCACTTCCACTAATTCCGCGATCGAAGATTGTGTCGCCTACGCATGAGTCAACGCCTATCACCAATCGACGGATCCCCAAAGTTGGCGGCTGGCCATTTGATGTCGAAGAGGCGGAGCAGCGTCAGTCGGCACAAACGACTTTTCGGAGAACGATTGAACTCGGCGACGGTGTGACGATGACACTGGCGCGTATTCCCGCCGGCCAGTTTGTCATGGGGTCGACCAACGGTGAAGCGGACGAACACCCACTTTCAGCGGTCTCGATCAAGACCAGTTTTTGGATCGGCATCTGCGAAGTCACGAACGAACAGTTTCGCCGCTTTGATGGATACCATGATTCACGGCTGTTCACAAAACGCTACCAAGGCCCCGACGGCCCCGGGTTGTCGCTCGATGGGCCGACTCAACCCGCAGTGCGCGTCGCGTGGGAGAGGGCGATGGCCTTCTGCCGCTGGCTCTCGCAGAAGACTGGAACGGAGTACACACTTCCGACGGAAGCTCAATGGGAATATGCCTGTCGTGCTGGCTCGGACACCGCGTTTTCATTTGGCGATGTCGAAGCGGATTTTTCGAGACACGCCAATGTCGCAGATAAAGCCTTGAGTCTGCCGCCGGGTCCCACGGGCGGCTTGGCGTCCAACGTTGACGCACATTACGGCCGAGGCATCTTTCTCTCCGCCATCTACGGAGGCAACATCGTTTGTAACTCACGTTATGACGACGGGGTGATAGCGACGTCTCCGATCCGTTCCTATCAACCCAGCGTCTGGGGCTTGTACGACATGCACGGCAATGCCGCCGAATGGACTCGCAGTGACTACCGGCGGTATCCCTACGATGCGGGAGATGGTCGAGATGAAGTTGCATCCGGTGGACGAAAGGTGGTGCGCGGCGGATCGTGGGTTGATCGCCCAACGCGCTGCCGTTCCGCGTTTCGGCTCAGCTATCCGACTTGGCAACGAGTACACAACGTCGGATTTCGGGTCGTATGCGAGTCCGATGGGAGCTAAGGATCAGCCAAGATCAACTGCTCGACTTTGTGTGTCGCGCCTTCGGGTAAATCCGACGTTCATGTCCGTCACAGCTCTACCAGAATCGCATCGACATGCGTTTAGTCCCAATTCAGTGGACCAGGACATGAACATCGCAAACGGTCTTTTCACGGCCAATTCTTGCCACGGCAGTTGCCGCGTGGTATGTTCAAGGTTCTACGTAATTCTACCGAGATATTCTAAGATATTCTAAACTGCGGTTCTCTGAACTGCGGTCGCGTTTACTGGTCTTTTCTATTCTTCTACATCGGAGGTCGAACAATGGTCTCAAGCTCTCGGCGCCCGAACGGTGCCTTCACACTGGTCGAGCTGCTCGTCGTCATCGCCATCATTGGCATATTGGTAGCTCTGCTGTTGCCCGCGGTGCAAGCGGCTCGCGAAGCGGCACGCCGCATGTCGTGCGGCAACAATCAGAAGCAGCTTGGTTTGGCGGTGCACAACTATCACGACACCTACAAGACGTTCCCGCCGGACGCGATATGGCATGGCAACCCGCGAGGGACGCAGCCATCAGCGAACACTGTGAAGAACTATACTTGGATCACACTCATTCTTCCCTTCATTGAACAATCGCCACTACACGATCAGATTAACTTCAGTTTGCCCGCTTTGCGGGAATTCAACCGCATTCAGGTCGCCGGAGCCCCGGCACGCGAGTTAATGTTGCCTGCGCTGCTTTGCCCGTCAGATCCAAATGTCGCTGGCCCGCCCCATGGTTTTGGCATCACGTCTTACGCGGGGAGTCAAGGCTGGGACGGGCATCGTCGCAAGCGCGGTGATTCACAGCGCGCCGCGGCTTTCTCTTTCTATGACGCCACAAAATTTCGTGACATTACCGACGGGACTTCGAACACCGTCATGCTCGCCGAAGTCACACTCAAGGGGGGAGGCGGTCCTGCTCAACGATGGGCTGGCGGATCGGGCCACAAGAGGCAGGGCAGAGGCACGGTTTCTCGTTCGGCGTTTGTCGCCCCAGCCGCTTGGCACGGGTGGAATCACAGCTGGGTTCGAGCTGAACAGAAGGGCAGCGTCAATCGAGCCGACGGCTCCAGTGGGCCCATCTGGCACCCAACTTGGCGCGCCCCCTATGTGATGACTCCGGTTTTCTATACTCACTGGGCTCCGAACACCGAGTGGCCGAGTTCTGGGAGTTTTCACCCCGGCGGTCACCAGGCAACCCTTTGCGACGCATCGGTGCGTTTCATTCCCGATACGATTACTAATGGACAAGCCTCGCGTGGTGGGAATAATGCCACTTTGGGTATTAATGGAAACATGTGGATCGCAATCCATACCATTGCTGGCCATCGTAACGCCGCCCAGGTCGTATGGCCCTAACGGCCTTACCTGATGCAAACGCAGTACCGCATCACTATTTTTTCTCAGGTTTTGTTGGAAGGTTAATAGCCATGAAGAAGATGTTTAGCTTGCTTATAGCGATGATTGTTAGTGTCGCCCTGAGCGTGGGGTGCAATACTGGCCCTGGGGAAACGACGGACGAAGAAGCGCAACGAGGCATGGATGAGACAATGGCCAT
>JASLPZ010000307.1:0-8509 GCA_030744725.1 Pirellulaceae bacterium
ACCACGATCTCCAAATACGCCGTCCGCATTCAGCCGCAGAAAACCTGACGGTACATTTATTGCTGGGAGTTGCCTAACCGCTTCGATCCGTGTGCCGAGCTGGTGGCAGATCGCGATTCCAGCCAGGCCTTGGATGGCGGCAGGCAGAATGACCGGCAGGTTGACTTCCTAACCGGAGTTGTTTGCCCTCCCTCGGAAGTGGGTGATCGGTCTTGGCTGATTGGTGAATTCGCCTGCGGCGCAATGGGCGTTTGGGAAGGGACGGCGCTGGCCATCGGCAGCGACCTCAATGGCTTTGGCCACGAATGGGCGGAGGTCAGTGGATCGGGAGGTTTGGCGGTGTATCGACTGCACGAGCCGAACACCATTCTGCTGGGAAGAACCAGCGAAGACCTTGCTCCCGTCGCGGTTCCCGACGAATATCTGAAGCCAACCAACGACCCGCGCGTCCTCGGTGATGGTGAACCCACGACGGTCTTCCGATATGATGTGGTTTGGGAATTTGTCTCGGCGATTACCGAGCAGCGTGACGCCATTCCCAGTTCTTTTGATGGAATCTGCGCTCAAGTCGTCGCCAACAACGTGTTGGCGTCGTACGACGAACGACGTTGGGTGGAAATCCCTGACGAATCCCGCAAGAAGCAATAGGAATCTCATGGCAACAGCCGTCGACAAGACGCAGATCACGCCCCGACGTCTAGAGAGGAGCGAATTTCACGCGCTGATGGGTATCCAAGTGCTCGGGACTGGCTCGGCCGCACCTGAAGAAATCGTGCGTAACGAGGATCTCTCTGCTTTGGGTTACGACGCCGATTGGATTATCCAGCGAACGGGCATTCACGAGCGTCGTCGCGCGCCTGTCGGAATGGCCACCAGTGATCTGGCATTGGCGGCAGCCCAACAGTGCCTCGAGCAGGCCAAGGTCGAAGCTAGCGATGTCGATCTGATCGTCATCGCCACCATGACACCGGATACACGTATGCCTTCGACTGCGTGTCATCTGCAACGTAAGCTCGGTGCGACTGCTGCTTCGGTCGATGTCAACGCGGCTTGCGCTGGATTCATGTACGGTCTGACCACGGCAGCGCAGTTCGTTAAGACCGGCAGCAGCAAATGTGCCTTGGTTGTCGGTGCGGACATCATGTCGCAAACGGTTAACCCAGCCGATAAGAAAACGTATCCACTGTTTGGTGATGGCGCTGGTGCCGTGCTGTTGGGGCCCGGCCAGAAAGAACAAGGCCTCGTTTCGTACACCCTGGGTTCGGACGGTAAGCGTGCGGACTTGTTGTGCATCCCCGCGGGCGGAACGCGGGAACCAATCACCGCGAAGGGGCTGATTGACAATCGACATTTCATCCAAATGGATGGCCGTCCAGTCTTCAAGTGGGCCGTCCGTCTGGTTGCTGATTCCATCCGCAGCGCGCTGGCACACGCCAAGCTAAGCGTGGACGACCTCGATCGGGTTGTATTGCATCAGGCCAACATCCGAATCATCGAGGCAATTGCCAACGATCTGAACATCGACCGTGACAAAATGGTCATCAATCTAACCCGCTATGGAAACACTTCCGCCGCGAGTATCCCGCTGGCGCTGGATGAATCCATTCGCGAGGATCGCATCCACTCGGGAGACTTGGTGCTGATGAGTGGTTTTGGCGCAGGCCTCACGTGGGGCACGGCTTTGCTCCGCTGGTAGTGTGGCACACAGCGCGGCCGCGCCTGCGACCCTCCTGCGCTGCCATCGTGAATCCTGACAAGAACCTTGTTTGAAAGCATGTCGTGATTCGAATGCGGCTCTGGATCGACAGTAGTTGCAGACCGAAGAGTTTCCGAATTCAAACCAATTTGGAGTTCAGAATAGATGATCTTCAGAATCGTTGTATTGCTGGTCGCACTCGTGGCGACTCTGGCAAATCTATCGGCGTCTGCTCAAAGCGCCGAGGTGCCTCGGCCCAACATCGTGTTCTTCTTCATCGACGACATGGGTTGGACCGACCTGGGCTTGATGGGAAGCGACTACTACGAATCTCCGCGCACGGACCAACTGGCGCAACAAGGCATGGTTTTTCGCGCCGCTTATTCCAACGGCCCCAATTGTGCGCCCAGCCGTGCTTCTTTGATGAGCGGCCAGTACACGCCGCGACACGGGATTTTTACAGTCGGCGATCCAAAACGTGGCAACCATCGCTTTCGTAAGCTGGAGCCGGTGCCTAACAAGACAGTCCTGGATGCCAGATTCGTGACGCTCGCCGAAGCACTAAAAGCCAGCGGCTACGCCACGGCGACCATGGGCAAGTGGCACTTGGGCGCGGATCCAACCACGCAGGGCTTCGATACGAATATCGCTGGCCGAGAATGGGGTAGCCCGAGTGGCGGTGGCTACCATAGTCCATACGAGTATCCGAATCTGGTGAACCAGGATCCCGGCGAGTACCTGACAGATCGCTTGACGGACGAAGCGTGCACGTTCATCGAAGCACATCGCGCCGAGCCGTTCTTTCTATATCTGACACATTACGCCGTGCACACACCGATTCAAGCCAAAGCCAAGTTGACCGAAAAGTTCGCTGCGAAGACAAAAGGGAAACACCACACCAACGCTAAGTACGCCGCGATGATTTCGAGCGTTGATGAGAGTGTTGGTCGTGTACTGGACACACTGGACCGTCTAAAGCTTGCCGACAACACGATCGTCCTGTTCTGCTCGGACAACGGCGGCCACAGCGGTGCCACTTCGAACTCGCCTTTGCGCGGCGCGAAAGGCATGTTGTACGAAGGCGGAATCCGTGTTCCGATGATCGTCAAATGGCCAGGTGTGACGAAAGCGGGGTCGGTTTGCAACGAACCGGTCATCGGCATCGACTTCTATCCGACGCTGCTGGAAGTCAGCAAGACCGACCCACCTAGCGCTACAGAGTTGGACGGCAAGAGTCTTGTGCCACTCTTTCGCGACGCTGCGGCGTCGCTTGATCGGCGTGGGTTGTACTGGCACTTCCCCTGCTTTTTGCAGGGCAGAGGCGATCCACACGGCGGCCCTTTTCGCACGACACCGGCCGGAGCGATTCGGATGGGCCAGTGGAAGCTGATCGAATGGTTCGAATCCGGACGCATCGAACTCTACAATCTCCGCGACGACATCGGCGAACAGCATGATCTGGCCAAGGCCAATCCCAACAAGGCCGGGCAGTTACTGACGGCACTCCGTCAATGGCGAAAGGAGGTGGACGCTCCGATTCCCTCGATCCCCAATCCAAAGTATCAGCCCTGACTTCGCGATTATTTCGGAGAATGCCTGGCACGGCGTGCCTGATGGAGTCTGCCGCCGTCTTGCAGTACACGTGTATTCGAGGGCCGACGGGCTGGACAAACATGGTCACAGGCCGCGGCACTCCTTTTACACAGCGATTTGCGGCGCCGCCGCAAGAATCGGGTGGGCGGGCCGCAGACACATAATAGAATCTGGGCATGAATGACTACGACCGAATCGCCCGCGTGATTAGCTATCTCGACGAGAACCACATTGAACAACCGACGCTGGCACAGCTCGCCGAACGGGCTGATCTGAGCCAGCACCACTTTCACCGACTCTTTTCCCGCTGGGCCGGCGTAACGCCAAAGGGCTTTCTTCAGTGTCTGACGCTCTCACGTGCCAAGGAGGCTTTGGAAGCTGGCGAAAGTGTGCTTGACGCCGCATTTAACACGGGTCTTTCTGGGCCAGGACGTCTGCACGACCTGTGCGTGAACCTGGAAGCCGCTTCGCCAGGCGAAGTGAAATCGGGTGGCGAGGGTTGGACGATTCGGGCGGGATTCGGTGAGAGCCCGTTCGGAACCTGTCTCATCGGAGTCAGCCCTCGGGGGATTTGTCATCTGTCGTTCGTCGAGTCGAAAAACCGGCACACGGGCGCCGTTGCGATCGAAAAAGACTGGCCGCTTGCGCGAATTGACTGGGACGATGACCCTGCGGGAGTTGTCGATTCGATCTTTGCGAAGCCCACTGACTCGAACGACAGATCGCCCTTGAAAGTATTTGTTCGCGGCACTGAGTTTCAAGTGCGCGTGTGGCGGGCACTGCTTCAGATCCCAAGAGGTTCGTTGACCAGCTACGGGCGAATCGCCGAATCGCTGGGAGATCGTGGCGCCGCGCGGGCGGTCGGTAGCGCGGTTGGACGGAATCGGATGGCCTACTTGATCCCCTGCCATCGTGTGATTCGCGAGACCGGTATTTTCGGCGACTACCGCTGGGGAAAGACACGAAAGAAAGCCCTCGTGGCCTGGGAAAGCTCATCTCAGTCGTAGCCACCTCGATGTGGCTTTTGGCGGTTTTCTGTCCAGCTAGGCTCTGTCCAAAAACCCAAATACCCTCACCCTATCCCTCTCCGTGCGAAAAAAAACGACGCGACTAATCCTCCCGCGTCGCTTCAAACCCGCAGAGAACGGGCCGTCCTTCTTGGGCCTTCAATTCGATATGCAAAACCTGCTCAACTTCCACGCCCTGAAATGTCTTGACCAACGGGCGAAAACGGCCCCCTGTCGCGGCAACGATGTCGAGGTTCTCGCTGACGGTCTCGCCTTGAAGCTGAACGTTGAAAACGCGCTGCCCCGGTTTCAGTTCATCTGGCTCGGTGAAGTAGAGACGGATGGTGTATCTGCCTCTCCCTTCATCCAACAGCCGGAACGTCAATTCCTTCGTGTCGTGGTAGTACGAAGAGAAGACCCAGGGAATCGACTTATTAGCAACACGAGCCGTTTCGGCCTGTCGATAAGTGAACGATTGGGGGGAGTGCTTATACTTGGGCAACCAGTTTCCAAACGCCCCAGCCACGTTGTTTTGCCCGGCGTAGGGGAGCCACAGACGGCCGGTGTCATCGGTGCGGAATCCTGGTGCGCCCAGGTTGACTGCCACATGTTTGACTGGCGTGAGTTTTTCCAACAGACTGCCGCGTGAGCTGAATCCCCATGCTTGAGCCTGTTGGCGGGGATACAATACGAGTGACGTCTGAATGCCGACACTGCAAACGCACCCCGCCCGACCTTCAGGTGCCACAAACAGACCGTTGGCTGGCACGGCGCCCGTGTTGCAGGCGAGCTGCATACCTCCGATCGGCGTGTAGCCCGCTTGTTCGTCGAGATTGTAGTGGGCAAAACCCCCTGAACCAGCATTGCCAAAAATGCAGTTGGCTGACGCAAGCAGGTGGTCGCAACCGGAATAGCCGCGGAGGAAGTTCATTGTCGTCTTCTCGCCTGTCAACGGGTTCGTCACGAGGCGTGGGGTCCCGGTTTTCAAGTTCCAGGCGCCTGGCTCGGCATAGATAAAGTCGCCAACGATGATGGGTCGTTTGCGATAATTGCGCCGACCACCCCAGATCATCTTGCCGCTAGTCGCATGGAATGCGTACATCGCGCGGCGTGCGAACTCACCCTTGTTGAATTCCTGATAGGGATGACCAATGCTTCCGATTCCGGTCACCACGACGATGTTGTCCTTCACCATGCAGATGATGCCTGATCGCTGCCCGATCACGCGATCGTCGACGGTGATGTCCGAGAAGTTAAATGGCTGCTGCCAGGCGACGCTGCCGTCACGCTGGTTGACGGCCACCAACTTCCCGAGATCCGGCTCGATCGGTTTACCGCGACGGTCGACGGCGCGATCTTTGACTTTATCGTCCTTGACGGTATTCTCGAGCGCTGTCAGTTTCTCAGCATCGGTCAGCTTACGATCGACGAAGAAGACCTTGCCATCGCCGACTGCGATCCCATCGTGCTCGATCCCACCACCCTGATAGGTCCATGCGGTTTCTCCACCGTCGACATCGATGGCGAACAGCCCGTCTGCGACTTGGTGCGAGGCTCGACGCCGACTCTCGTCGTGCCGTGAATGGCTCCCGAGTAGCAAGTCGCCTTGGCGTGCAATCCAACCCCAATAGGCATGTTCTGCATTGGCTGGCGGACGGAAGTGATTGTGAGTTTTGCCTGTGATGCGATCGAGTTGCAGACATTCTTGGTTGTTAATGACAACATAGAAGTACTGCTCGTCTGCGGCGAGGTTCGACGTACCCGCGGGGAGATCCTGGCGAGTTGCTCCCGGTATCCACCGTTCCCAATACTTGCGGCCGTTGTAGACGTCGTACGCCATGACCAGATCGTAGCCTGAAAGTAGAGCAACTCCATTGACGACCAACGGCAGCGGACCACGGGCGTGCCGATCGATCCGTTTACGCGGGCCGGGGTTGCCGTACCAGAGGACACCGAAGGGGCCGTGGACGGCGACATCTTCGCTGCAGTAGGTGTTGGCGGCGTTGGCGTAGTTGTGCGTCCAGTTCGTGGTGCCGGGCTGTTTGTGGCGTTTGCAGTAGAGGGCGTTATGGTTGAGGATCGTCGTCAGTTCCTGAGTTTGTCGGTATTGTTCGGGGAGCGCGTAATTGGGTGTCTTTGCAGATGTAGCCCCGAGCACCAGTTGACCGCCTTGAGGACGTGTTACCCGGATCAGCTCATCGATCGGTGCCGATGCGGTATCCTCTGTAAACGTTCGCTGATCGATGACCAAGTTGAAGTTGAAGGGCGGATAGGGCAGCCTGTGGATGGAGTCGGTCGCTACGGCCGTGATATTGATCCGGCCACCGTAGAGTTTTTCGCCGGCCAGCCATGCCCGTGCGTTGTCGATCCCCTTTCGGTCGATGTCAACGACTTCGATCGTCAGTCGTGTCATTCTGGCGAGTGCTGCGGCAAGCTGTCCGTCGCCGCCACCGACGATGAGGCAGTAGCCATCACGAATCGATGTCTGCTGGAGGACCTGGTACGCGATCTTCTCGTAGTGAGGATTGGCCACGAGAGGGAGGACTGGTCTGCTGGTGACTATTTTGGGTTCGGATCGGTTGCCAGGCTGGAAACAGCGAACCTTGCCATCGATCGTGCTGACGAAAAGTCGCTCGTTGGACACGGCCAGCCCCCGGACGCGTGAGTCGGTTTTCGCCTGCCAGAGGATTTTGCCAGATTCCATGGACAGCGCCACGACTTTGTCTTCACCACCGGCGTAGACGACGTCGCCCGCGACAACCATCACCTCGTTTGCCTTAAGCGGTGTCATCCAGTTTGACTGTGCGGAAAACTTGTCGAACAGAAGTTTGGCGGCGGCGGGCCATTGCTCCTGGAACGGCTTGAGTGACCACCGCAAGTTGCCGTTACGAATCGCCTTGCCACGTTCGGAGTCGGCACCGTGGCGAGCGATCTCCGCCAGCCCAGCCTCACATGTAGCAACGCGGTGCTTCTTGTAGGCATCTTCGAATTCGCGACAAATCGTGTCGGCCATTTCGCCGAGTCGATTCTGTGGAATGGCCAAGATGTGATAGTCGGTGGCGACGATGGCGAGGTCACCTGGGAAGGCGATCCGCCGAGCGTTAAACCAATTGAAGACGAGTGTCCCGCTTTGCTCGCGACCATATTTGTCCGTCCAAGTCGCTGCTGGATCGTAGGCCAACTGCGCTGCCTGGCCGAAGACGATGCGGTCATCCCATAACTGTGCGTAGCTGCCGCCACGATAGAAGCGGTATTGGTGTGACTTGTTGACGTTAGGGTCGGGCGTGGCGAAGGGGATGGGCTGGCCGTTGTCCTTACGCCATCGGGTGGGCGCGACGCGGGAGGTCAGATAGATACTCTCGCCGTCGGCCAATGGGTAGCCTTGCGGACTCGGGCCGTTGTTTCCCGTACCCGAGAGTGGACGTCGGTATTTGAGCTGGCCCGTCAAAGCATCGACGGCATAAAGGTAGATCCCTTCAGAAGGAAACAGGCCAGCGGTGAAGTAGGCCACACCATTGTCGATCATGACGCCGGCACGCACGGGCCACGTCGATCCGAAGCGACCGTATCCGAGCAGTCGCTGCTCGTTGATGGCAGCGTTGAATTCCCAGATCGACTTGCCGGTGATGGCGTCGAGGCAATGGACATGTCCATCGTCAGAGCCGATGTAGGCACGTCCCTCCCAGATTGTCGGTGCCAGTCGCGGTGCTGCGTCGGTGGTGAACGTCCAGAGGACGTGGCCATGTTCGGCGTTGATTGCGTAAACCCGGTTTTCCCCGGAAGCGGCTAGGAAGGCGACCGAGCCGACGACAGTCACCTGATACGCGTCGTCGTAGTTGACATTGGGCGCGGTCTTGTAAGCACCATACCCGTCAACGTTCAGCGGCCAGCCTTCGGCCGGTGGAAATGCCGGCTCAAATACCCACGCCAACCCCAACGGCGGAGAGAGTTCCTCGGCTGTCACCCCGGTGCGCTGATTGTCGTGCGCATAGGTAGGCCAGTCCTCTGCCTGGGTAAAGGATGACCCTACAAGCATTGATGCAATGATGGCGGCAGCACGACACATGGTTTCATTATAGCGTCTGGGTCGCGCTGCCGTCCTGAAGACAATCAACGGGTCGTTCGACGCTGGGAGTGGTAACCGTTCACGGAGTTACGTTCAATAGGCTTGGGGCCGGTTGATTTTGCCGTTTGGCCCTGATGGATTTGTGAA
>JASLPZ010000308.1:0-8504 GCA_030744725.1 Pirellulaceae bacterium
CCGAATGCACTCTAGTGCCCAGCTACCACCGTGTCATCGACGCGGGACATCGACTCGTCGGATGGGTACCCGAAGATTTCCGATGCGGGTGTGGAACCGAGGCGGTCGTTCAGAATCTCGAAGTGGTCTATGCTAATCAAAGCGGGATGTGAAACTCCGCACGCTCGACCAAGACGCAGCAGTTCCTTACGGAGCGCAACGACATAATTGGTCAATCGCGCTGCTTTGAGCGTGGGATCGAGACCACGCATCAGCCATTGATTCTGCGTTGCGATGCCAGCCGGGCAGTGTCCGGTGTGACAGCGTTGTGCCTGGATGCATCCGATCGAAAGCATCGCCTCTCGGGCGACGCTGACCATATCCGCACCCAGGGCAAAAGCGAACAGCGCAGATTCGGGAAATCCCAATTTGCCGGAGGCATTGAAAACGACACTCTCGTGAAGATCATGTCTTGCGAACTCGCAATAGACTCTGCTCAGCGCAACCTTGAGCGGGAGTGCGACATGATCGGAAAACACAAGTGGAGCTGCACCGGTACCACCCTCGGCTCCGTCAATCGTGATAAAGTCTACGCCACGTCCCGTCGCTGCCATTCGATCGGTCAAACTCTGCCAGAAATCTGGCTGGCCGACGGCCGATTTGATTCCCACTGGCAGTCCCGATGCTTCTGCCAACTGTTCCACGAAGTCCAGGAGACTGTCGACACCAGTGAATGCTGTGTGTGTGGCTGGACTGGCGCAGTCCTTTCCCAGTGGAATGCCACGGGCTTCTGCGATCTCAGGAGTAATCTTCGCTGCCGGCAAGAATCCGCCGACACCTGGCTTGGCGCCTTGGCTCAGCTTGATCTCGATTGCCTTGATCGGATGGGCGGCGACGACATCCAACAGGCGCGCCATGTCGAACCCACCACTGCTGTCGCGACACCCATAGTAGCCGGTGCCGATCTGCCACACGAGATCGCCGCCATGAAGATGATGGCGAGAAACGCCACCTTCGCCGGTGTTGTGAAGACAGCCAGCAGCACTCGCGCCGCGATTGAACGCCTCGACCGCCCGCCCGCTCAGCGAGCCAAAGCTCATACCGGAAATATTCACCACGGATTGGGGCCGAAATGCCTTCCGCCGGTTGCGATACGCACCCACAATTTTTGCGCACTGGATCTGAAACTCCGGGTCATAATCCTCCTGACCCACGAGAGGGTCCGAGAGCGGAAAGCTTGCGTGCTTGATGACAAGATGGTTCGGTGACCGTTCGAGATCGGCTTCCGTACCAAAGCCGAAGTATTGATTCGCTTTCTTCGAGCTCGCGTAAATCCAACGCCGCTGGGCACGGCTGAAGGGCCGCTCTTCCATGTTGCTGGTGACGATATACTGCCGCAGTTCTGGTCCGATCGATTCCAACCAGTACCGAAAGTGTCCGACAATGGGAAAGTTACGTAGGATTGTCCGCTTGCGCTGTGTGATGTCGTAAAACACGATGCTGCCAAGAACGACAGCCACAGCGATCAGGATCCACATGTCAAATCCTCCCGTGACGGATTGCGTCTCAATTCACCCGCCAAGGGCCGGCGTACCCTGAAGTATCGCTCGGCGAAAAACCAACCGGGGCCATGTGATCGTCAAACGTCAGAATTCATTGGGTTGGGCCGCAATGCCACCGGAGTTACCGCTACGACAAGACGACGCAATCGTCACAATCGTTGGTAGTGGAATGTACGTTTTACGTTCGCTTGAAGGCTTCACGTGCCACGCGCATCACATTCCCTCCGATGATCTTGCGTATATCCTCATCCGAATGCCCGCGCTGCACCAGGCCGACGGAGAACAGCGGCCAGTTCGTCCACACAACACTGTCACGCATTTGTGGCGATGTTTGGAACGCATCGGCAGGCCAGAGTGAGCGGAAATCGGCGCGGCCCCGGCGAAGACGAGGGATTTTCTTTTGCTCGGCAGCGGAGTTCTGAGACGAATAAGCCACATCGGTGCCGATCGCCACGTGGTCGACGCCAAACTTCTTTGCGGCGTAGTCGATGTGATCCAGCAGCGCGCTGATGTCACCTTTGCCGCGCAGAAAACGCGGAATACAGCAGATGCCAACGTAGCCGCCCGTCTCCGCGATCGCACGGATTACGTTGTCTGGTTTGCTGCGGGCGTGAGGGTTCGAATCGAGAGCCGCGCACGTTGTGTGGCTGGCGACGACCGGTTTCTCCGTGACCTCCGCTGATTCCAGGCTCGTTTGCCAACCGGAGTGCGCGCAGTCTGGAATCACGCCAACTCGGTTCATCTCTGCAATCACTCGGCGGCCGAAATCACTCAAACCGGCATCTGACTCTTCGCCACATCCATCGCCAATCATGTTCCGCCGCTGGTAAGTCAGGTGCATCATGCGGATGCCGAGTTGATAGAACACGCGGAGGTAACGCAGCTCATCCGGCACGGACACCCACTGTTGCGTGAGCGGCACGCCGTTTCCGGTGAGGTACAGGCAATGGCGCCGCCGCCGCTTGGCTTCGACGATATCGTCGGGGACAGCCGCCTTCGACACCAGGTCGCGGAGCATGTCGGTGGCGTATGTGAAGCGTGCCAGCCGTTTCATCAACCGCAACGGATCCTGACCTTCCTCGCCAGCGTTCTGGAAGATGCATGTGACACCCGAGGCTCGCCACGCATCGCGGTATTCCTGTCGCTCGGCGGCATCGTGAACATAGCGTGTCATGGACATCTCCTCGCGCAGGTCCTTCAGTTCGACGTCCGACGCGCCCGCCTCGATTGCCGCCGCTAGTGACGTTCCATCAACTGCTGCTCTCGGCGAGAATCCGTAGGCATCAAACACGAGTGACTCGGCGTGCAGACGGAATCCCCGTTCCAGCTCTTTCTTCGAGGGTTTGAGAATGTTTAGCGCCACCTCGCGCGCCTGTTGGATCTTCGGGTTGAGCCGTTCGGTCAGATCGGCGACACCACTAGTTCCATCCGACTGACCAGCCCGTCCAAGTTTCAGCCCACTTGCCGACGAGAGCGCCGCAACCGCCTTCAGAAAAGTGCGTCTCTTCATCTGTTCGTGTCCTCTTGTTTGCGTGCGAAACGCGAATGACCGAGTTCCATCACTTGATCTTTGACTCGCTTCCTCTGCATCGAATCGATCGTTGTAGGCTGAATTCTCCTACGCTTCCCTCATTGGCAAAGTTGTCAATGTCGCATGACATCGAGGAGCCCAGGACATGTTATGCTACTTTGCTCAGTGGTCTGCAAGGGAGAAAGTTCTTTGCACGGAAAGGAGAACACGGCTATGAAACGCAATTCGTGCTTTGTCTTTGTCGCAGTGATTCACCTGTTGGTCGCCGTTGGGAGCGCAGACGAAAAAGAAAGTAAGCTGATCGATGCAGCGCGCCGTGGCGATCTCTCAGCCGAGCCAGTTCAAGTCGTCACCGATGCGAACGATTGGACGCGTGACAACGGCGTTGCCGCGCACGACACTTGGCCGTCGTTTCGCGGTCGAGGCGCGCGGGGGATCGCCGTTGGTCAAGACCTTCCCGAACAGTGGGATGTGACAAAAGGTGAAGGCGTGCGTTGGAAGACGGCGATCCCGGGATTGGCCAACTCGTGCCCAATTGTTTGGAAGGACAAAGTGTTCGTCACAACGGCTGTCAGCAGTGCCGGCAACACCGAGGTGCGAATCGGGCTGTACGGCGCGGGCGACGCAGCCAATGACACATCAGAACACTCGTGGCGTCTGTATTGTGTGGATCGAGTTACAGGTCGTGTGCTCTGGCACCGAGTGGCAGATGAGGGCGTCCCGCCGATCAGGCGTCACTTGAAGTCGAGCCAAGCGAATTCGACGCCTGCCACAGATGGAAAACACGTGGTGGCGCTCTTTAATTCGGGCCAGTTCAGCTGCTTCGACATGGACGGCAAGCTGCTCTGGGAAACCAACCTGGGTGTGCTCGATAGCGGCGCCTTCGACGACGCGGACTATCAGTGGGGCTTCGGGAGCTCGCCGATCATCTACCAAAGCACCGTCATCGTTCAATGTGACATTCAACAAGAGTCGTTTATCGCCGCATTTGAAATTGAAAGCGGCAAAGAGATCTGGCGAATGCCACGTGACGAACTTCCGTCTTGGGGCACTCCCACCGTTCACGAAACTGCCTGCCTGCCGCTCTTGATCACGAACGCCACGAATCACGTGCGCGGCTATGACGCGCGCACGGGCAGGGAACTGTGGAAGCTGGCCGGGAACGCCGCGATCACGGTGCCCACACCTATCGTAGGTCGCGACCTGATCTTCGTGACCAGCGGCTACCGGCCCATTCAACCGATCTACGCTGTTCGGCTGAATGCGGCGGGAGATATCACGTTAGGAGAGGACGAAGATTCGAATGAACACATCGAGTGGAGCACATCCCGTGGCGGGCCGTACCTTCCAACGCCCATTCTTTACGGGGACTACCTGTATACGTGTGGCAACAATGGTGTCTTCACCTGCTACAACGCAAAGGCCGGCAAACGAATGTACCGGCGGCGATGCGGCAACAGTACAGCAATAAGCTTTACCGCTTCACCCGTCGCGGCCGACGGCAAGATCTACGCCACCGCCGAGTCTGGTGTGGTCATCTCAATTAATGCGGGACCGAAATTCGAGGTTGCCGGCACCCACACCGTCGGTGAATACTGTCTCTCGACGCCTGCAATCGCCGGCGGGCTGTTTATCGTTCGCACCCAAAAGCATCTTATCGCGATTGGATCGGAAACGAAGGAGAGCAGTTCGAGACCGTAGAACTCTCCTTCATCCGTTCTCAGCGCATCTCGTCGAGCCCAAGAGCGCAAGAATGGGAGGTGCGATCCGATGAAGGTGGCTGTCTGGAGTTACGGAACAGGAAGATCAAGCGCTTGAGGCGAATCTGCCCAGGCGATTAGTCTCTTCAGCTTCACTTCCTGCTCGTCTGAATGTTCAGCATATAGTGTCATCGCCTCGACAAGTCCGTCTACAAAATCAACCGGCAATTCTATCGACTGCCAAATCTCGTCACATTGCTCGCACTGACGATACCTGACGAATCCATTTGGACAGTGCTCTGTGAACTCTCTTCTCCGGTCGCTGGCAGCAACTGCTGACCTTGCTTTCCATTTCCGTTCAGTTTCGTTGGGACTTCGGGTGACGTCAGAATAAGACAGTTCTTCGTGATTGCTCCATCTGCCGCAAGCTTGACAGTGCAAGTAATTTGATGCCACGACTCATGCTCCTGTTCCGGTTGTCCTATCTATAGTGTACCTCACAAAAAAGCGGTTTCGTCCCAGTTGGCACCCGGGCCAAGACACTTCATGCTCCCTGTGGCGGTGGCACTACATTCCGTGTGGCTCCGCAGCATCATCCTGTTCTTCTCCCCAAGGAGATCGTACAGCTCTTAAGTTGTTGGTTTGCTGTGTTTTCACATCGTGTCACTTGTTGTGATGCGGTCTCCCGACCGCAACACCACGCCGACCGAAGGTCTCCACGAGCGCGTGAAATGCCTGTCCACGTTCGCTGCAGAAAGGGGAGACCTGCAGTCAAAACGGTGGGCTGGTCAGGAGACCAGCCCACAACCTGTAGCCGATCGGGAACCGTGTCGACGCTTGTCACTTCACCTCAGTCATCTCGTACGTCAACTCGAATTGATGCCACGACCGTTGCGGTACGATGCTCGTTGACTCACACAGCTCACTTTTCAGCGGGTTCCATGTTCGCACTTCAATACGATCGGCGTACGGAAGGAAATTCATCACTCTCAAACCATTCGTCCCGTAGTCCGACAACAGTTCATACACGGCATTGCCATGATCGCCGCGCGATTGTTGATGGAGGGCTTGAGTTCGGCTCTGGTCGCCACAGAAGATCATGAATAAGTTACGATGTTTGCTGAAACACTTGTCCCACATCTGTTGTGGCGAGTTGCCTCGTTTGCCGTGACGTTTTGTCCACATCATTCGACCCTTCGGAGCGTCGAAATAGTCCTGACTAGTCTTGGGTCTGGCACGAGGCCCGAGCCCCATATGTGTCGTGATCAGTGCGCGGCGTTCTGCGTACCGCTTCAAGACGTCACTGGCCCACTGCAACACGTCGTCTGGAGCGTTGCATTCCAAGTGCAAGTAGACGAAGTCCATCCCGGCTGCCGAGAATAGTTGAAAGCTGTTGGCGTTATTTGCAGAGATGACCGGATCTGTGGGCGGTTCGAAACAGCCGCCATACCACACAAATTCGGCAAATCTCTGACGAGGAAAGTAACGTTGAAACAACGTCGAATCACCCGAACTGGTCATGTCGTGGTTACCGACGGAGATACCGTACGGCACCCTGCCGTGCAATCGGTCCATGCATTGCCTCGCGATAGTCCATTGCTCGTCGTTGTTCAGATCAACGATATCGCCAACATGGCTGACGAAGACGATTCGTTGCCGTTCAAGGTTCGCGGCGATCCAGTCCACGTACGCGCGAAACGTTGGATTGCTGATTTGTGCCTGGCTGTTCGGCTCGGCCTTCGTCCCTCGGCCACGATAGTGTTGCGTGTCGGGAATGACAACGACGCTAAAGCTGTCCTTCGGCGCGTTCGGCAACTCGACAGCGCACACGCTCAGGGGCAACACGATCGCCAGAACACACGTCAATAATAACACTCTCATATGGCTCCACATGCGTTGGAAATGCTTCAGTTGCGCCGCTGTAAACATGTCTGAGGTGTGGTTCATTTCACAATTCCCTTCCCCAACAAATCTTCTTCCTGGAACTCGGGCAGGTGAGTGTCAATTATACTGGTTCTGCCCCCACGCGTTGTCCGTTGGGGCAATCGCACTCGAGGTAAAGTCGCACACCAGCATCCTCCATGTCGAGAACGAATCATGAGAATATTGTTTGTCGCAGTTTTGGCGATCAATTCTGCCTGCGCAATTGCGTTTTCTGCTGAAGACGCTGCCACAGACGACGTAGCAGACAAGGCGATCGGAACGGTTGTGAAATCGCTGAACGACCAAGACCCGAAAGTCCGGGCCGCGGCCAAATTGGCTTTGGTAAACCTCAGAACGACGGCCGTACCTCAACTCGTTAAGACGGTAGAAAACGGCGACCCTCAGCAACGCACAACGGCCCTGGAACTTCTCTTGGAAATTGGCACAGAAACCAAAGAGGCCGTACCGATTCTTGTGAGCGTTTCGTACACGGATGTCAATGAGCGCAACCGCTCACTGGCTGAGCGCGTGCTGGAGCAATTCAGCGACCGGCAGTTGGAAGTTCAGCAGCTGATTGCGCTGTTGCAGCGTGATGACAAAGCCGTCCGTCGCCTAGCCGTCATCAATGCACTGACAAAGATTGGTCCGCTGGCCAAAGAGGCGGTGCCCCAGTTGCTTGACGAGTTAAGCGACGAAGACGAGATGATTCGCGGCGCGGTCATCAATGCCATTAGTCAGACCGGTGTCGACGAAGCCAATGCGGAGAAGGCCATCGAAGCCCTCATCAAAGCCTTGGCCCCTCGGCACGAACCAGGCGCAGTCAATCGTGCGAAAGCAGCCAATGCGTTGGGCGCACTCGGCTCGCAGGCGAAAGATGCCACTGGTTCACTCATTTCCGCCTATCGCGCCGAGGAAAGTGTGTACAACAAGAAATCGATCGTTTACGCCCTAGGTAGAATTGGAGTGAAGACTGACGAAGTCGTGGCCACTCTCGAAGAAGCAAGAACGCACGAGAGCGAGCGAGGTATTCGCATTCTTGGGGTCGAGGCGCTCCGCCAGCGGTCAGAAGAAGGTGAGCTCATTTTCTTGAACGAGGAAGAAGTTATTTTGCTTCTGATCGAAGCGTTGAAAGACGACATCAAGATCCTCGAAGAATCGCGAGATGCCGCCGATGCCCTGGTCGCAATCGGTGCTCCTGCCGTAACCCAACTGACGAAAGTATTACAGTCCGCAGATGCTGCCACACGCGTCGCGGCGGCTTACGCGTTGGGTAACATTGGCACGCCGTCGCAGCCCGCGCTGGTGATGCTGACGAAGGCCATGCAGGATGACGACGAGTACGTTCGCCTGGAATCCGTACGAGCCTTGGCGCAGATCGTGACCGCAACAACAGACTGATCTTCTTTTTGGTATAGTGCAACACAGACACATTCCACGCATTC
The DNA here is from genome assembly GCA_030744725.1 of Pirellulaceae bacterium. Lineage (GTDB taxonomy): Bacteria > Planctomycetota > Planctomycetia > Pirellulales > Pirellulaceae > ARS98. The sequence continues at coordinate 8,138 of JASLPZ010000308.1, forward strand.
AGTTCAAGACGAAGGAGAGAAACATGCAGCCGAGAAAACAAGTAATCCGTTGGGTATGCGTTGTGACACTCGTGTTCGCTGCCGGCCTGGTCCACGCACAACAGCGTCGAAGTTTCTTCGGCGGAAGTGCAGGCACATTACGGGTGGCGGCGGTTCCTGAGGTCGCACAGGAACTGAAACTGACAGACGAGCAGTCAAAACTCGCCACGGAGCTGAACGCCGAGCTCGATAAACAGCGGCAGGAGCTGTTCCAGAATTTCGGCGACCTCTCGCGGGAGGTGAGGCAAGAGAGGCTTCAAAAATACACGGAACAGCGAGCGAAGAACGAAGAGAAGCCAGCGATTCCCGGAACGGTATTAAATCGGTG
>JASLPZ010000309.1:0-8485 GCA_030744725.1 Pirellulaceae bacterium
CGCGCAATTGCTCCAGCGCTGGCCGCAACAAAGTCTCGCCAGAGTATCCATCGTCCAAAAGACACAGTTCTTCGTCGAGTGTCACCTGGTCGTCAATGATGCGTTGCTTCAGTGCCGAAAGCTGACTTTGGATAGTCAATTCGTCGGCCTGTCGCTCTGAGCTAACGCGACCGTACAAGGCAATAATAAGTGTGTCGTCCATGACTTCAAGCTCCGATCTTTTGTTTGGAAACAAAGCCGCTGCGCCGTTGATCGACACTGTCAGCCAGTTGCTGGACGGTCAGAACTCTGTGAACCAAAGGCCAGACTTCACCGTAAACCATGGCCAACAACTCCTCCTCCAAACGATTGCATTGATAGCATCTCCGCAATCTCCGCTCATCACGTTTCCGGTTATCCTCCATGACATTGTCTCCCTCCGACAGCCTTACTGTGCAACGAGTTAGGATCACCTACCTCGCCCGCGAAGAAGATCGCGAGGGACGACAATGTGAAATACCAATGGCTTTTTTACAACATCGGTTGAGGTGTCGTATAACGCCTTCGGCGTTGGATCTTGCCAGCACGCTAAACACGTACTCCGCGAAAGACGACAATAGAAGATCGAACACTGCTAGCCTACTTCGGCGATTGGCAGTGGCTGGCCAGCCAGTCGAAGAAGACGCGGTGCCAGAGGACGCCGTTTTGAGGCGATAGGACCCAATGACCCTCGGCCGGATAGTACAGAAACCGCGACGGCACACCCTGGATCTGTGCCGCCGTGAACGCTTCGATGCCCTGTGTCACGGGCACGCGAAAATCTTTCTCGCCGTGAATCACCAGCAATGGCGTCTTCCAGTCGCCAATAAACCGGTGGGGCGAGAAGCGATCGTACATGTCCCGCGCCTTTTGACTCTTCCAATAAGGTCCGCCCAGATCCCAATTGGCAAAGAACAGTTCTTCCGTCGAACTGTACCAGGATTCAAGATTGAACACGCCGCAATGAGCGATCATGCAACGAAACCGGTTCGCGTGATTGCCCATTAACCAGTACACCGTGTAGCCGCCGAAGCTGGCGCCCACCGCTGCCGTGCGACTGCGATCTATGTAAGACTCGCTCAGCAGGTCGTCAGTCGACGCCAGGATGTCTTGCATCGCCTGACCTCCCCAATCGCCACTGATCTGGTCGTTCCAAGGGCGACCAAAGCCGGGTAGACCACGCCGGTTGACGGCTACCACGACGTAGCCCTGAGCCGCCATCAGGTGAAAATTCCAACGATAGGAGAACCACTGGCCAATCTGCCCCTGCGGGCCACCCTGGCAGTACGTGATCAACGGCCATTTCTTGGTGGGATCAAAGTCCGGTGGATAGATCACCCAGTTATGGATCGTCTTGCCGTCACTAGCGGTGACTTGACGCTGTTCGACTCTGGGGAGAGCCAGTTTCATATAATGCGCGTCATTGGCCGTGGTGACGACCGTATGGGTACCGTCGGCCAGCGCAAGTGTCGCCAGTTCGTTCGGTCGCAGCATGTCTTGCCGGGCGACCAACGCTGTCCGGCCATCCGCGAACAGATCAGACAGACTCCAGTTGTAGCGGCCGTGAGTGACCTGTGTCGTCTTGTGATCGTTCAGCCAGATACGAAAGATCTGATTGGTGCCGCGCCATTCGGAAACGAACAGCATTGATTTCGAATCCGGCATCCACGTCGCGCTGTGCGCCGTCTGGTCCAGGCCGACGGTCAGCTCGTCGATGCTGCCCCTCGATCGGTCGTACAGCAGGATGCGGTTCCGATCGGACTCGAAACCCCCTCGCTCCATGGAATGGAAGGCAATCGTCTTGCCATCCGGCGAATACACCGGTTCGGTTTCGTAGCCAGGGCGTCCCGGCGTGATGCACTTCGCGTGCCCGCCGTCGATACCGACCAGATAGATGTCGCTGTCTGTCGATTCGGCCGGATTGTTCACGATCTTGGCGCTGTAAGCGATCTCCCGGCCGTCGCTGGACCAGGCATAGCTCTCAGCGCCACCAAAAGGCTGCAACGGACAGTCGACACGCAACCCGTCCATCAGATCAACGACGTCGACGGCGCGGCCATTGCTGAACCTGGCGGCGTGAAGATGACTGTAGGCATAATCGTGCCAGGCGTTCCAGTGCCGGAACAACAGGGAATCGATGATCCGAGCGTCGGCTTTGGGAAGATCACTGTAAAGCTCGTTAACGGTGGCATCCATCTTCACATCGACGGTGAAGGCCAAGTGCGTGCCGGTGGGGGCGACCTTGAGGTTGGCAACACCCGCCTCGATATCGGTTACTTGACGAGGTTTCACTTTCTTCGGATTGACCGACCAGACCTGAGGCTTGGCGTCTTCGACATCGGTGGGGATGCCGACAAAGAACAGGCGACCGGCCGACGTCCCCTGTCCCCATTGGAGATCCGAAACGCTCTTCCAGGCCTTGCCGATGACTCGATCGCGCCGCCCGTCCAGCGTCAGCAGATGGAGTTCGCTGCTCCCGGTGTTCTCTTTCAATTCGTAGCTGCGCACGGTGTAAGCGATTTGCAGGCCATTTCCTGAAACGGCACCACCAGAGACACGGCCCAGTTCCCAAAGTAGCTCCGGAGTCATTCGGGCTTCCGCCGCGGTGGAAATAGCCGTCACCGAAACCACCAGCGCCAGCATCAACAAGCTTGTCATCGTGTATCGCATTGCATTTTCTCCGGCGGATTTTTCAAGGTGATGCTGCAAGTATAGCCCGATCGTAACCGCAAGTGGCAGCAGTACCTACAAGTTGCGATTGCGCCGATAAAGCGTCATGCAGTCTGTGAAGCTCTGACGGTTTTGTCGATTTTGACGACAGACCTGGTGTTGCAACATCCGATCAAATAAGGAGGAAATGCGCCCCTGCGCGCATTCACGGATTTCGCTCCTTCGCCGATCAGGCTGCCATGAGTACCACCGGGTCAACCGACCCTCAATCGCAATTCAATCTTCCGCCAGCAGGCGTTTCAGCAACGTCAACGCAGGATGCGTCAGAGGTCAATTCCGTGCTGATCCAGCAGACCAAGAACGAGATCCGTTCTCTGGTGCAAGAGATTACACATCTTTCTCAGACTGACATCCCGTTAGACGAATTCTACGACGAGTTTCTGCGCCGCGTCGTTCAGGCATTGGCGTCGTCCGGTGGTGCACTGTGGACGGTTGAAAACAACGGCGGATTGCGACTGCAATACCAAGTCAACCTGCCGACTGAAACACTGGCGGATCAACCCGAGAACCAACGACGGCACGGGCTCTTGCTGCAGAATGTCTTGGCCAGCGGACAGCCTACGCTGGTGCCGCCACAATCTGGTTCGTCCGGCGGTGACGAGGCTGGTAACCCAACAAATCACCTGCTCGTACTGGCCTGCCTGCGTGTCGAAAACGAACCACGCGGCGTAATTGAGATTTTTCAGCGCAGCGGCGGTGGTCCGACGACTCAACGCGGCTATTTGAGGTTTCTGGTCCAGATGGCCGAACTGGCCAGTGAGTTTCTCAAGAACCGACAACTGCGGCAATTGGGAGACAGCAAGACGCTATGGGAGAACCTCGAGCGGTTCATCTGCCAAGTTCATCGCGGTCTGAATGTTCGTCAGACAGGGTATACGATTGTCAACGAAAGTCGACGCTTGGTTCGCTGCGACCGAGTTAGCTTGACGTTGCGACGCGGTAGTCGCCAACAGGTGGTCGCCGTCAGCGGGCTCGATACACTGGATCGACGTGCGGAAGAAGTCAAACTGCTGGGACAATTGGCCACCGCCGTGGTCGCAGGTAACCGACCGCTGTGGTACGGGGGCGCAGACGACGACGTGCCGCCTCAAATCGACGAACCGTTGCAGCAGTACGTCGATCAATCACACGCCACGATGGTGGCCGTGGTCCCGTTGCGCCGACCGCCGGATGGTCTGCAGGGCACCGATTCTCAGCCCAGCGACGACCTGCCGAAAGAAGTCATTGCGGCGTTGATTGTCGAGCAAATGGGTGATCTTACCGTGGCGGAAGGACAGATCGAGCGGGTCGACATCGTCGCCCAGCATAGCGCCTCGGCATTGGCCAACGCATTGGATCACGAGAGCCTGTTTCTCATGCCGCTGTGGCGGATGCTGGGCAAAGCCAAATGGGTTGCCAAAGTCCGCAACCTGCCCAAGGTCGTGTTGGGATTGGCCGTTGTCGTCGGCGTCGTCCTGGCGCTCGCCCTGGTGCCCGCGGATTTCGAACTATCCTCGCGCGGCACGCTGCAACCATCGTCCCGCCACGAGATCTACGCTCACCTGGACGGTGTGATCACGGAGGTTCCAGTCCGGCACGAACAGCCCGTCCAGCGAGGCGACGTTCTGGTGCGGATGAAGAACAACGAACTGGAGGTGGAGATTGCCGACCTGATTGGGCGGAATCGGACTACGCAGGAACGGATTCGAGCGATTCAGCGCGCCCAGCTGCACGATCGCCGATTGGGAGTTGCCGAGCAGAACCGGCTAGGCGGCGAGTTACTGGAGCTCAAACAAGTGGCCGAGAGCATCGACCGAGAGCTGATTCTGCTCCGCCAAAAACAAGAGCAGTTGGTCATTCGGTCCGAGACTCACGGCCAGGTTGTCACGTGGGGTGTCAGCGAACTACTGCTGCGACGACCTGTACAGACTGGCCGCGCGCTGATGACAATTGTCGACCCGATGGGTGCCTGGGAGCTAGAGTTGAATATGCCCGAACGACGGATGGGACATATTTCCCGCGCGGCGCGTGACAGCCAAAATCGACTGCGTGTGACGTTTGTCTTGTCGTCACACCCGGGGTTGGAATTTGAAGGTCGCGTGACGGACATCCATCGGACGGCGGAAGTCCAGGGAGATGAAGGCAATTCGGTGCTAATCCGTGTTGCCATCGACAAACAACAGTTGCCCGAACTTCGCAGCGACACCACGGTCACCGCCAAGGTGAATTGTGGCCGCCGGTCGATTGGTTACGTGGTCTTTCACGAACTGCTGGAAACCGTCCAATCAAGAGTCTTGTTCTGGCTGTAAGGCGACAGGCAGATGGAAACCTACGACTGGTAAACTCAATTCCGCCGCTCGCCTAGAAACGCCGACGGGCGGCGGGCAGATCCGTTCGTGCAGTACGGTGACAGAAACAAACGGAAACGCGGAGGTATTCAATGCACTCAATCACCTTGACGATGTTGATGGCGGTGACCATGGGCGGGCCGATGCCCCAACAGGAATTCGTCTCTCCTGCGCCGACCGGCACGCCAACCATTCAGCACTGCCAGGTCTTTTTGATCCAAGATGTCGAGGTGCCAGCGGAACAAGCGGGTCGCCTGGTACGTGTCGATGTTCGCGAAGATGACATGGTGGAACCGGGTGACCTGCTCGCACGGATCGACGATCGGCAGGCCCAGCTGCAGAAGACGGCTGCCGAATTGGAACGCAACGCGGCCCAGACCCGTGCGGATGACGACATCGAAGTCCGCTTTTCGATCAAATCCTTCGAACTGGCCGATGCCGAATTGAATCAAGACCTGGGCATCAATCGCCAATCGCCTGGCGTGATACCAATGTCCGAAATCCGCCGAAAACGGCTGGCACGTCATCGCGCGGAATTGCAGATCGATCGAAGCAAGCTTGATTTGCGAGTTGCGCAGATGACTGCCGATGTGCAACAAGCCGCTGTGCTAGCCGCAGAAGAGAATATTCTACGTTGTCAGATCAATGCACCATTCAAAGGTGTCGTGATCGATGTACTCAAACAAGAAGGTCAGTGGGTGGATATCGGCGAACCAGTGATTCGCGTGGTGCGAATGGATCGCTTGCGCGTGGACGGGTTCTTGGATGGCAAGGAGTTCAATCCCTCGGACTTGAGCGATCGGCAGGTCGCCGTAAAGGTCCAGTTGGCACGTGGACAGATGGAACAATTCACCGGCAAGGTCACGTTCATCAGTCCACTGGTCCAGGCGGGTAACCACTATCGGATCCGTGCCGAAGTTGAAAACCGGCAGCACCGAGGTCACTGGTTGTTGCGTCCCGGAATGAACGCAACGATGACGGTGCATGGGAACTGAGTGGATTCGAATCGAAACTGACGGTTAGCCGCGCTGATGGTTGGATCCAACATGACAGGTGCAACGCAATCGCTCGCTTCCGGCGCGTCGCGTCCACTGCGAATGCGAACGCGGTCGGACCTTACGATTGAGCAACACATATACTTGGGCCGCAAATACTGGATCGTGAAGGACCGCCTGGCCCAGAAGTACTATCGCTTCGAAGAAGAAGAATTTGCGCTGTTGGAGATGTTGGATGGTCAGGCCAGCCTACAGGATATTCAAGCGGAATTTGAACGCCGATTCGCACCACAAAAGATCACAACGCACGAACTGCATCAGTTGGTGTCGATGCTGCACCGAAGTGCGCTGGTCGTCTCTGACGCAGCCGGACAGGGGCAACAACTGTACAAACGCCATGTCGCAACCTCGCATCGACAGAAGCTTGGTGCCCTGACCAACGTCCTGTGCATTCGCTTTAAGGGCTTTGATCCAGACCGCCTGCTGACGTGGTTGGATCGCCGTGTGGGTTGGCTATTCTCTGTACCCTGCCTGGTGCTGAGTCTGATTCTGACGATGTCGGCGGCCCTGTTGATCGGCGTTCAGTTCGACATCTTCTGGTCCCGGATGCCGGGGTTTCATGCATTCTTCGCCTCGGAGAACTGGATCTGGCTGAGCCTCACTCTGGCCGTCACCAAGGTCCTCCACGAATTCGGTCACGGGCTATCCTGCAAACGACTGGGCGGCGAATGCCACGAAATGGGAATGATGATGTTGGTCCTGACGCCCTGTCTGTATTGCAACGTATCGGATTCGTGGATGTTGCCCAACAAATGGCACCGCGCGGCGATCGGCGCGGCAGGCATGTACGTGGAGATCGTGTTGGCGTCGATCTGCACTTTTGTCTGGTGGTTCACGCATCCCGGACTGTTGAACTACGTTTGCTTCAACGTGATGTTCGTCTGCTCGGTCAGCACGCTCTTGTTCAACGCGAATCCCTTGTTGCGATATGACGGCTACTATATCCTCTCGGATTTGGTCGAAATTCCTAACTTGCGACAAAAAGCGAGCACCATTCTACAACGCAAACTCGGCTCATGGTGTCTCGGCCTGACGGAACCACCCGATCCGTTCTTGCCACAGCGACGCCAATCGTTCTTTGCTATCTACTGCATCGCAGCGGCTGCGTACCGTTGGTTGGTTGTGTTTGGAATCCTGTGGTTCTTGTACGAAGTATTCGAGCCTTACGGACTAAAGATCATTGGGCAATTGATCGCTGTGATGTCGCTTTACGGGTTGTTGGTGGCACCGTTGTGGAAGCTTTGCAGATTCTTTTACGTACCTGGGAGGATGGATCAAGTGAACAAGCCACGCATGATTGCCAGCGTCGCCGGTACGGCGATCGTGCTGTTGGCAATCTTCCTTGTCCCGCTGCCGTACTACACCAACTGTAGTTTGTATTTGCAATTGCGTGACGCCGCGTCCGTGTATGTCGAGACACCAGGTGCGATTAAACGTATCCACGTCCGCGACGGCCAGTGGGTCGAGCGTGATCAACCATTACTCACGTTGGGCAGTCTCGACGTCCAAATCAGCATTGCGCAGATCGAAGGTGCAAAACGGCAACTCGAATCAAGACGAATCGCCCTACTACAGCGATCGTTTGAAGACGAATCGGCTGCGGCCGAAATCGCAGAAGTGCAAGAAGCCTTGGCAGCCCGCGACGAACAGTTGCAGAATCGGCAACGCGATGCGCGACGTTTGGCGATCTCTGCACCGTTGGCGGGGTGGGTCATTCCGCCGCCACGTGTCCCCGAAGCACCTCGCAATGGAGCAAATCTGCCCAGTTGGTCTGGGACGCCGCTGGAACCGCGAAACCGCAATGCGTTTCTTCCTGAAGGGGTCCCGGTTTGTCAGATCGGCGACCCGCGCCACCTGGAAGCAATCCTGGCCATCGATCAAGGCGATATGGAATTTGTTCACAAAGGGCAGGCGGTCGATATCATGTTCGAGCAGCTACCGGGGCAACGGTTCCGGTCGCAGATCAGTCAGATCTCGCAACTCGATATGAAGGTCATGCCACAGAGCCTGTCGAGCAAGAGTGGAGGCGACCTCGTCACGCGCACCGATCAAAGCGGTCACCAACGGCCAGACAGTACGACCTATCAAGGCAGCGCTTCGATCGACGACGAAGACGGTCTGCTCCTGGTCGGAGCAACAGGAACGGCGAAAATCCACACCGGCTATCGCACCGTCGCCCAACGTGCCTGGCGATATCTGTGCCAGACATTCAACCTGGAAGTGTGAAGCACGCATGGTCGAGCGGACTCGCAGAATCCTTTGTGGTGCAGAGGAGTTACGATAAATGCCACGGACCGAGTTGCTATTCCAATTCGTGACCCATTGACAAATTCTCCGCGCCCCTATTTCCTCGGC
>JASLPZ010000030.1:0-31290 GCA_030744725.1 Pirellulaceae bacterium
GGCGCTTCCAACACCAGATCGACCTTGTCGGCAAAACCGTAAAGGCGTTTGATTGTTGTGGAGATTTCCACCGTACCGCCTTGCTTGACAGCATCGGCCGGGGCGGTGGCGGTGATTTCCAAAGGTGAATTGACGATGCGGACGCGAACCGGCGTTGAGATTGCGACGAAGGCCAGGTCCTTTGGCGCGTTAGCTTTCTTGACGGCCGCGACGCGTTTGTCAGCGGCGGTCTTGAGAGCCTGGACTTGCTTCAGTTTTTCGGCGCCGGCAGCAGCTTGTTTCTCTGCTTCAACCTTGGCGGCTTCGGCGGCTGCCGCAGCCTCTTTAACCTTGGTGAGTTTTGTTTCAGCAGCGTCCTTGGCAACGGTCGCCTTCGCACTGGACTGGTCGGCTGCCGTTTTCGCTTTTTCGGCCTCCTGGACAGCCTTGGCCAGGTCCTGGTTTGCCTCGTCCTTGCCCGCCACTTCCTCCGCAGCCTTCAATGTGTCTGCGGCTTTCTTTGCGGCCTCAGCAGCTTGCTGGGCTTCGGCAATCGCTCTCTTGGCGGCATCTTCCGTGGGTTTAATGGCCGCGGTCGCAGTTTGCGCCGTCTTGACGGCGGCGTCTTTGTTTAGCACGAGCGCCTTCGCCGCCACGTCAAACTCTTTGACCTTGGCCTCCAAGTGTTTCTGCTCGGCCTCAACGGCCGGGACCGCCAACTCGTCACGAATCAACTTCGACTTGGTATCGGCGCGTAGAAAAAACGTATACACACCCGGTTTGGCGGCTTTGTTGGTTACATTGAAGGCCAGTTTCGCTTCGGCCTTGTCACCCTTAATGACGACGTTGGCGACCTTAAGTTCACCTGGTAGACCGTTGGCGGCCAACGTCAAATCTCCCTTAAAGTCCCGACGGCGTTTGACCTTGACTGGGATTTCCAGCTTGCCACCGCGTGAGGTCTCCCAGACTTTGTCCTCACCCGCCTCAGCATAGGCGGGCGCGACTTCCTGGCCGATGACTGCCAATGCCAGGTCTTGTGTAACGCGGAAGTTCGGCGGATCCTGGAGCCGGTTGCCCGTGCCCCATACCACGCTGCCGCTACGTGCCACGCGAGTCACCGCGGCCTCGCCCAGTTTCGCTTTTCCCAAGACGCGGAAGTTTCCCATGGAATCTGCAGCGTCTTCGGCGGCCTCGAAGATCAACGTAGCGGTACTCTGCGTTGCTCCAATCAGTACGCCACGCATCGACACGCCACCAGGCAGACCTTCGGCGGTGAGTTCAATTTCGCCATCAAAGCCATCCTGTCTTTGGACCGTGACTTTAACAGCCGCTGTCCCACCCTTGCGAATCGTGACACCACCAACACGGACAAGATTTGTGTTGACCGGCGTGGTTACGGGTTGAGAGACAACGAACAATCGAAAGTCCGGCTGCGCCGGTCGAATCACCAGACGGTAAATAGCACGCGGATCCACTCGGTTTCCACCGAACTGGTCTCGCAGCATGATTCGATAGGTGGCATCGTCACTACAAGTGAGACGGTACGACGGATCGTCGGTGGAAATGTCGAAATCACTGCCAAGTTTGCCATTGCGATCACCTGGGTCATCGACATTCGCAACGTCGCTGACCGTCTCTTCACCTTTGTCATTCTTCGTCACGCGTTGTACGACCAACCGGGCGTCTACGTTGGCCCCCAGCCGATGTGACTGAAAATCGAGATAGAAGACGTCCCCTTTCTTTCCCTGGAATTGGACCCAGTCTGTATCGCGTTGTGGGTAAAACTGGCCGACGTATTCACACGGGACGGTAACGGTCTGAGCCGTTTCCGCCGTGTCGTTGGCCGCCTGTTCGGCGATAACCGGGTGCTGAGAAAAATAAATCGGCAGCTGCTGGCCATTTTCGGCGCGGTATTGGAAAGCATCTAGCGTCGCATTACGCGGCTCGGCTCGGCCCGCCACCTGGAATTGTTGTGCGGCATCATCCTTGGGTAACGTGACCTTGACTGTTTTCTCTTGCAAGGCAACTCCGCCGACCTGCACATCAGAAGCTTCGCCGCCTGGCAAGTTGCGACCGTACAGTGTGAAGTCGGTTGTGGATCCAACCAGACCCGAAGGTGGAAAGACGAAGTCAATGAACGGTTTGTCATGAATTGTCAGTCGGTAGAAATAGTCGGCACCGCCTCGGTAAACAAAATCATAGAGGGCCAACGTGTAATCGCCGTCCACCGGTGCGGTGGCGTCTATCAGAGGGTCTTGTCCCTGGTAATCGAGGCTACGGGCAATCTCGTTTCCGTTGGGTGCGGTCAGCGACATCGTACCGTTCAAGCGCGAGTCAATGCGCCGCGCCTGGCAGTCGATCAGGACTCGCTGTCCTTTCTTGAGTGTCAATTTGACGAAGTCGCGTTTATTGGCATCCACGAGCCCATTGATTGTCTGGTTGACTGTGGCCGCAGGTGCTGTGTCCGCCGCGTTGGCAGAGACGTTCGTAACTTCGTCCAGAACGCCGACCACAAACGTGCGTGGGTTGGACGCGCCAAATCGACCTACCACGCGAGCATCGTAGCTACCGGCGGGAACCTCGGCAGCAATCTTGACCGTGAATTGCCTTTCGACGGGCTTGGCCGGCTCGAAATCCGTTGCTGGTGTCATTTTCGCCGCAGCCGTGATGCCTGGGTGGGAAAAGACCAGCTGCTTGACGCTATCCGTATCACCACCGGCGATGGTGATGTCAAACGTCGTGCCAACTTTACCGCCAGGTGGATAGACGCTCGACAATTGTGCGGTTGGCAATTGACCAAAAGCCGTTGAAACGGCCAGACAGGTAATCGCAAACGAATAAAATGCAGATGCGCGACTGCAAGATAACGGTAACCAGCTCGCAGTAGAAGCACTTAATCGAGACGCCATCGGTGTCATTCCTTATGCGATGGAGGGCCAACCCGGTTTTGGGCATGGACGGCGGACTATGTGGAATGCTGTTCCGATTCCAGTGTGATTGTTGAAACCGGTTGATTCAAAGCGGGTAGGTGTTCTTGTGCTTGAAATCGCCCCCGGGGGCGAACCACACAACGGCAGGTCTGCCAGTGCCGCACACGACCCGCAACGATAACTCCAGCCATCACGGGTCGCCAGGTACTGGCTCATGGTGATTGAACAGGGCTGTTAGTGATTGAACAGGAATTCTTTGGTATTGATCAGGGCCCAAACAATGTCTTCATAGGCACGCTTGACGTCATCGCCACATTTTTCAATATGGGCGATCGCAATTGCTGTCTCGTCGTCCAGCGGTGGTCGGACGAAAGCGAGCAAATAAAGCTCCCGGATCTTGGTGGCATGGTCCCGATCCTTGTCGGCAGCTAGACGAGCGGCACTGCCGCTGCCAGCTGTCAGTTTGCCTTGGATCTCACTGGAATTCAGCAGATGGAGGCTCTGGGCCAGATTCGCCTCGGACGACCGTTCACATTCGCAAGCACTGCTGGCTTCAGGGCGACCGAAGACGGTCAAGAAGTACGAAGTGAAACCGTTGTCAGGAAGTTGAACCGCCCGCGTTCCGGCCGGCGCCCCACTGAATCCCGTGGTTGTTCCTGTCACCTGGTTGATGGCGTCCAAAAGCACTTCGGCATTCAGCCGCTTGGGGTAATATCGTGAGAAGTTCTGTTTGTCATTCTGATTCCATGCGTTGGGCTCGGCCGCCAATTGGTAGGTTTGCGAATTGCAAATCGTACGAATCAGGTGCTTCATATCGAACTTGTTTTCGATAAAGTCCTTCGCCAACGCATCGAGCAGCTTGGGATTTGTGGCCGGATTCGTGACTCGCATATCATCTTCTGGATCGACAAGGCCGCGTCCAAAGAAGTGCTTCCAATAGCGATTGACCAGAGCACGCGCGAAGAAGGGATTGTCTGGCGCCGCCATCCAGTCAGCCAACCCGTGCCGGGGATCGTCGTACTGAGAGAGTTCAAGCGTAGGCGCGCCCAGACCCGTCGGTTTCACCATCTGCTTGGTCTTTGGATTCTGTGATTGAGCCACTCCCGGGTTGTGATAAATACGAACCTCGTTCTGGAGCAAGCCCTTTTTGCGTCCGACACGGGAGAAAAACGCCTGGAAACCGTAGTAGTCCTGCTGGCTCCAAACCTCAAACGGATGATGGTGGCAACGGGCGCACTGGATTCGAAGACCCAGGAACAGCTGAGCCGTATCTTCGACCTGCGCCGAAGCGTCTTTCACTTCGCGGTACCAAGCCACCGGCGCGTTTGCTTGAGCATCTCCACTGGCGGTGAGGATCTGACGCACAAATTCGTCATACGGTTTGTTTTCCAAAATGCTGCTGCGAATCCAATCGTAGAACCCAAACGTGGCGGTTTTTTCGTACTCGGCACGTCGCTTGTTGCGGAGAATCGCGCTCCATTTGTTCGCGAAGTACTCGGCATGATCCGTACCCTCCAACAAACGATCGACCAGTTCCGCCCGCTTCGTCGGCGAGCTGTTTAGCAAGAATGCTTCGGTTTCTTCAGTCGATGGCAGCCGCCCGGCGATATCGACGGTGACGCGTCGCAGGAACGTTTGATCGCCGGAAACTTCTGAGGATGGCAGGCCAAGGTCTTTCAACTTCGCGAATACATGAGTGTCCACGACAGTCGTGGTTGGCGGCAGGTTGTCCGCGGGAATGCCTAGCGGAACCGTGGCGCGGAATACACCGACGTAACCCTGATAACGCGCCATGACAGCGACGCTCCCCGTCAGTCTGGCGGTTGTCACCAATCCTGTGGCGCTGACCTCTGCCATTTCCGCGTCGTTGGAATCGAACTGCGTCATCCGACTTACATCTTTGGTTGATCCGTCCGTGTAGTGCGCGATAGAAACTAGCTGTTGCGAGTGCTCGCGCCCCATCAATCGTTCCCGCGGCAGGACTTCAATGTGCGTGACCGTCGGATCCTCCGGGGAGCCATATGGCATGCCTTGCTCGATCCAGCGATGCAATAATCTGTACGCCGGTGATTCGATTGAAATCCGATGACCACCACCGTGTGGCGATTGAGCGACCGATTTGGTCAACAACAGGCTGCGCGAGGGAGCCGAGGGAAATAGACGTCGCCCCCGACCTTCTTTGACCAGGTACTCATAATCTTCATTCGGAACGAAGCCCAGCAACGACAGACGAAAGCCATTTTGTCCGCTCGACTTGCCGTGGCAGCTACCGCTATTGCACCCATACTTGGTGAAGATCGGTACGACTTGATTCGGGAAATTCACCGGGAGATCAACTGCGATGTCTGTGACCGAAGCGCCCACAGTGCTATCGGGACCATCGGGCAACTGCACGTGCACCGTCACATCGCCTTCCGCGATCGGTGACACATAACCAGATGCATCAACCGTCACGATTCCCTCAGGTGCGACTGTGTAGACGACATCGCGGGAAAGATCGCGAACTTGACCGCTGTCGTACGTACCGGTTACCAAAAGTTGCTGATGGGCGTCCCGGCCCGCCAAGACAAACTTACCATCGATGGTACGACCGGAGTCGAGTGTGATGGAAACGAGTTTGCCGGGATCTCCCAGGCCGGGGGGATCAGGCGCGTCAGCTGCGAGCAGTACTGTCGTGCAGAGGAAGGCGAGGGGACAGGCAAGCGAGAGGGCGCGTCGCATGGTCAATGCCTTTGTTTGGGGTGTGATTTTTCGTCCGTGATGGTCCTGGCAGGAGCCGTTTCGGGCCGACCCTTAGCCTAACATATCAATGTGATTGAATGCAAGCAAAGTCGTCAGGCCAATCGTCATCGGGTCTTTTGAGTTCGCGGATTTGCCCCGTCTTTCGGCAAGAATGGGGTTGTTTTGACAGCCAGCACACCTGATCTACGCGCGGGGCCCGCCCGTCAAACAGACTCTTTCGCTTTTGACTATGAGCAAAAGCGAAAAAGTCTGCTTGGGTGGCAGGCGTAGCGGACGAAGAGGCTGTGGTATTTCGGCAGCATGTGGCAGATAAGCAACGTCGCCTGACTGTGGTGCGGCACCCGTTTTCTTTGCGTCTACGGCCGTAACTGTGGAATCTGAAACGATTTGGGCCGGTGCATCCGCCGGGCAATGAAGAATCGGCCTCGAGTTTGCAATTGCAGTTTGGCACAACGCCGCTTCAAACGAACTTGCTGGCTGGGAGATGCAACCGATGAAACGAGCAACAGTGCTGGCCTGGTCGTTGTTTCTGTTCGTGGGTTTTGTTGCGAGTACAACGAGCGTCAGTGCAGAGACGCTGGTTGTCCGTTTGCAAAATGGTCGACAGATTTCCGCGACCGTTCACAAGCGAACCGACGATGCACGGTTATGGCTACAGTACGGGACGCGGGCGGTGACGGTGATTCGCCCAGTCGACTGGCAGACAATCGTCTGGGCTTCGCTTGACGGCGAGCAGATTAGCATCGGGCACCTTAAGGAACTTGTGGCACGCAACGATTCACCGGTGATGCCGGCGGTCGGTCCGAGCCGGATCTTGCAGATCCCACCTGCGGACGAGCGTGCTCAGCGCGAAACGATGGCCAACCGCGCTCGAAAAGCGCTCGGCTTCACTCGGCGAGTCCATGCCGTGCAGTTTGACGCGGCCTTGGCCAATTGGGACGGTGACGTGGAGACCGACGGGCTGTTGCTCCGGTTGTTTCCGATCGATGACCGAGGCAGCGTCGCGGCGGTTAGCGGAACGTTGCAAGTGGAGTTTGTCACCAGGCGGCGACGCAAATTCAATGATGCGCCGACTCGGGGCGGTTCGACGCTGGACAGGATTGGGCGCTGGACCGTGCGGGTAGACGAAGCAGATTTTCGAAAAGGCGCGGCGACCGTCAAGTTGCCTTTCCAGGCGATCCATCCCGAATTCGACATGGACTGGCCTGCCAGCGGACTCGTGCACATACGGTTCATCGTTGCTGGCGACGGGACGTTCGAGCAGTCTTTGGACGGAATTCGAGCCCGTCCCTTTTCTCCACTGCGTGACGCGACGCAGCGTCAGTCAGGGAGACGATTCCTTCCGTCCGAACGAACGGGGCGGGGCCAACGATCGTCTGAATAGCGATCGGTACTCTTGAATCGCAATTCCTCTGGCCAAGCCAGTCAGCTTGGTCTGCGCATCGTCAAGCTGTGTAGCACGAGGACGGCTCCCAGCGAAAGCAGCGACCAGCCCAACCACCGCGGCGGACGTATTGACTTCGAGTTATTTGCCGCTGGCACGGAGAGCAGGGTGGAAAACGGGTTGGGATCCACCTGTTGCTCGGACTTGTGGAACTTCTCTGCCAAGAATTGAGTGCTCGCCTTTGTCAGCCGCACCGATTCGACGAAGCGAAGCTGGAGCCCCAGCAGCAGGACAATCGTACCAACGGCAAAGTAGTGGTTGCGATTCAATTCCATCCTAACGTGCCTCCATCATGGCCACTGTGCGACTACAATCGGCTTCAAGACCTATCCGTCCCGTTTTCCGAGCCGGGACCCATTGTGCGGCGCCACCCAGTTCTCAAGCCCCACCGCGGCGGACAGGCCTCCCCATCACGAAGAGGTTGGTGGCCCTCGGGTTTCATCGAATCCGCTGCCCCGCCAGCTTCAATCGACATCCAAACAGCCCGATTCTATCAGTCGCAGGGAAGATCGCGATTTAGAGCATCTCGCCTAGAGAAGTGTGCATCCGGGTTGACGAGGCACCTGGAATCGACGGACACTATTCCCACCTTGGCAACGAGGTCGTGCGCGGCGGGGTGTTCATCTGCCTGACGGGTTGCGCGGTATTGTGATTCTGTACGGCGATCTCCACCAGTGGTTCTGACGCAAGGCACCGAATGACGGCCCTCGACGCAGCCGCTCCCGACGCAGCCGCCCCTGAGCGGGCGACCAGCCTATGGAATCTCAGCTTTCAGGGGCTGCTGTTCACGCAGTTTCTGACTGCGGTGAATGACAATATCTTTCGCTGGTTGGTCATTGGCATCGGCAAGGATCATGTCGAGCCTTCCAATGTGGGCGTCATCCTCACCGCTGGAACAGCCTGCTTTGTTTTGCCTTACCTAATCCTGGCTGCGCCTGCAGGCTATTTGGCCGATCGCTTCAACAAGCAGCGTGTCATTGTGGGCTGCAAGGTCGCCGAGGTCATCATCATGACCGTGGGAGTCGGCGCGATTTGGTTTGAGAGCCTGACGGGGCTCTTTGTCGTGGTGGCGCTAATGGGTGCACAAAGTGCAATTTTTTCACCATCGAAATTGGGGGCCATCCCAGAGATTCTTCATCCGAGATGCATTTCGGCAGCGAATGGTCTGTTCGGGCTGACGACAGTCTCGGCCACGGTCATTGGCATGGCGGTTGGTAACTGGTTAAGCGACGCAACAGGCTTTCGCGGTCGCGACAACCTGGTACTCTCGGCGGCGGTGCTGATCGGTGTGTCAGTTGTGGGAACGTTGCTGAGTTTGTTCATTCGACGCTTGCCGATTGCCAACGTCGGCCGGGCAATTCCTTGGAACGCGCCAGCACAGACGTGGCGAGATCTGCGTACGCTGGCAAGTAATCGACCGTTGTTGCGTGTCGCCTTGGGGATTGTGTTCTTTTGGTCTGTCGGTGCTTTGGCACAACTGAACATCGATCAATTCGCCGCCGAAGCTGGCGCCATGCTTGAAACGGACAAGGTGCCGTTGCTGGTCGCACTGGTGATGGGTGTGGGATGCGGTAGCGTGCTGGCCGGCATCTGGTCGGCGGGGCGGGTCGAGTTGGGGATTCTACCGCTGGGTGCATTTGGCATTGCGATCAGTGCCATGCTGCTGTTCCTGGTGCAAGGTACGTTTCTTGACCCAAACCTGGCATTGACGTGGGGCTTTGTTGCTGCCTGCCTGTTGCTGTTTGTTCTGGGGACATCCGCCGGACTGTTCTCCGTTCCACTGGAAGCCTTCTTGCAGCATCGCAGCGAGGTTGAATCGCGTGGTTCTATTCTGGCTGCCACGAATTTCTTGGTGTTTACCGGCGTACTGTTTTCCGCCCTGTTGTTCTCTGCGCTGCGAGCGCCAACCTATCCAGGATCGCTTGACAATCTCTCCTCAGACTTGCTGGGGCCGTCTCTGACTGCTCAAAGCGAGCAACACGTTGCTGCGCTGGAAGCAGAATTCAAGACGAATTGGCTGGAGGGGAACGAGCCGAAGGTTGAATCCGTATTGGAGCGTGCCGCGCCGGCAGAACGGAAAATGACGTTGGCGAGATTGCTGTGGTTCGAATTCCAGGAGCGGGGCCGCAACAACGAATTCTTCAAAATCGCGGATTACTACGAACGGTTTCCCGGTGATGAGTTATTAATCAAGAACGTCTACTACCAAGCATCTGATCTGCCGCTGCTGACGTCGCAGCAGATCTTCTTCGTGGCTGGTCTGCTGACCTTGCCCATCTTCGTCTACATCATCTGGTTGATTCCGCAAGCGTCGTTGCGGTTCGTTGTGTGGTTGTTAAGCCTGACGGCTTATCGGATTCGTGTTCATGGACTAGAGAACTTGCCAGAACGAGGCGGCGCACTCCTGGTACCGAACCACATGTCGTGGATTGACGGTGTATTGCTGCAGCTGACCAGCTCACGCAGGATTCGCATGGTGGTTTGGGGGGCGAACTTCAACAATCGATTCCTCCGCATGTTGGCCCAACAGTGGGGCACGATCATGATCATGCCCAAGCCCAAAGCGATCGTGCGGGCCTTTCGTGAAGCCCGCCAGGGATTGGAGGAAGGCGATCTGGTCTGCATTTTTCCCGAAGGCGGCATCTCTCGTAGCGGCCAACTCCAGCCGTTCAAACCTGGGTTGATGAAAATCCTGCATAACACCGATGCACCTGTCGTGCCGGTATACCTCGACGGTCTCTGGGGGAGTATCTTTAGTTTTGAAAGTGGTAAGTTCTTTTGGAAATGGCCCAAACGGTGGCCCTATCCAATCGATATTCATTTTGGCAGGCCCTTTACGCGACCGCCGGACATCCAAACGGTTCGGCGTGAAGTAGAACGATTGGGAGTTCAGGCGGTGGAACAACGCGCGAACGAAACGGCGGCGCTGATTAAGACGTTCATCAGGCGGTGCAAGCAGCGTCGTTTTCGTCCCAAGATCGCTGATTCGACGGGCCAGGAACTGACCGGTGGTTCGTTGCTGATGAAAACGCTGATCCTCCGTCGCTTGTTGCGTCGTGAAGTGCTCGACCGCGACGAATCGCACGTTGGTCTGTTGTTGCCGCCGTCGGCGGGGGGCGTGATTGCCAATGCCGCGCTGACACTTGACCTACGCGTGGCCGTCAACTTGAACTACACGGTTTCGTCTGAGGTCATGAATGCGTGCATCGCTCAGGCGGAGATCAAACATGTACTGACCAGCCGTAAGGTCATGGAGAAGATGAACTTCGAATTGGATACTGAAGTCGTGTACTTGGAGGACCTGCGCGGAAAGTTGAAGCTATCTGACAAACTGGTTTCCGTCTGCCAATCCTATGCGGTGCCGGCTGGTATGCTGGCTCGGTCGCTGGGAGCGGATCGTGTTGGCCCCGCAGACGTGCTGACGGTGATTTTTACGTCTGGTTCGACTGGTACGCCCAAAGGCGTAATGTTGACGAACGCCAATATCGCTTCGCAGGTTGACGCCATCGATCACGCGATTCGCTTGAATTCCAACGATGTGATTCTTGGCATCTTGCCGTTCTTTCATTCGATGGGATACACCGTTACGTTTTGGACGGCGATGTGCCTGGACATAAAAGGCGTGTATCACTTCAATCCACTCGACGCGAAACAGGTGGGCAAGCTGGCAGGCAGACATCGTGCGACGATCTTGCTTTCAACACCGACATTTTTGCGGAGCTATTTGCGACGGTGCGACAAGGAGCAATTCGAGGCGTTGGATGTCGTGGTTACCGGCGCGGAGAAACTTCCGTCGTCGCTGTCTGACGCGTTCGAAGAGAAGTTTGGCGTGCGGCCTGTGGAAGGCTACGGCACGACCGAACTGTCCCCTCTGGTCTCCGTAAATATTCCCGCGGCGAGATCCGGCGAGCATGACGAAGTCGATTGCAAAGAAGGAACTGTCGGTCGCCCCGTGATGGGCGTTCGTGCGAAGGCCGTGGATCTGGATACTGGCGAAGATCTGCCGGCGGGTCAGTCCGGGATGTTGCACGTCGCTGGTTCGAACGTCATGAAAGGCTATATGGGCCGCGACGATCTGACGCGCGACGTCATCAAGGACGGTTGGTATGTGACCGGGGACGTCGCCTATTTGGACGAGGACGGTTTCATCACGATCACCGGGCGCGAAAGCCGTTTTTCCAAGATTGGTGGTGAAATGGTGCCACATATCAAGGTTGAAGACGAGCTAAATGGGCTTTTAGAAGCTGACGAGGAGGGTGGTCCTAAGATCGCGGTGACCGCCGTGCCTGACGCCAAGAAGGGCGAACGGCTGATTGTCGTTCACACCAAGATTGACAGGTCGGTCGATGAGTTGAGGAATGGGCTTTCTGAAGCCGGACTCCCAAACATCTTCATTCCATCTGCCGACAGCTATCTTGAGGTCGACGAGCTGCCCGTTCTTGGCACCGGAAAGCTGGACCTGAAAGGTATCAAACAGATCGCCCTTGACAAATTCGGCCCCGATGCCGAACCGGGCTAACGCAGCGACGCAGCTGGTTCGCTGCTGTCTGCGGCGCCGGCCGTGCCCGTACCGTCCACGGAGTAGATGCGCGAGACCGTTTGCGAGCTTCGCGTTGGGCGCCGTTGCACGGCATCGGTCGACTGTCCCGTGCGACGCTGCAGGGCGCGCCTACCGGCGATGGTGGTCAGTGTCGAGAACTGCTGGCGAACGGGCGGCCTGACCTTGGTCAACCGCTGGGTGAGTTGCTGCAACCGTTGCGGGCGCGTCTCTGCCGCTTGAGTGACTTGGCCGAGGAATTTCACCGACTCGACAAAATTCTGGTCCGCAGTCCTGCCTACCAAAGGGTGCAACGTTCTGGCAAACAGTTCGGCGCCAGCATTGTCAATCTGCAGAAATACGTCTAGACGACTCGTCACGTAGGTGTTGTTGTCTTGGGCTCTGGAATAATTGGACCGCAGGACGAGCACGCAACGGCCGCGAATCAGGTTCTTTAGCAACGGTCCTTCGTACGTTCCATCGGCATACATGACATGCAAGTTCTGGTCGCCGTAGATCAATTCGACGCGACTGTCCGTACCGGCACCGTCGCTGGCATCAAAGACGTAGTCAGCGTTGCGGTTGATCGTGACTTTGGTGATTCCCATTAAGTCCCACATGTTGACAATCACCTCGGGATGTCGCACGAGGAAGACGTACAGATCAGGATCCGATGGGATCACCGTCGGCGGCATTTGGCGATACAGACTCGGGCGTGAGACCACGCTCCACAGTTTGGCATGGGCTTCCTCGGCCAGCTGGTCGAATGGTATCGCTTCGATTGCATCGCGTTTGGCTTGCTGTTCCACACCCCGCTGGGCTCGCGCCGCAGGCAGCTCAACCTGCAATGCGGCGACAAAGCAGATCGCCACCCAAGAGTGGCGCCTCGCCCAACGCATCGAAGAAACGATCTGCGCGTACCAATACTGCTGACGCGTGTCCGGCGCGCAATGTGACATGCTCTCCCCCCAAATAGCATCACACTGGCGGAACCTTGGTAGCCCGTGTGAAAGTCTAACGATCAGTGTGATAATTCGGCCAATTGACAGCTGTGGGCACAGTCAATTTTGTAAACGCGCCATGAAACGGTTATCCACTCGGGTTTTTTCCTGCAAATTCGCTCGAAATTGGCGGTCATCGCAGATGCTATTGCCGTTCGGTTTCCGGAAATGCCCTTGTCGTTGGGCTGGTTAGTCTGCAGAATCCCGCCACGATGAAAAAGCAACTCCATCAGCAGTTGGTCTCGCTGGCCTTGGCGGCTATCGCACTGTTGGTGTTGCTAGCGATGCTGTTACGTTTGGCCCCTTCGCCCTCGCAGATGCTCGCGCGAGGAATCGGTGATGAACTCGACGATGCCACACCCGCGGCGGTTGCGCTTCATTTGACTCAGTTGAAGACGTTGCAGGCCGATGCCCTGCCTGCGTTGGTCGATGCCCTTGGGAGCGATCGGATCGATGTGTCCCGTGGCGCGCGGCATTTGATTGACTTGGAATTCAATCGCTGGCAACAGTTGCCACCAACTGTCGGGTCACAGCACGTCGAGCATTTGGCGAGGCTGCTCGGCACCCACACGTCCGGGTACAACGCGTCGAGCCGCGAGCACGCGCGCCAGTTGGCGTTGCAGATTTTACAATGGCCCATCGACCGTGAGGTCGTTGATCGCACGCATTTGATTGCGACCTGCGAAATCGTGTTGCGGGCTGCTGGTCAAGTTGTCCCACCAGTGTTGGTCAAAGAATCTCCGAATGGGAGGACTCAGGAAGTCTCTGCGACGGGTATTGAAACGAGCGAACAATGGCGTGCTCGCCGCAATCAAGAAGATGCCTCGCTCCGAGTCAACAATGATCTTCCTTTGGGGCCAGGTTTGTATCCGGATTCACCCATCCCACCGCCGACCCAGCCCACGCTTGGAGGCCTGCTTCCACCGGTGGCAGAGGATCAGTCGCATTCATCGGGATTACCCGAGGCCGGTGAGGCGCCGTGGTCGGCACAAGAGCCCACCCAAATCCCGCACGATCCGTCACCGCACACCACGTCGCAGCCGTTGGATGCAAGACTGGAACCACGTCTTCTGTCTCCGCCTTCACCAGAACCGCCACACACGGCACCGATCGCCATACCCAGTGTCGGCGAATTACAAAAAGCAGAGACCATCGCGGTCATGCGATGGTTATTGGTCGACGAAGCGGCGACCATGGCGAGAATCACCTTATCGGAACGCGGTTTCTCGAAGATCCAGATTCAGATCGCCAGGCAGATCGTCGACCCCGATCCGGCAGTCCGGGCGGAGTTGGCCAAGACGCTGCCCAACATTGCGAGGAACGACCCGCGCCCGTGGCTGTTGTGGTTGAGTCGTGACATTGACCCGAACGTTCGCCGGGCGACGGTAGCGATTCTTGCGACCAGTACTGATCGCGACCTGCAAAACCGGCTGCGGGAACTCGAATTGGAAGAGACGGACGAGGGCGTGTTGCGCGTTGTGAGACGCGCTTTGGAACAACGCACACGGGGTTATTAGGTTACCTCAATGAACGGTATCCGGGCTATCCGGATCCCGACGCTGCAGATTCACCGCGGATGCCAAAGTACAGGAAACCGGCGAAGAGGACTTCGGCGCCCATCCACACCAAACGCAGCAAGACCGCCGAGACGATTCCAGCGACGGGTCCGTATTCCGGCACTAGCAGCGTGATGATGACCCATTCGCGCGGTCCCAGCCCCGCCGGGATCAGCGACAGAAAGCCCGCGACCATGGCCAGGCCTGCACACGCCGTGATTAGTGGGATGTCGTGCCAAGGGTCGGTAAGCTGATTGACCGCCGCCGGTGTTGCTTTCAACGTGGCCCACAGGCTGAGTCCCATGAACAGCCATCCCACTGCCATCGTCGACCATCCTATCAACATCAAGCGAAAGTTCAGCCCCTCAAGTGCCGCCTCGATGGCCGGATTCGCTCGGCGCACCTGAAGAAAGCGGACGACGCGCCGAAAAATCGGCGGCAACGTGGGGATGCCCGCTGCCGCGGCCAATCCGAGCGCCAACAGCAACAGGAGGCCTTCGTTGCGAAATCCGATCGCCAGAATTGTAGCGGCCACCACCGCGCCAACGGCCATCATAGTCAGCGTCTCGACAAATACGCTGGTCGCGGCGACCGTCGCATCGACACGGTCGCTCTTGATCAAACCAGTTCGCAGCACCACAACCAACGCCTTGCCTGGAACATACTTTCCGAGATGTCCCACATAGTAGGCACGGATCGTCTGCAACCAGCGCGGATGCTGCCCCATCGCCACCAGTGTGCTGCGCCAGAAACAGCACGCCGGCAATGACCCCGACAGGTAAAAAAGACCGGCCATTGTCAGCCAGCCGTAGTTGAGGTTGCGCAGAGAGAATCCTTTTGCGGTGAATTCTTCACGGGCACCAGCCACGGTGTGCCAGATACCGCCGACGACGAGCGTCAACACGATCACACGAATAGAGACTTTGACCCAGTAAGCCTTGCTCTGGTTGTGCGGTGCGACAGTCGATGGTGCGTCCGGTGGCGGCGAATCGGATGGGGGTTCAGGTGCGTCCATGTTCTGGCCAATCGTGTTCGTGCGTCGTTGAGCTTCGTATTGTGATGCGTGTTCAGTTGCCGAACAATACGAATTGGCTGTGTGATAGAATGCGTTTCGATTCTCTGCTACTACGGTATTCTGGGCTTGGTCGAGGAGACACTCATGTCGCGGTTTGTTTCTTTTTTAGTTTTGCTCGCCGTGATTGTGGTATTGACTTTTTGGTTTTACCGTGTCATTTCGGGATTCCTCTTACCGCTATTCCTGGCCGCATTGTTGGTTGTCATCTTTCGCCCATGGCATCGGTGGTTCCAAGTTCGGTGCCGTGGCCACGTGCGGTTGTCGGCTGCTTTGACAACGGCGGCGGTCATTGTCGTTGTATTGTTGCCAGCCGCCATTCTCGGCAGTTTGGTGACATGGGAGCTTGTTGAGAGGACGGCTGGAACGGTCATTGACGACGTGACTGCCAAGCGAGAACAAAACAACTCCACATCGGTAGAGCACGGCCTGGCTGGTCGCTTGGCAACTCTGCGGAATTCACTTGATCTCGAATTGCCGCACGCACGAGAACTGCGGTTCATTGAGTCCTCGTTGGCAACTCTACAGACAAACGCCGCTGCGGGTGCGACGTACCAGGGTGACGCGAACGCGTTAAGCAAGCTACGAGAAGTGCTCACCGATCTCAAGCAGCAAGTCAGTGAAGGCCCGCGTGCGGTCGAGGCTTCCCTGTTGGTAACGGACATGATGGGAACGCTCGACAAGGCCCTGGGCGACCCCGAAATCAGGGCAGGGACACTGAGGTACCAAGAGTTGTTGGCCGACGCAGAATTGCAATATCGTGGTCTGAAGATCGTTTTGGTCGGCAGTCCACTTCGCATCTGGCTGGCGGATCTTGTCAACCCGACCGAAGCCGAGCGGCGCGGGCTTACCGACCGCATCGGTGCAGTCGCGCCGGGATTACTTCGGTCCGTGGGAGGTGCCACCGGCGTTTTCTTAGCCAATGTCGTGTTTGGCGTCATCGTGATGGTGATCGCCTTGTATTTCTTTCTGGCGGACGGACCCGCGATGGTGCGGACGGTGATGCATCTTTCACCTCTGGATGACGATCACGAACGAATTCTGATCAGCGACTTTGACCGGATCAGCCGAGCAGTCGTCTTGGCAACATTGTTGTCTGCCGTTGGTCAGGGCGTGCTGGCGGGGCTTGGGTTCTGGGTGATTAGTCTGTTTGTTGACGGTTTCCAGGTCGTGTTTACGTTGACATTGCTAACGACAGTTCTCGCATTGGTTCCTTTTGTGGGCGCAGCTGCCGTATGGGCACCAGTTTCACTCTGGCTGTTTTACCAACAGGAATACGCGTGCGCCGTTCTGTTGGTCGTGTACGGCACTGGTGTGGTCTCCATGGCAGATAATGTCATCAAACCCATGGTCTTACACGGCCAATCGAATCTCCACCCATTGCTAGCACTGCTGAGCGTGCTTGGAGGTGTGCAGGCGCTGGGCCCGATTGGCATTCTAGTAGGCCCGATGGTAGTAGTGTTCTTGCAGACACTGCTGAATATCCTGCATCGTGAATTGACTGACGGTGGCGAGGAATCGGAGCGGCAGCGCAGACGCGAGTCGTTGCCACTCATTTTGTCTTTACGCCAAACGGGTTTGCGACTACCATACGCCACCCCAAATAGAAATCGTCGTGTTATTTGAAGGAGCGGGCGTTATGAATGGATTCGGCCTGTTGATCGCAGTGGCGGTGCTAGGCGTTGACGTAGGGTGGGAAACTGGTCCCGGCGGCGAGTCTTACTACACGATCCATATCGAAAAACTCTTGCTAGAGCCGCTCCGTGAAGGCCAGGCGATTGTCAGCAACGTGGATACGAATAACCGTAATCTGTCGCGATTTCAAATCCTTGTTGGCGACCATGCGCACGCAATTAGCAGCCAGCCAGGCCCCAGTGGCAGTGACATGGTTCAGCACGGTTGGCGGCCAGGCGAAAACGGAGGAACTGACTACCTGATCCAAATCAGCCCCGAACGGCTGGAGTCGCTCGCCAAGGGTAGCACGATCATCGGCGTGATCGATCCACAAGTCACCGATATTCGCAAGCTCTACGTGTTCTCGGGCGTGCAACAGTTGCCGCAACAGTTGGTTCCGTCAAGCGGACCGCCGCAGCCACCGAAGTTTCTTGGCACAGGTGGCGGATTGCGTACCGCCTCGGCAGAAACGCCGAACCGTTCTAATTCGCCAACGGGCGTCGGTGCATCCCAGTTTGATGGCACTCAAATCAGCGGTGGTCCGTCAACGGGAGCAGGTCGTGCCGGTGGTTTCCCTGCTGGTCAGGTCGGCAAGGCAACCCAGGGATCACCTCCGTTAACCTCTCGTCAAACACAGCAAGACGGTTGGCGCACGAGCGGTCAATCAAGTGCAGCTTGGCCGAACGCGGCAACAGGCGCCCCAAGTGGCGCGGGGAGTCGGTATGGCGCTGAGGATCGGATGTTGCCCGTTCCCCAACTGCCGGGCGCTCAGCAGACCGGCTACGGTCGAGGTGCTTCTCAGACGCCGCAGGGATATGCGCCGTCTGCCGGGGCAGGTTACGGGCAACCGAATGCAGCCTATGGTCCGGCAAGTTCAACGTATGGTGGTGCAGTTCCGACCCACACGCCGAATTTAGAACTGCTACTCGCACAGGCGAAAGCTCAGGGAGCGGCAGAAGCGAAGACAGCCGCGGCCTCGCAGACGCCACCTCCCACTCCGGCATCCACGCCCGTAGTTACGCCTACGGCCGAGCCACAAGAGGCCGAGGATCCTTGGCTTCCCTTGATTCTGACGACCTTAATGTTGTTTGCTTCGCTGGGGACCAACGTATTCTTGGGCTGGCTGGCCTGGAGTTTCTTCTGGAGATTTCGTGACGCCGCCGGCGATGCAACGCGCGCGCAAACAACGCTCTTCCCCACACGACAGGCAGCATGAACGGCTGACCTATCGCCAGAACGTTCCCTTGGTTGATGCCGACGGGAATCGCGGATTCGGGCGAGCTGCCTGCGCTCCCGGTCCCCAACACTGAAGGAATCGTTGCGGCTCGGAGCGCTGGGCAAGCCGCATCTCCGCTTCGGCGCGATCGACCCGTTCGAGCGCCTCTCTGTATAGCGATTTTGGGTTATTGTCCATCGCCGCATCGAGCGCCCGATGGGCCAACATAAACTCGCCAAGCGCCTCGTGTGCCAGTGCCAAGTTGTAGCTGGCTGCGTCATTCTTGGGATCCGCCTCGACCGCCGTCAGCCAATTCTGGCGTGCCTCCACCCATCTGCCGGCTTGTGCCGCATCCATACCCTTGCGTACGTTTGCTGAACCGGGGCCCAAGGTCGAGTGCGCTAGTTTGACTTTGATTTCGTTCTCGTAGGGCAGCAACACGCGGGCCACTTTGGCGCCGCCCGAAGAGGCTAGCCTGGAAAGAACTTCAGATTCCGCGGTTGGGCCTGGTGTGTGTGGATTCAGGTCGCCTCTGTATGGCTTGGACTTTGTGACGTTCTTATCGAGGATCTGGCCGCTGCGCACGTCAATCAGTTCATATTGGATCGTAGCCACGACCTCCGGGTCGCCGAAGCGGATCGTCTTGGTCCCGTACAATGTTCCATCGGTTTCCTGGAATTGCACTTTGGCAATCAACAACCCATCGATTCCCATCCGCCGACCCGCCTGAATCGCGACGTTCTGATCCGCAGCACCGTCGGGCAAGACAAGCGGTGTTGGTGCGAATTGTTGCAGCTGTCCTTGGGGGACCAATTCAAAGCGACCTGATCGCTGTAATTCCGCCCACAACGCTGCCACGGCTTGACGGCCTTCGGCGCGTTGCGGTTGCAATTCCATGACCGCAAGTTGGCGGATCGGAGTGTTTACCATTGCAGGCCGCTGCTGCCGAATCGTGGCATACTGCGCGCAACCAAAAGGCGCCGAGGCAAGAAGTAGTAGGCCAGACCAGCCAAGCAAGCGTAAGCACATGGTCAAAGTGTCCATTACCTGTGAAAGAATCGGTGGGCATTGATTGCTTCGGCAGGCGAGATCGCTCGTCGCCAAAGAAAACGCCCCTCCGGCTGGAATCGAGGCGATCGCTTACTCGAGTTCGATCTGTCGAAAGATCGGCAGATGGCGGTAGTAGACTTCCAGAGTGCAGGTGGCGAGCGCCGTTGCGTAGAGCCGACCACCACCGCGATCATGACTATGTTGGGGATCCCAACTGCCGGCCTCGTGACCTCGTTTCTTCTGCTTCTTGACCAGAATCGACCGCATCTGCCGATTCCAGCGTTCCCACTTGCTGCCACCGACGTGGTGCAGTGCTTGCGTCGCGTAGTACCAGTAGTAGATGTTTGCAGCAACATCTTCGGGCAGATGGTCGTTCGCCAGATAGTCCATCCCGCGCTGAAGACCGGGGTCACTTGTCGTCCAGCCCAGATACATGCGACAGAGAAGCGCTTCAGCGGTCATCACATGATCCGGGCCGCGACTGCCCTGATAGGCATACAGGGCACCATCGCTCGACTGCACGCTGTCAAGATATTGGGAAGCCAAGGTAAGCGTCTCAGCTGGCACGGTCAGGTTGGCGGCGCGCGCGCTTTGCAGCGCCATTAGTTGCCAGCCAAACACGCTGGTGTCACCCTTTTGGCGCGGCTGATATCGCCAGCCTCCGGCCCCATGCTGGGCGTCGACGATGAAATCAATCGCACGTTGTGCAGGCACTCGCAATTCCTCGTCGCCAGTCATGAAGAAAGTTTCGCACAGCACAATGGCACATTGCCCCTGGGCGTACATCCCGGAATTTCCTGCTGAGTCGGCGCGAAGGTCGCCGTTCTGCTTTTGGTGTGCGATGAGCCATCGCAGGCCGCGGGCAACCGATTCGCGGTAGTGCCCAACCAGGTGCGTTTGACCGGCTCCCAAGAACGGCAGTAGTGCCAACGAGGTACCTGCCGAATTGCTGTGAATGCCGGGTGCCGAGCAGGTACAGCCGGAGGAGCGATTAAAGCGGTCCAGGCTCCAGCTTCCGTCGGCATTCTGATGTTTGGAAAGCCACCGCAAGCCCCGCGCGACCGCAGCTTCCGTCAAGGTCGTACCGCCTTCTTGTCTCACCATTTCCACTCGAATGCGTGGGTCCCGCGCCGCCAACGCACTACTGATTCCCATCTTCCCGCCCACCAGTTGTTTGACTTGGTTTAGATCGGGAAGGTTGGGACTGGTTGTTGCCGGGTCCACCCGCAACGCCTTGGCCTCTTGATTCGCTTTGATGATCGCTTCTAACTGCACCTGATCGTCCACATCGATGTCGCGCGGCAGCGGCAGGTCGAAAGCCAGCTCATTCATTGGATCGACCATCTGGGTATCGCCGCCAATGTGTACGTCCTTGCTGACCGTCGTCGACAGTGTAATGTACGGATCAGCTTGCTCGTCACCGATCAGCAGTAATGCCATCAACGTCAACACGATCAGATGAAAAATCAGGCTGATCAACCAAGCTGGCGTCATGCCGATGGCGTCGCTTAGCCAGGCCGAGACGCCACGACGTTTCGCTTTTTGCAGACGGGCACGTGTCCGTCGCGTGGCAGCTGCTGGCCGTCGTGGGCGCGGTTGTGAAGCGGTTGGCTGCTGGCCAGGTTGTGGCGGATTTCGTTGCTGTGGGGCTGCCGCAGTCGGGTGAGCTGCCGCCTTGGTCAGTTGAGCCGGGCGATCAGGAGATTCCTGCTCTGCAGACACTGGGCGTTTCGGCTTCGGTCCGTCCGGTCTTGGTCGCGATCGATCGGATGTGGCGGTTGCCGGTGAGGTCGCCTCCGAATTGGGGCGGGCAGAATTGGCAGATCGCTTCTCTTCTTCGGCCGCAGCCATCAGGCGTCGAGCTGCTCGCTCCTGCTCCTCGGTCAACTCGATGCTAAGGCTGCATTGCCAACAGTCCGCAACCATCAGCCAGACGCGAATGCTCATCGGGGCCTGGCAGTCCGGGCAAGCACACATCAAGACATCCCCGTTACGCCAAATCGTCTCGGACGAGGCACTGACCGAAGGGCGGCTTGAGGTGCCCGCTGATTTCGCGGTGTTGGGGTGAACTGGAGGAGTCTGGGATTTGGATTGGCGACGCAGTTCCGAAGGCAGAGGATCCTGAGAATTCAAATCACAAATTGACAATTCCGGAATCGCCGGCAGCGGAGCAGTTTCGGATTTGCCATCGAGCCGAATGAACATGCTGGATTCGTGATCTGGCGGCGACGACATACGGTGACTCGAGGAGCAAGTGCGTGTCGCATGGACATGTAACGTCGGCGATGCTTTGTTTCACAGGTCCATACGGCGAAAAAGCCGCTGTGACCAGTCCGCGCGTGCACTAGTGAACCGAGGATACCTTGCTGCACGATTCGGACTGAACATTATTAGTTTACACCCCGCCGATTGCCAACACCAACTGAACGGGTGCGGGTCGGTCGGGCAGCGGTCAGTGGGTGCGGGTAGGGGTGAATAATGGCCTCCCATGTTGGCGGCCGGGCCTTTCACAAAAGCCGCGAACTGTGTACATCTGTGGAGTCAAGACACACAATAGGAAATCGAGCGGGACTTATGAAAATTGGATTGGTCGGGTATCAGGCGTCGGGGAAAAGTACGCTTTTTCAGTGGTTGACGGGTGTCACGCCAGATCCGAGCAAAGCGCGTGATGCACAGACTGCCATGGCTCCCATCCCTGAACCGAGGATGTCGGCACTGTGCGAGATCTATTCGCCCAAGAAAATCACCCAAGCTTCACTCGAGATAGTGGACACTCCAGGATTGGACCGAAGTCACGAAGGGAGCGCGGCGCGGCTGGCCATGATTCGCGAAGCGAGCTGTCTGGTGGTCGTCGTGGCTGCTTACGCTGGCACGGACCCCGTCGCGGATTTGGCCAATTTCGAGGACGACTTGCTGATTGCCGACCTGGATATCGTTGCTGGACGTGTGACTCGGTTGCGTGAACAGGTCAAGAAGCCGCGGCCGAACAGGGATGAACTGCAAAAGGAACTGCTGGCACTCGAGCCTTTGCACGAGGCGCTTGACGCCGGCAAGCCGCTTCGTGATCTGGAATTAACGCCCGATCAACTCAAGGCAACCAGATCATTTCAATTGTTCAGCGAGAAGCCGCGTCTCGTGGTTCTCAACGTCTCCGACGATCAGGATCCGGAGACGGCGACGCCGGCCGCGCTGGCGGAATCGAACACAGTGGCGGTTTCGATTGCGTTGCAATTGGAGTTGGCTGGATTGGACGATGCGGAACGTGACGCCTTCTGCGAAGAGATGGGGGTCGCGATCTTTGATCGAGATCAACTGATCCGCCGTATTATGGATGCCTCCGGGCAGATGTTGTTCTTCACCGCTGGCGAGAAAGAGGTCAGGACGTGGTTGATTCCCCAAGGGGCGACAGCCTTCGACGCGGCGGGGAGCATTCACACGGACTTGGCCCAAGGATTCATTCGCGCTGAAGTGATGCGATGCGCGGATCTGGTTCGGCTAGGAAGTGAACGGGAAATCAAAGCCAATAACCTGCTCCGGCAAGAGCACAAAGACTATGTCATTCAAGATGACGACATTCTCTTGATTCGACACAACTGACGCATCGAACATCGAGGAGCGTCGTAGTTTGAAGTTCGTAGTTGGACGTTCGATGTTCATCGGTCGATCGTCATGATGCACTCGGGCGATTCATTTCTGGGACTGTTCACCAGCGTGCTGACGGGATCTGCGATCATCTCTTCTGGCGCAAACGGACGCTGCAACGCTTTAAGCGCATCGATCTGCTCGAAGCTTGGGTCCAGCCACATAACGTAATCATCAGGCGACAGGATGACCGGCATTCGATCGTGCAACGATTGCATCAGTTCGTTAGGTTCGGTCGTCAAGATCGTGCAGCTCTGAATTGGCGTGGGGAGTTCGGCGCCCTTGGGCCCTCGCCACGTTTCCCACAGCCCAGCGAACGCAAAAGGACGTTCGTCGCGCATACGAATATAATAAGGTTGCTTCGTGGTACCACCTCTTGCGGCACCGGTCTTCTGCCACTCATAGAAGCCATCGGCCACAACCAGGCAGCGTCGGCGACGAAACGCGCTGCGAAACGAGGGTTTTTCTGCAGCGGTTTCCGAACGGGCGTTCAGCAGCCGGTTTCCCATCTTCATGTCTTTTGACCAGGGCGGAATCAGCCCCCAACGGAGCATCGCTAATTCACGACCTGATTCCGTCGCTCGGATTGCCGGAACGGCTTGCGTGGGTGCAATGTTATAACGCGGTGTCAGATTGGGCGCGTCGTCGAGCGCAAATCGCTGGAGGATCAGATTCAGATTGGACCGCAGTGTAAATCGACCACACATGGTAAGAGTCACCTTGGTACTTCAGCGCAATGTTGTTGGTGTGATTACAACCACGAATAGCACGAATCATACGAATACGAGTCCGATCTGTAAGATCGAGCTGTCCGATTGGCTACCGCGCCGGCGTCGCCATTGCGGTCTCCGCTGCCGCATCGTCTCTTACGCCAACGGCCAACTTGAGCTTTGCGATGATCTGCGCTGGCGATGCGATCAGGCCGTCGAGCAAGATCGGTTTGTTGGGATTGTCTGCTGGAAAGATGGCAAGAAACGGAATCGACCCACCCTTATTGCCAAGTTGTTTCAGAAGTGCTTTGGCTTCGGGTGCAGAGTGCGTCATATCGGCTTTCAACGTGACGATCCCTGCGGCTTCGACGAAGGCTTTGGTTTCTGGTTGATTCAAGGCGACCGCCTCGTTGGCTTTGCACGTCAGTCACCAGTCGGCTGTGAAGTCCACGAAAACGGTCTTTCTAGAGGACGTTAGTTTCTCCAACAACGCTCTCGAATAGGGTTGCCATGGCAGCTCGTTCTCGGATTCCTTCGCCGTGACGGGAGCGGCATCGGGGCCCATTCGCGTGGCAAGGGCCCGATCGACGGCACGGTCGAAGCGACTCTGCATGATGGACTGGAGATTGAGTTTGTCGAACGGAAAAAACTGCCCGCCGAACATGGCCAGTCCCACGAACAGGGCAAAGGCACCAGCCGCTATCCAACCCGCGGTTTTTTTGTCCCGCGTGGCGGTAATCGGGATCCGCCCGATCCACCAGAAGGCAGCCCACAGACCAATCAAAAATGCGATCGTAGGAACGACGTATGGAATTTCGATGAAAGTCAACAGAAACACGACGGTGCCCAACAACACAAATCCCATCATGTTCTTAAAGGTGTCCATCCAGGCGCCAGGTTTGGGCAAGAATGAAACCAGCTTGGGAAACGCGCCAATCACCAAATAGGGGCTGGCCATCCCCAGGCCCACGCAAGCGAATCCGGCATAGGTGATCACTGGCGGCTGCGAGACGGCCCACGACAGCGCCGGCCCTAGCAATGGGCCGGTACACGGCGTTGCCAAGACCGTTGTTAGCATGCCTTTGAAGAAAGCACCGGATGGACCTTCCTTGGCGGCCAAGTCGTTGACTTTGCCCGAGCCTACAAAGCCGGGGATGGGAATCTCCCAAACGCCCAGAAAACTGAGCGCAAAGACGAAGACGACCGCAGTCAGGGTGATGTTAAACGTCGCACTGCTGAACTGTTCGCCCCAGCTAAGACCCATGAAAACGGCCAACGTGGCCAGAACCAAAAAGATCGACATCAGGCCGAGACAGAACCATAGATTCAAAAAGAAGATCCGGGATCGGCTGTCGCCCGCTTGTTGAACGAACGACATGACCTTCAGGCCAATTACCGGCAGCACGCAAGGCATGAAGTTCAAGATCAGGCCGCCAAGAAAGGCGAATATCAATTGCAGCACGATCGGCGCGTTTTGATTCGTCGTAGTCGTATCAAGATTAGCCAGATCCAACGTCGGCCCGACAATGCCAGCCGCGCCTGGCGCTGGTGGCGCCGAAGCCCGTTTTGCCAACTTGGCCACGTCGCCGTACTTTGCCTTTGTAAAGGCCAGCGGCGTCGAACGATCTTCACCTTCTCCGATGTTCAACAAAGCCACGAAGGTGATCGCCTGTGGCATGTCGCAGCCTGTCGGCGTGCAGACTTGGTAACCCATCAACCCTCGAAGTTCGACCGCGCCGGGCGTTGCGTTGGCTGGGATGTTGACCTTCGTGGTCCAACTAACCATCCCTTCGTGGTATCGAGTGATCGGTTCAAACTCGTCACCGGTTTCTTCCACGTGCGGTGCCGTAGACGGCTCGATTCCGCCGACCTGCCACCCCTCTGGCGGCTCCATGACGATCAGCGTGGGTTTGGAAATTCCGTCGCCTTCTTCCGGCGCATGAGCATAGATATGCCAGGTTGGATCGAGTTCAGCGGTCAACGTTACCGTTACGGCCGTACCGGGCGCTGCGGTCATCGGTTTCACTTGACCTCGAATGGTCACGTGATCCCTCGGTCCACGAAATTCACCCGTCGGTACCACGGCTTCATATGAACCGGCGAAACTGGCCACAAGCGATTCGTTCTTGGGGAGGCAGACACCGCTGTCCTGGCAGACTTGTCCCGCAAAGTCGATTTTGATTTCCAGCTTCTTAGGGTCCGCCGATTCCTTCAGACGGATTGGAGCTGTCCAAACGACTTCTTCATCATGCTCTTCGACCGGGACTTCGAAGAATTCGTACTTCTTGATCGCAGGTGGCCGATTGGGACGAAACTCGCCGACGACCTCAAAGTCATCCGATGGCGCGACCTTGATCACTGATCGCATCGGTCCGCCCGGTTTTTGGGTCACGGAATACAAATGCCAGCCAATTCCGATTTTGGCGATCACCGATAGACGGCCCTCGCGTTTCCCCGCTGCCAACTGAAACTCCGCCCTGAGTTCGAGATCTTCGCCTTCC
This sequence comes from Pirellulaceae bacterium, assembly GCA_030744725.1. Lineage (GTDB taxonomy): Bacteria > Planctomycetota > Planctomycetia > Pirellulales > Pirellulaceae > ARS98. Next base: position 26,055 of record JASLPZ010000030.1, read on the forward strand.
AGGCCGGGAATTCCGGGCAGCGGCTGCAACTGGTCCAGCAGATTCAGTTCGAGTTGATCGGGCGCTTGGGCTCGAACATCCACGACTGAACTGGTGAAAAACAGCACCAACCCAACGACCAGTGTGGCGATACGGCGGAACGACATTGCGGCTCTTTCGGGGAAGTTGTCCGGTGGAGAAACTGTAATTCTAGGAAATCCGATGACTCAAGGTCAACGGAGTCGCCGGCGCGGGCGCCAGTGACTTGTAGAATTATCGGTCAACAGTGAAGCAAAAACGGTATTGTCTCGTACAAAACCTTGTAACGGGTTGTAACAAGGGCAGTTAACGCGCTGCAGCCTGCTCAGGCCGAACCGCACAGATGCTCGATCCGCTGGAGGTTCTCATCCAAGCGATGTAGCACATGCTGTTGGTTGTCGAACTTCTTGCCTTCGACACAGATCCAACGCAGCCAGCTGAGGCCGGACATGAGGACGCCGCTCTGGTCAAACGCGCGGATCAGCAGATGTTCGTCTGCCGTCAGCGGTTGGTGGGTCTCATAAGCGTGCAACGCGACTGACCAATCGGCTTGGTTGTCAGCAACTAGACTGCCAATTAGTCGAGCCAGATCGCAAGAGACGTTGTCAAAACGCATGGCGCCAAAGTCGATCAGCCCTGTTACTTCGTCGTCAGTGAACAAGATGTGGTCGTGCCAAATGTCGCGAATGCATGGCTGCAGAGTGACTTTCAGTCGTGTGGCGCGGCCGAGCAATTCGACGACCTGGCCGGCAGCGCGGGAGAACAACTCCAGCAAATGTTGACCTCGGCGGCAGATCTCCGCGTCGTGGTATCCCGCCGTTGCAATTGCCAGCCGATCCAGCTCGCCGTGCAACAGACGCTCGAGCTTGGCCTGCCGCTGGACCAGGCTGGGCGAACAACTTGGACCTGCTTGCGCGCGGGCGCGCGGGTACGTTCGAACTGCGGCGTGGAATCGCGCGAGAACCGTCATCGTAGCCCGCAGACGCCGAACAGTTGGACCTGTGCGATAGTTCGCCTGGCCGGGCATCCAGGGCGTCAGTTCGTAAAGTCTCCGACGCTGCCTGAGAATGGTGTTGCCCCCTCCGTGGAGCAGGGGAACCGGCAGTTCTGACATGCCTTGTCGAGCGGCGTGCAGCAGCAGACCGTGGATGTGGCCGAGCGCACGCTCAGTAGGATGTGGTTTTGGCCACTCTCGCAAACAGAGCGGTCCCGACGGCGTCGTGATTTTCCACAGACAGGCGCCACTGAATCCACCCGCGTTTCCCAGGTACTGAATGTCCCTCGCATCCACGTCCGGGAAATGACGCAGAATCTGCATTGCCAATGACGTATTTGACATTCAGCGGTCCATTGGTAGTCAGGCGGCATAATCATCAAAAACGATAAACTCGACGCAACAGACAGAAGTTGCCTATTCACCAGGTAGACAACTACAATACTGCGAATCCCGACACCGGCAATCTAGCCCACGTCGCAAAGTCGTTGTTGTGCGTTATATTTTACCTGCTTTAGAACTTCACCCCCGCTACATGGGCCTACTTTTCCTGCCTTCGCCCCGTCGAAATCCAGCACTCCCCCAAGGAATCGCAAGCATGAATACTCGTCGGCATCTAATGTGGACTTTGTCCCTCGCTTTGCTTTCGAGCGGCGTTTCGTTATCTGCGCAAGAGCCGACCGACCCAACGTCGGATAAGGACAAGGCGACTGCCGCGGCAACTCCGACGTCGACACCGAAGACGGCGACGACAACGAGTTCAGTCGCCAGCAAACCGTCTGCTCCAGCGCATGTCGCGATCCTAAAAGACGCCAAGGCCCATTCTGGCATGCTCACGGTGTACCAAAAGGGAAGCAAGCTGTACGGTGAATTCAGCGGTTCCGATTATAGCAGCGAGTACATCGTCCTGATTTCGATCGCCAAAGGAATTGGGCAAAGCCCGTTATTGGGCGGCTACAGTTGGGGTAACGGCGACGACTGGGTTTGGAAATTTCGCAAGATTGACGATCGCGTTCATGTGATCCGCAAGAACGTTCGGTTCAAGGCGAAGGCGGGTTATCCCGAGAATATCGCAGTTGGCAAAGCTTTCACCGATAGTGTCCTGTTCAGCTTGCGTATCGTGACCAAAGGACCAAAAGGCGGTGACCTGGTCGACTTGACGCCAATTTTCATGAGCGACCTTCCGCAGATTGGTCAATCGTTGCCTGGTTTCGGTTTTTCGTCCGATCGATCAACGTGGGCTGCGGTCAAGGCTTTTCCCAAGAACTTGGAACTCGAAGTTGCGGCAACCTACTCATCGAGCGGCCGATCTTCGTTAGATACAGTTGCCGATTCACGTGCCGCCACGATCAACGTCCACTACTCGATCAGCAAACTGGATAACACCGGCTACGTGCCGCGGATGGCGGACGATCGAGTTGGCTACTTCATGACGGTCCTGAAGGACTACAACAAGAAGAGCGATCGCGACCAGTTCGTCCGGTACATCAATCGTTGGAATTTGCAAAAAGCGCCTGGAGCGACGAGTGCTCCGTTCCAACCAAAGAAGCCGATCATTTTCTACATCGAAAAGACTGTCCCACACACCTATCGCAGTGCGATTCGCGCGGGTATCGAGGAATGGAATAAGGCCTATGAAACGGCAGGCTGGATCAATGCTGTCGAAGTACGTCAGCAGTTGGACAGTGACGATTGGGATCCAGAAGACATTCGTTACAACACTTTTCGCTGGATTACTGCCAGCGCAGGCTTTGCCATGGGACCATCGCGTGTCAACCCGCGGACCGGCGAGATCCTGGATGCCGACATCATCTTTGATGCTGACTTCCTGCAGTTCTGGAAAGAGGAATTTGAAACGCTGACACCCGCCCAAGTTGCCGGCATGACGGGCGGACCTCTGGAAGCAGAGAAGGTCGAAGCGAATACAGGGGCCACGATGTTTGGCATTCACGAACCCCGTTGCTTGCTGAATCGAGGGATGGCACGGCAACTCGCTTTTGGTGCCTCTGCGATCCTGGCGAACGCGGACCCCAAAGTTGCTGAAGAACAGCAGCAGAAGATGATCATGCAAGGCCTCAAGGAAGTGTCGATGCATGAAGTCGGGCACACGCTGGGTCTGCGTCATAACTTCAAGGCTAGTAAGATGCTGGACCTGAAGAAGATGAACGAAAAGACGAACCAACCAATTGTCGCGTCGGTGATGGATTACAACCCGACGAACATCGTTCCCAAGGAATGGAAACAAGGCGACTATTACACGACAACCCTTGGCCCGTACGATCACTGGGCCATCGAATATGGCTATAAGCCGCTCTCGGGCGGGACGACAGGCGAGGTCAAGGAGTTGCAGAAAATTGCCTCGCGCAGCGGTGACCCACAACTGCAATATGCTACGGATGAAGATACGGTTGGCTCTGATCCAGACCCGGCGTCAAACCGGTTTGACCTGGGCGACGATGCCTTGGCATACGCCACGATGCGGGCCCAAGTCGTCAAGGAAGTCATGCCGACTTTGTTGGAACGCACGGCCAAGGAAGGCGATGATTACACACAAACGCGACGAGCTTTCAACATTCTGCTTTCGCAGCACGGCCAAGCGATGTTCTTCGCGTCGCGGTACGTTGGCGGCATTCACACGCATCGCAGCCACAAAGGCGACAAGGACGCGAAGCCGCCGGCCGAAATGGTCGACGTAAAGAAACAACGCGCCGCGCTGGACCTGCTCGTTGCGGAAGTCCTCAGTGACAAGGCATACGACTTTCCCAATGAACTCTATTCGTATTTGGCTAAATCCAACTGGCGGCATTGGGGAACGTCCAGCTTTACTCAGAAGGACTTTCCTTTGCACTCGACGATCGCAATGTGGCAATCGCGGATTATGAGCCAGCTGATGTCGTCGACCGTTTTGGAACGTATGCACGATACCGAACTGAAAACGGCCGCCGATAAAGATGTGCTGACCACCGCGGAGTTGATTGAACGTCTCAACAAGGCGGTATTTGCCGAATTGGATGCGATCAAGAAAGGTGAGTTCACCAATCGTAAGCCGGCGATTTCCAGTTTGCGTCGCAATTTGCAGCGAGATCACTTGCGGCGTCTCAGCCGTTTGGCCATGGGTCACACCTTTGCTCCCGACGATTGCCAGACGATCGCCTTCGCCGAACTTGATCAGGTCCAAAAGAAGATGTCTCGCGTGTTGGAAGACAATGACAAGCTGGACAGCTACACGCGTGCCCATCTGCTTGAGTCGGCCAGCCGAATCAGCAAGGTGTTGGATGCAAAATTGACGCTCTATTCGCCGTAGTCACTCATTGTGAGCGGGAGTGCGCACAGAGGATTAATCAAGAAACAACTGTCGTCAAACGGTTGTAGGACGGGCACTCTTGCCCGTCTGTTCGTTGGCGACGGGCAGGAGTGATCGTCCTGCAAATGCGACAACAATTCACTGGCTAAGTCGCTGTGCATCCGCAGAAATCAGCCACCTGGGGGCTCACCGACCCAGGCTTCGCTTGTGCGCACGTCGACCCCATCCACCCGCCAAACTCGACGTGGTGCCCTCAATCGTAACTGATGCGGCAGGCACGCCGAAATCTGCTCGGCATGGCTTGCTCGTTTGCGGCCAGTTCGTAAGATTATCGGGAAGGAAGTTCGGCTCGTATGGGTAGGCTCCTATGCTGCCGCACTATTCACTCTGATTTCATGGAAGCCCCGGACCGAGCGCCGGTCTGGTTGAAGGAGCGACGCTGGATGAATCGAGAACTGGGGTCAGGTTGGGCTGTGGAGATCGACCGAGGACCAGATTGGCTTTTTATCAGTCTGCAGGGACATGAACCTTTCGACGCTGCCGGAATTGACTTGGCGGCTAGCGTATGGCAGCTGGTTGATCAGGAATTCGTCAACCGACTTGTCCTGGAAATGGACAAAGTCCCAGTGTTACGCAGTGAATTGGTTGGAGCACTTGTCCGATTGCACGCGCGAATCACGTCGCAAGGCGGTGTCATGAGGATTTCCGGCTTGTCTGACGAAGGTTTCGCCGTCTTACGGAGTTGCCGCTTGCATGATCGGTTTCCGCAGTATCGCGATCGGCATGACGCCGTGTTGGGCTATCGCCCCAATAAGCCGCGATAAGGCGTCGCCAGACTGGATGTAGGCCGCGCCAAAGTTGGCATTTCCTGGTGAACTGAGCTAGTTTTTGGAGGGCAGTTTTGTTTCACTGTTGCCAGT
>JASLPZ010000310.1:0-8442 GCA_030744725.1 Pirellulaceae bacterium
GCAAACCAGACAACTGGCTGGTTGCGAGGTTGTGGTTCAACAATGGCTATGACATTGTCGAGAATATGGGCGTACCGATTCGTGGCAAGTCCCCCCACATTTTCTATGCTGATGGCCCCAAGTCACGCATGAATTACGCCGTGGCGATCGAAGCCGAAGGCATCCTTGATGAAAAGGCTGAGTACGCCTGGAAGCAGAGCGGTGACGAATGGAAAGCGTATGGCGACCGACAGGTCCCCACGTCGCAAGGACTGATTATTCGACTCAATGATAGGGAGGCCAAAGAATCGGAAACTGCGAGACTGGTCAAACAATTGGATCAACTTGCGCCTGGAGTTCGCGACAGGTTACATCAAACGAGACTGGCAGGATTGACCGCGGCCGAAAGGAAACTCCACGACACTCCGCTGGAAGAGATTCAATCGCCTGAAGATTACGACATATACATGCAGGCAATGGAGAAAGTGCTCATTAGCTCCAGGGACGTTGCGGAAAACTCGCCTCAAGGAGTTCGAGCGCGTTGCAACAAACTGACGGATCGGATCATGGCTGCGCAAGAGAATGCGGAATGGGTCGGAAAGTACCGATCCAATGTGAACTTCGAGTATTGGCGAACTCGCTGTGAAGTCGAACAGAAACCACAAACTGTCAAGGCCCGCAGGCACATCTATGTTGCCGGCCAGTTGCGTAATGATGTCGAAGTTGAAGCGGCGCGGAAAGAATACGAACTGGCCTGGCACGAATGGGCAGAGATTCTAAATGACAATCCGAATTTGATGGAACAGCTCATGGCCGACGATTTGTTGGAGGATGTGCAGGCCTACATCGAATTGCTCGGGCACCTTGAAGAAAAGCTGCCAGCTGATTTCGAGTTACTTCCACTGCTGCGAATGCACAGGGCGATCCCAGACGAAGTGCTTGAGACAGAGGAGCCGGATGGCACAACTCCCGCGCCTGACGCAGCCAGCAATACGGACGGCAAGAAACCCGCTGCCACACCAGACGAAGGCAAACCAGCGGTCAAGAAGCGTGATGCCACGGAGGACGCCGACGTGAAGAAGCCCGACGCGGGCAAACCGGACGCGGGCAAACCGGACGCGGGCAAACCGGACGCGGGCAAACCAGGCACCAGCGAGAAGTCCGGCGCAAAAAAGCCCGCAGCGAGCGAGCCAACTCGTGCGGCTCCTAACGCCAAAAAGCCCAAGGACGACGAGCCGGCGGGTGATGCGGGAACTGACCCACCGCCACCCGCCGCTGACGACCCGGATACCAGCCAAGGCTAGCGCACCTGCTTCATCAGACGCGAGTTGAACCGTCTGCCGCAATCCCCGACGCAACTCTGGTATGGCCTGCGTTTTCTCCAGAAACAGGAACGGGCGGCTTGACCCCTTGCGATTGACTGCGTACACCTAGTGAGGCTGTGCCTTCCCCTGTGTTTGAAGAGACCATGCAGAATCCCAAGATTCGTCGCGCCCTGATCAGCGTCAGTAACAAGCTCGGTTTGGCGGACTTTGCCCACGGCCTGACGGCGTCGGGAGTGTCAATCTATAGCACCGGCGGCACGCGACGATATTTGGAAGGGCAGGGGATCAAAGTCACCGACGTCTCTGCGTATACGGGTTTTCCGGAGATGATGGATGGTCGAGTGAAGACCTTGCATCCGAAAGTGTTTGCGGGCATTTTGTGCCGACATGATCGACCTGACGACATGCAGGGAATCGAAGAATATGACATCGTGTCATTCGAACTGGTGGTCGTGAATCTGTATCCCTTCGAGGCGACGATTAGCCGAACGGGAGTCACCACGTCCGAAGCCATCGAGCAGATTGATATTGGTGGCCCCAGTCTGGTGCGGGCCGCGGCCAAGAACCATGCGTTTGTCAGCATTGCCACCGACCCCGAGCAGTATTCGGGAATCCTCGACGAGGTTCAGCAGCACGGAGCGACGACGATCGAGACGCGGCGGCGACTGGCAGGTGAGGCGTTCGAACGAACCGCCACGTATGACCGAGCGATCTCGGATTACTTCACCAGCGCATTAGAAGAAGATTCGTTTCCACCGACGCTTAATGCCTCGTTCCGTCGTAAGGCCGTGTTGCGTTACGGCGAGAATCCGCATCAAAAGGCGGCCCTCTACAGTCAGCGAAATCCAATTGGGGCGAACCTTGTGTCGGCCCGCCAATTGAATGGAAAAGAACTCTCCTACAACAACTTGCTCGACTTGGACAGCGCGTTGACCATCGCGAGGTCGCTGCCGCCGCCTGGCGTTTCCGTGGTAAAACACAACAATCCGTGTGGCGCGGCTTCGGCGGACACACTGGCCGAAGCCGTTGAAAAGGCGATGCTGGGTGACCCCGTCAGTGCATTCGGATCGGTGTTAGGCTTCAATGGAATTGTCGACGAAGCGACGGCCGAGTACTTGGCCCAGCCTGGCCTGTTTGTCGAAGCGATTGTCGCCCCTGGTTTTTCTGACGACGCCGTGGGAATTCTGACGACGAAACCGAAATGGAAGAACAACGTCCGATTGATGCAAGTCGGCTCGCTTGGCGTGCTGGCACCAGGTCGTCAGCTCCGCTTCGTAGACGGCGGTGTGTTGGTTCAGGATTCCGATTTAGGGGCCGATCCGGAGGGCCACTGGAAGGTCGTGACTGCCAGCAAACCTACGGAGGAGCAGATGGCGGAATTGCGATTCGGTTGGGCCGTGGTTCGGCACGTCAAATCGAATGCGATCACCCTCTCCAAAGATCAGGCCGTATGCGGTGTTGGTGCCGGGCAGATGAGCCGCGTCGATTCGGTTGATATCGCGATTCAGAAAGCCGGTGATCGCGTTACCGGGAGCGTGCTGGCGTCGGACGCTTTTTTCCCATTTCCTGACTCGATTGAAAAAGCCGCACAGGCGGGCATCGCCGCGATCATTCAGCCTGGCGGATCAAGAAAAGACGACGAAGTGATTGCCGCGTGCAATGAGTTGAGGATTCCCATGGTATTCACCGGTCGCCGTCACTTCAAACATTAAGAACGCCTAACATAACACGCATTGCTGGCGTGGATTGTCGAGTTATGCAACGTGCCACAGCGGTTGTGTTTTGAATTCTAAGACAGTTACGTGACGCCAAAACCCGTGGGCGTTGCAGCATTGTGAATGCGTCCGATGGCCACGATTCTGGACAAGATTGTTGCGACAAAACGGCAAGAGATTGCCGCGGCACGCGCGGCTACTCCCCTAGCGACGCTTGAACAACAAATTGAGACAACGCTCCCATGTCGCGACTTCTTCGCCGCATTGGCAGCCGAGGGGCCGATCAAACTGATTGGTGAAGTTAAAAAGGCCAGCCCGTCGAAAGGTGTCATTCGCGAGGACTTTCAGCCGTTGGAAATTGCTCGGGCGTACGAACAGGGCGGAGCGTCCTGTCTCAGTGTGCTGACCGACGTGAGTTATTTCCAAGGCAGCTTGGAGTACCTGCGTCAAATCCGACAACAAACAGGGTTGCCTGCGCTGCGCAAGGATTTCATCTTGGATTCGTACCAGCTGCTCGAAGCCCGTGCCGCCGGAGCCGATGCCGTTCTACTCATTGCCGAATGCCTGGACGATTACAATCTCCGCAAGCTCCACCACGAGACCATCGCACTGGGGATGACGCCGCTTGTCGAATTCCACGAACTGGAAAATTTGAACCGTGTGCTGGAAGCCGGAGCGACGCTGATAGGTGTCAACAACCGCGACTTGCGCACCTTTGAGGTCGATCTAGACCACACGATTCGGATGCGCGAGCAGATTCCCGATGATTGTTTGCTAGTTGGAGAGAGTGGCATCCACACGCGTGCCGACGTGCGACGACTCGAGGACGCTGGTGTGGATGCATTATTGGTAGGGGAGTCGTTGATGCGTCAGGCCAATATCGAAACCGCAGTGCGAATACTACTTGGTCGCCCCGTTTAGCGGCTGATTTTGACGCATGTATCGCCAAAACGCCCAACTGTCAGCCCAGTAATTTGTCACGCGCCAACGTTAAAATCGGAATTCCGACTACAGCCCGATAGCTCGGTATCGCTAAAATATGTAAACAACTAGGATTCCTCCTGTTGTTTCATTTGGTATACCGACACTGAATAAGAAACCAATGAGCAGTGATGGAGACTTGAAAAGTGTCAACCACCATAGAAACCGTTAGCGTGTTGAACAGCGCTGTCCGTACAGTGTTGGGATTGGTGATTGTCGGTGGACTCGGGTACGGAGGGTGGTACGGCTACAGCGTCTACAACGAGAAGGACGAGGCGACTCATCGGGCGACGAAACAGCTGGCCGAAGCCAAGTCGGCCCTGACACGTGCTCAGAATGACATCGCCGAAAAAGACCGGTCGCTGGCGAAGAAGAATGTCGAGCTTCAGGAAAAGACCGTTCAGATCGACACGCTAAACGTGAAAGTTGATGAGCAGGAACAAGAGATCACGCGGCTGGATACTTCGTTGCGGTTGCTCAAGGTTGACCACCGCGTTGCCCGCCTAACGGTGTTGGATCAGTCGACCAACGCCGAAAATGAAGTCATTTCGCTGGTTGAATTTCAGGAGCTTGATGAAAACGGTGAACCGCTCGACGAACCCAAGCAATTTCGAATTCTGGGCGATATGGTCTATGTCGATACCTGGGTTGTCAAGTTTGACGACAAATATGTCGAAGAGGCGGATATTGATCGCGGCACAGCGCTGGTGTTCTTTCGCCGATTGTTTGGCGAATTCCAAGAACCAAAAGACGGATTCGCACTCGATCAGGCTGGCCAGCGTCCCACGGCTTACGCGCGTGGAAGCGCATTGTCTGAATTTGAGAAACGCATTTGGGACGATTTCTGGAACGTAGCCAATAACGAAATCAAACAAGCGGAACTTGGAATTCGAGCGATTCATGGCGACGCACCGTCGTTTAAGGTCACGAAAGGGACATCCTATCGGATCGAGCTGAGAGCTACCGGCGAATTGTCGTTTAAGGCCGAACCGACATTGCCTCGAACGGATCCACCAACCTAATCTTCCGTTTTCGGTAAAGACCATGGCCTCTGGGAAATCGTCAGACGGCGTGACAGCGGGAATGCTGGCTGGTTACTGGCGGGCCTCGACGCGGCCGATTATCTGTCTTGTCTTTGTCGCGCCGATGCTATTGGCCTACGAAGGCGGTTTGCTCTTTTGGCCACAAGCGATGCGCAACGGGGCCGACGTCTGGCTTAGACGTCTATTGGAATTGGCCGGTTTCAGCCAGTACCTGTTGTTGCCTTTACTGACGTGTGGAATTCTCTTGGGTTGGCACCATTTGCGTCATGATTCGTGGAGGATACGCTGCAACGTGCTGTACGGCATGTTCATCGAATCCATGACCTTGGGGTTCTTGCTAGTCGTTGTGGCCCAGGTGCAAGGTTCGCTCTTGACTGAACTGACGGCCACTCGAGAGTTGCCAACACATTGCGCCATCGTGAACCAAGGTTCTTTTCTGGTGCGCGCGATCGCTTTCCTTGGTGCCGGAATCTATGAAGAACTGTTGTTCCGTCTGATTCTGTTATCGGCCTTGGCTGCTGGGCTTTACCGGATCGGCGTCACGCGGAAAGTCAGCTGTGTTACCGCGGTAGTGTTGAGCAGTCTTGTTTTTGCGGCTGCGCACTATCAGTTGGACTTAAACTTAGGGACTTGGCACATTGCCACGTCATTTGGCGACACGTTTCAGTGGACGAGCTTCTTGTTTCGCTGTTCTGCCGGTGTGTTCTTCTCTTTGGTGTTTCTGTTTCGAGGATTCGGCATCGCGGTTGGTTCGCACGCGCTGTACGACATTTTCGTCTCATTCCTCTGACACGCAGGCGAGTTCGGCACCCACTCACTCATGAATGGAACTGACCCGCGACGTGGAAACAGGCCGATTCGGTTCGTTCGAAGCGGAAGCAACGCTGCTAGCGTGTTCGATTACGTTCTCATGTTTGAACGGCTGTCAAGCCCCTTTTTGGGAAACCTTGTCACTAAACAAAAGTGCGTTTGTTGTGGTCGCGTGGTGCGTTTATAATGCGTTCGTAATAAACCTTCCACCAATAGAACGACCGAATGGTTTTGCGTCATCGCCGCGGCGCGCCACAAGGAATTTTGACGTGTTAATCGTTAGACCCAAAGTCGCCGAATTGGCGTTTCAGTTATACGGCCGGGCTTTGCATCCCGAGTTGTTCGAGGTTTACAAGACTCGCAGTATTGATCGAGGTGGCTTCACTGCCAAGATCGACATCACCAGCGCTGGCCACGTCGTAACGTGGCGGTACGGCGGTTTGATTTTGACCGAGGTTGCGTCTTCTGCACAGCACCCGCTACCCCAAAAACGCCGCTTGATGTCGTACAAGCTGAAGGGCGAACGAAGTGATCGTCTCGAGTGCCGTGGTGGTGTGACGTATCAGGTCAGCTTTCAGCTGGAGCCGGTTTCACCTGAAGTGTTTTGGATGTTCCAGCAGGAACTGACGACTGACGGTGAGCACAAGGGAATGTTGCAGAGATTCGATTCCAGCGGCCGTATGGCGATGGGTGCATTAAGCTACATCAATGTGGAAACGAGAAGCCGCAGCATGTTGATTCAGGCGTTTCACACGTTTCCCGACGACTTCGCCATCGTCAAAAGCCAGTCGATGTTCAAGCTGCCATAGTTGAACCTGCCGGCAAGCGTCACGTGGACGATCGAGGTTTTGGCTGACACTAGTGCTCTGTCAAGACTAAGAATCAGGGTTGTCGAGCCTGATTGTCGTGGTTCGCTCCACGAACCAAACGTTTTGATCGCAGCGATCAACGACTATCTCGCCAGGCGACCATTCTTCTTCAGCCCTAAAATCAAAAGTTGACACAGCCTTGCTTCCCGCTGGAAAATCCAGTTACTCTTGCCCTGTCTCTCTCCCTGCCTGCGCCCGGATTGGTCATGTATTTCAAGCTAAGCTGTCCCCACTGCACCAAGTCATTGAAGGTCCGTCAAGAGCAAGCGGGGAAGAAGTGCCGCTGCCCATACTGCAAGACCGCTTTCGTACTTCCGGTTCCATCGGGCTTCGATCTGGGGCTGCCCGAGAATGGGCCTGCTGATTCTCCCGCCGATGATCCTAGAACAGAGACTCCAGCGGCCGGTTTTCCGGCCATCACCGTTGGTAGTCCGGCAACTCAGCCTCAGACATCCAAGGCCTCTTCTTCAAAGACCTCCTCGACGAGGCCACCAGTCAGTGGGACTCCGCAGGCGAAGTCAGCCGCAAAACGAATTGCCGCCAAATCAAGGCCAGCAGACAGCCACGGCACCAGCCACTCGTCCGACGGCAGTAGCATCAGTCTCGTGACGAGTGGGACGATGGGTCTGGTCGCAGCTGTCGTTCTGTTTGGACTGCTCTATCCACTTAAAGCGGCCGACATTCGGCTTGGCAACATGTTTTGGAATAGCGTCGGAATTAACTTCCCGACAACGGTGCTGATGTTCTGGTCGTTTGCAATCTTGATCCTGAAGTCACGACACCTCGCTCGACAGAAGTCGGCGATGTTGATGGACTTGCTGCCAAACGAGATCTCGCAGGAGATCACAGTTACGTCGTTGGACAAGTTTGTCGCTCATATTCATAGCCTTCCAGCTGAAGCACATGAGAGTATTCTTGTGAATCGCGTGCTGCGCGGCATCGAACACTTTCGGGTCCGTAAGAGTGCGGCAGAGACTGTCACGATGATGGAATCGCAGTCGGCGATCGATGCCAGCAACGTCGCCGCAAGCTATACGATCATCAAGGTTTTCATCTGGGCCATGCCGATCCTTGGTTTTATCGGAACGGTCATGGGTGTCAGCGGCGCCGTTGCCGGTTTGTCGGCAACTCTCGAAAACGCGGCAGAGGTGTCAGCCGTGACGGAATCGATGAAGGGCGTCTTCGGAGGTCTGGGCACAGCGTTCGATACAACATTGATTGCGTTAGTCATGAGCTTGATCGTCAAGATTCCGACTTCCGCAATGCAAAAGAACGAAGATGGATTGGTGACGATTGCTGACGAGTACTGTAACGAGAACCTACTTCGGCGATTGAACGACGGACGTGAAGGTGGTGCGGAACGTGGGGCTGGAAGTGGTTCCGGTGCTGACGTGCGAGTCTTTCGCGAGGCGGTCGAAGCGGCGATGGGAACGCACCACGCAGAACTTGAGAGCTGGCTACAGAAACTTGATGCGATCGGCTCGAAACTAACCACACAGGTAGCCAAAGGCTGGTCTGATATCAACACCAAGATGAAAGAGCAACAGGAGCAACAACTCGCCAGCTTCCAACGGCAGTACGCCGGACATACAACCCAATTGCGGCAGCAACTTCAAGAGATGAACGCGTCGGCGGCTGGCATTCAACAGGCGCTCGCCGATCTGGCCGGGCACGCCGAGTCGATGCAGAGCGACGTTGCAAAATCGGTTTCCAGCTCAAC
>JASLPZ010000311.1:0-8437 GCA_030744725.1 Pirellulaceae bacterium
CATCAGCGTTTTAGGATAGTCTTCCATGCCTCAACACTACATGTTGGGGTCACTTGAGGGAAGTGGATACCCATTTCGTGCAGATTCAGAATGGGCTTGGTGAAATGCAGGCCGTCCTTCGACTCGGCGTAAGCAACTCGGCCATACCGCTGATCGCCGTCGCGCCGCGAATCGTACCACAGCCGCACGACGCCATTCTCTTCGATGACGCTGCTGTAGACGCCGATGTATCTGTCCGGACCGGTTTCCCAAGGCCGGTCGTTTGTGAGCAACACCTTGCCATCGCGATAAGGCGGGTTCATTGTCAACGTTACACCGCGACTCGACTCGATGAACAACTCGTCGACAAAGAGTTGTTTCTTCGAGCCAACGTCGATGACGCGCCGCCGTTCCGGTTCAGCGAGCGTTGTTCCAGCAAGGCATACGACGAGGAAAAGGGCAGCTATTCGGGTCGACGTGCGGTTCATATTGTGTTCATTGTCCCGCGAGTTGTTGTTCTTGATCGGATTCCGTGGTTTCTTTCCTGATGTTCTAACAAACCAGTTGCCATTTCCCAGCACTTGGCAGATGATGGCCAGCGTGACCCATTCCACAGCATCTGACAAGGCTCAACGTGCAAATCATGAAATCGTTTCAACTCGCTGCCAGTGTGTTGCTAGGCGTCGTCGCGTCGATCACGATGGCGGAAAGCCTGAGATCGACTGCTTCAATTCCAGCCGAAGTTCAGACGCTCACACGTTTCGGTTACGGTGCCGCGAGCAAAGGGGGTGAAGGCGGCCGAGTGATCTGGGTGACCAACCTTAACGATTCCGGTGCCGGTTCGCTGCGTGCAGCGCTTGCTGTTGAGGAAACCCGGATCGTCAAGTTCAAAGTCGGTGGCACGATCAATCTGGACAAGCGCATTCTCGTCGAGTCCGGGCGTGTCACGATCGACGGCCTCTCGGCGGCGGAATACGGAGGCATAACGGTTCAGGGTGGGTTGGCGTTTTCCGGTTGCGAAGACGTGGTCGTTCGACACATCCGCAGCCGCGGTGGCTACGACACGATGGGTATTTACAACAGCCACCGCGTACTGATCGACCACGTCTCCACGGCCTGGGCACTGGACGAAGACATCGACGTGTGGGACAGCCGCGACGTCACGCTCGCGTGGTGCATCATGGCCGAGGGTGCCGTCGAAGGTCACGAAAAAGGTCCGCACTCAATGGGCAGCCTGCAGGCCGGAGGCAGCGCCCGCGTTACCACTCACCATTGCCTCTTCACGGGCAACCTGGACCGCAACCCCATCATCGCCGGTCCGACCGCGAAACCGAAATATCCGCTGGACGACTATCGCTTCGAGGTTGTCAACAATGTCATCTACAACTACTGGAACTCATCGAAGTTCACCGGCTACGCGCGGATCAACTTTGTCGGCAACTTCTTCCGTCCCGGTCCGGATTCAAGTCTCGGCAAGCCGGAGATCAACATCATTCCGAAACACCAACGGTGGGAAGATGTGAGGATGGACCCGCAAGTGTTCTGCGAGGGAAATCTCGGACCGCGCCGCCAGTCCGACGATCTCGACGAATTGTCATTGGTGATGATCTACGGCAAACAGAACCGTCAGTCGAAGTATGGGGCATACGGTGCCGAAGCCGAACAATACATCGCCGGCAAACCCTTCGGCAGCCCCGCAGATGCGGTGCTCAAACCGCAGCCCGCCGAACAGGCTTATCGGCAGGTGCTCGACCAGGTCGGAGCGTGGCCGCGCGATGAGGTCGATCAGCGTCTGATCCGCGAAGTGCGGGAGAAACAGGGCAAGATTGGCCGCGTTGGTCCACGCTGGCGGAAGATCTATGAGCAGTTTCAGAAGAAGCGGCAAGCGAAGAAAGAACGTTAAAGCGTTACACGATGGCGTTCCGACTTGATCGTGGCCGAATTCGATCCCCTGTAGTGGTCCAGCGATTTTTTTCGTGTGAACAGAATTGCACTAATCTGGGCGATGTTGATGAACTTTTGTCCAGCGCAAAACTCGCTGGACCACCACAGGCGGCACGGTTGGCAGCATTCTCATCGGTGGGTTCACCAGCTTTGACAATGACGCTGCGACCTTGCGAGACATCCTCGACAACGACTGGATCGCCCACTTCGCTGCAGGAGACAGCTACGAGGACATCGCGAAGGATCTGGTGGCGAATCGGTTTATTCCGGGGACGACGGTATTTGACGACCAAGCGAAGGACAAACTCAAAGGCAGCAAGAAGGCCCGTGATCTGTTCTTCGCCGACATCGACGGTGAGGATGATGACGATGACAAGATTAAAGGAAAGAAGAAGGACGAACTGGTTATTGACTTGGCGGAGTTGTTAACGCTGTAGTGTCCGCAAATGATCGTCCGACCCGTCCGAATCTGGACGCACCGGACGGTGCGGACGATGTTTTCAACCTTCTCACGGTTAAACCGGTTCGCAAACGGTCCCCACTTGGCAGTCCGACGATGCGGCTCCATCCTCGTCCTCCCCATGAAACCGGTCCCAGTCATCACGCAACTCACGTCGTAGCTGGCTGATCCGCCCCAAGCTCACCTTAAATTTTGCGGCCGCCACACTGGTCGTTTCTCCCTTGGCCAACGTCTCGGCAATCCTTCGTCGCCGTCCACCAAGCGTCCTTAACCAATCACCGAAATCGATTCTGGCCGCTGCCGTATCCGCTGGTCCCGCATGTCGATCCTCAACCAGCAATTCCAACCACATGCTTTTCCGTTTGTTGTAGCGAGTCAACCGTTCAACCGTGATTTGCTTCATCTTCTGGGCGTACTCGGACGTAATGTCGTTCTTGTTGGGCTTGCCGCCTACTTTGTGGCCACTGATGACCTGCCGGATGGCGAACTGTGCCAGCGGTGTGGCATAGATCACGTCTTGCAGATCACGTTCGACAAGCTTGACGAACGACACCCAGCAGTTGGCGATGGCTTCGGCGATCAGTTCGTTCCGTCGTTCGGGCAACTCGTGTCTGAAGGCGAAACGGACTTGATCATAAATCGTCGGCATCATGTCCATGAATCTGTGTTGCAGTGCATCAGCATCTTGCTTCTTGGGCAAAGCGATCATTGGGGCGACCTCCAATGGGATAAGGCCACCCCGTCGCAGGGGCAGCCTGTGTTGGGAAACACAAACTGCCCCGCTGGTTGCAGGGCAAGAACGAATGAGAGTTGAAGCTGACGTGTTAGTGATCGTCAGCAACGTGATGCTCGATGGCGTTAGGTGACGGTGCCCTCGTTGTCACTGGTGTCACGCAGTCCGAACGGCAAAGAAGAGCAAAAGAGCCCAATAAAGCGGGTTGGGAATGCTACGCCATGGGCATCATTGGATTTTGACGCGAACGACGTCACAATTTAGGTTCTAACGGCACGTACACTGCGCTACTGGGAGCTATCGCGATGGCTGGCAATGAAGATTCCGACCATGACACTCTTTACCAGCAGGGACGTGAGCAGATTGAGGTTGCCTACCTGCAAGCCGTGAATCGCGGCGTCGTCGATCCGGTCGTGATTGTCATGGACCTTCGTGAGCCGTTCGCAATGAAGATCGCAGAAGCTGCCGGTCAAAGAGCCTCTGTTGAGGCACAGATCGCAGAGGTCGAACGGCGAGGTGTGGTACCAACTGTGTTTAGCGGACATCCTCGCGAAGGTGCGAAAGAGTTGCTGGCGGAATATCCGGAGATCGTCACTGCCCCGGATGAACGGACAGACCAAGGCATGTTCTTGACGATTATCGTCGAATTAGGAGCCGCCTCGGTCCACGAGACACCCTGTGTAGAGTGAAAAGGAGAAAGCCAATGTCGACCGACATTACGAAAGAAGAGTGGTACAAGGAGTATAAGAGTCTCAACGCGGAAGCAGCCGATGTGCTGTTGGCGATCATACCGGACATGGAAGAGGCTGGGTTTACAAGTCACTTTTCCAGAGGTAAGAAGGCGGGCAACGCTACATGGCGGATGGGCTATGTGCGGCCGGATGGGAATAGCATCAACATCACGCAGGCGTATGGTAAAAGAGGCACTGGCAATACGTTTGTTGGCTGCTTCTGGGTGAGCGGGAAGTGTCGCGGCGACGTTCCGGACAAATGGCGTGGAGCTGTGAACGACGCCCTGGGCCGTCTGAAGAGTAAACTCGGCGGAACCAAGAAAGGCGGACCGGACCTAGACCCAGTTGCGTTGGGCGAAGCCCATCTGAGGATTGCATTTCAGGAACTCGCACGCGACCTAAAGGTAATCACGGGTACAGCGTAAAGCCATGGCATCGAATGCCCGACCAGCCGACTAATAAAATGGTCCCGTCGAGGCCGCTAACCTTGGTCTAGTGGCGAATCAATCGCTAATCGTCATCGGTCGGCTTCTCTTCCTGCTTATCCAAGAACGTGCCAGCGTGTCCGCGATCAAGATTGCCAGGCGGAGGGAGTGGTACCCGGCTGGCACTGCATCGTTCGACGTACAGGTGGTCGGTTTCATTCAGACCCTCACCGAAAGCGTACCAGACACCGTATGGCTCCGTGAGTCGCAACGCTTCCTCGTACCATTGAACATACACCGGGTCCGGTCCCCAACCAGCGGCGACCAACTCCGGCTTGTCTCGAACGAATCTCTGTGCAAGGTCTTGTGGGGTCAGAAACGCTGATGAATCCCATTGGAATGGCTGTTGGCTCTCGCCAGAAGAGTAAGTTAGGCGAAGTTCGCCCAGCCCAAGAGACCGAGCAAACGAATCAGAAAATTCGCCCATCAATCCACCATGGTCGGCGTACGTCCATGCTTTGGGTACCACGGGGCACCTCCACGCAAGCGGGTGCCGATATGGCACTGTCCGCATCCGCTCAAAACCCATCGCGTGCAGCTCTTTTACCATCAACAGAACGCGACGATACGGACAGAGACACATTTTGCTGGCTGCTGCTAAGATTGCCAGATCCCGCGATCGCGAAACGGCGTTCTGCGACGACTTGATCCTTTCTTCAGCCCGTTCGTAGGGCAGCCAGTGCAACGCGTGGTGAGGGTTGCTAGATTCTCCCTCCAGCATTCCCGCGAAATAGAAACCGATGCTGTTGGGAGTTACCCAGGTCATTGGGATCGGATAAACGCTCTCCACAGCTGTTCCGATGTGTTCCTTCAGGCAACGGGTCAACGTCGTTGACGGACGATCGCCTGGCTGTACTTTGATCTTGCTGAGGGTAGCACTAGTGCCGTAGGGATGGTTGCGTGGTTCGGTGACTAAGAAATTGCCACGTAGGTCGGTCGCGACGAAGCCAATGTGCGTGACTCCGGTTGGAACAACAGCATCAACTTCATCAAGCAGCGGCCGCGGTATCATAGATTGGTTTCGGTTCGCATTACTGTTGATTGTGCGCCGCCAAGCACCCCGGTTCCGAAGCCTGCCCAGTGAACTTCCCGCTAACCGTCAAAGACTGACAGTATTGCACACATTCCAGGCCATTCAAGCTTGGAAACAAGCGTGGTTACGACGGCTCGGACGGTCGGTCCGGACGGTTTCGCCCCGACCATAATGGTATGGTTCGGACGCCCCTTATTTATAAGTCTCGTTAGAAGAATCTGTGGGTGAAGTCAGGTTCGGGCGATGCCTGGCGGCAATTCCTGTGTGGATTGCGCAAGACTTGCCGACCGAAATCCCCGGCCAACTTACCAGCCGAGTCTCATTCCCAAATTCGTTCGGAGCCGGTGTTTACGTGTCGGCTGAGTTTCTTGACCGGACGGGGTGCTTGTTCCCTTGTCCCCTGAAGACTCGCCGCAGCTTCATGTACCGAGCTGACGCATTGCGGTTTGCTACGAAGATATGTCACGCCGCCGCATCAATCCTTCGCAGGAATTTGAGAATTTTCCCAGTGGATCAGATGAATGCAAGCGACACCAAGCCTCAATGTCTTCTCGCGAAAGCGCATCAGAACGCGCGAACTCGTTCCCCACCGGCGCTCGTCGCCATAGCTCGGGCATCCTGTTGGGAAATGGTGAAACTCAAGAATCGCACGGATCCGTCTGCCATGAGGACGTTCAACCCTCCAGGATGCGGACTGGAGCGATTGCCCGAACCGCTGGGCCCGAACATCGCCACAAATGCCTCGATGTCCAAATCTCTCGGTTCGGACCAGTTGATGCCGGAACCTCGCATTTCCACCGCCATGATGGTATTTGACGTTCCGTCGGTAATATACCTGAATGTCGGTTTCTTACCGACCTCGAAGATCGTGCCTGTCCCCGTTATGAGAACGTAGTTCGTGTCTGTTGGCGCCTCCGCGAAGGCAGGATCCGAAGGACAGGTATATGTTGGAATGGTGGTATTAACTGCAAACTGATTTTCGGGCGCGTTCCAACGTACGTGGAAATCGTACCGATCGTACAACGGCGTTTGTTCGACAAACGGCAAGATGGATGCGCGCCAGCTGCGCATCGGTTCGCCATCCTCGTCCGCGATATAGGCTGGAGGAAACGTCTTGTACGTATCGTGGTAATTGTGCATCGCCAGGCCGATCTGTTTCATATGGTTTTGGCACTCCATCCGTCGCGCGGCCTCCCGCGCCGCCTGTACCGCTGGTAGCAACAGCGCTGCCATGATGCCGCCACACACGACCATGATTCCAAGAACCGCCACGATCACAATCGCAATAATGGCTCCGCCGGAATTAGCCGACGAGGATTTGCGCGGCAGCCCTACGATCGGCTTGCCCGCTGCCAGCGGAATCGAGACTTGATTACCACACGATGCACATGGCCCCGTTTGTCCGGCGAAATGGTCCGCGACCTGGGTCGCGTGACCACAATGTGGGCAGCTAAATGAGATCGGCATGACCAGACGTCTCCCAAAGTTCCAGAAAATGTAACCGAACCGCCTCATCGTAGTGCGAATTTCAGCGGATGGGAATCGGCCTGGCTCAAAATCAAGGAGCGACTAATTTCGCCACTATCTTTAGCGGCTACGGTGTTCCGCAAGTTTGGCCACAGACGCCAATAGCGTGTCGATCTGACGGAGAACGTCCCCGGTTTGCGTTACAGCCAGCGTCTCCAAGTGGTCTACGAAGCTGATCGCGCCTGGCCCGCCCACCTCGTCCCACGAATCCGGTGCCACATGTTTCGTGATCAGCTTCACCAGGTAGTCGCCGTCACCGTTTGCCGGCAACAGGGTAGATACCGAATAGAGTCGCGACTGCAGATTTGCCTCAGCCTCTTCAGGTGTCGTGATCTGCAGAACTTCATTCTCGATCAAGTACGTCAAATCCAGCTCGTTCAGCATCAGCCGCAAGGCCGACCGCAAGCTGATACCGTTGAGGCTGATCGTGACGGGCGTATCAGTTCCAATGCCGAAGTCTTCCAAAGCGCGAGTGCTGATGATGATGGGAATGTTGTGCCGTAGTGCGATCTCATCAATCACATCTTTCAAGGGTGTATCGAGATAATCGAATTTGGTTTGTTTGGCAAGTTCGCCCTCGATGCGTTGGCGCGATTCGGACGACTCCTCCACCGTTATGGACAGGAACGGCCACGCCGTTGGCTGGACGTTTGCTTGCTGCACTCTTTGCCTCGATGGTCTCGCCACGGCACGCTTGGGTGAAGCTGGGTTGCGTGGAGCTGATTGGCCGAAGGGATCGTCGCCGATTGAGCTAGCTGCTGTGCCAGCCGCATCAGTTTGCTGACCAAAAGGATCTGAATCTGGAGCTGAATCGCCAAATGGGTCACCGCCGCCAGAATCTGTTTTGCCAGCTTTTTTGTCATCCTGCTCTTTCGCAGCTATCGCACCGAACGGATCCGCATCCGCGAAAGGGTTCGGGATCTGAGGTAGCTCTACGTCGGAAATCTTCTCTACCTGCCCCTTTGGCGTATTACCTTGCGCAGGTTTGGACGCAGCGGCTGGGCCGTCATCGGCGAGAACTGAATTCCCAAGCAATAAACACAAAATCAAATGGGTCATGTGTCTCATCGTTTCTTCCTCCGGTTCACTCCGCTGTGATACTGTGCACAATCATGGTGCATCAGTCGGTCTTTTTCAAGTTTTGTGTGCAAGCAGGGCATCACGTTACCTACCAAGAGTAACCGTCAATGTAGGTTCAATGCCTGTCTCGTCTGACGCCGTTGACCGGTCATTTCCATCGGCTCTTTCGTGCCATCGCTGTTCCTGCGAACGATGCTCAGCCGGAACAGGCGGTTTGTGCTCCTGCTTCACTCGCAACTGCCATCATGCCAGCCATGCCGCTTTGGCGATCTTGCTGGCATTCCTGTGGCGTGCTGGTGTACCATGATGGCAATCTGCGACGCCCCGCTGAGGATCAGCTATGAAACAACTGGCGCGAACCGGTTGTAGAACGGGCACTCCTGCCCGTCGTCAACGATTAGACGGGCAGGAGTGCCCGTCCTACAAATGCGACGATTATTCATTGGCTGGTTCTAAGCGATGCTC
>JASLPZ010000312.1:0-8364 GCA_030744725.1 Pirellulaceae bacterium
CGTCGATTTGCTCGGGCAGCTTGTGCTGCTCGATGCTTCCGGCGTCGCCGGAAGCCTTCGCCGGGCCTTCAGCGTTTTCGCGAATTGATTGTTCCAGATCGTCGCCCACTGATTTCTCTTTGTTGGAAAAAAGGTACGTCGCGCTTTCCCTCTATAGGGATAATTACCGGCCGCACAGGCGTGTTCACGGAAGAAAACCCGTCTGGCATCAAGAACGCGCGGAATCATGCGTTTTGCGTGGTAGACCCGAAAGCTGGATCCGCATTTCAGTGACCTTCGCGCCGCTATTCAACTACCGCACGCAGCCCACAAGACAAGGTCACGGAAAATGGTCTCGGGTAAGATGGGTCAGGTACGTCGTGCGGAGGTGCGATCTCACCTACTGCCTACCTGACAGGAATTTGGCAATTTGAATTTGCGGATGGGAAAATGGCCTCGTCGAACCGGGTCCGCTGGTTCATTTGTATGAGCGACCGTTTCGGCTCAAAAACCCAAGGTTTTTTGAACCAATTTTTTTCGGTCCCGCGCTGTTGGGCTAGGCCAGGCTTTTCTCGGAGTGCATTCGCTTTCGCTTGCAGGCTCAAACTTTAAGAAAAGCTGGGGACGGGTCGCTTCGCTCCAACACAGGCACCCGCTCAACCAAATTTGAAGACGCCCGGGCACTTCACCGAGTCGGAACTTGTTCCGTATTCAACTGAGGCCGGCGGAACATGGGGATCCATTTTCCGCCCGGCTTGATGTCGACGATAGTGTTGCCGCGCCAGGTTTGGGTGTAGAGCACGCCGTTGATCGGCTCGCGGACTTGAGCCATCCGCAAAGGATAAGTGACCGTGAGCTGGTCGCCCGACGTGACTTGGTCGAACACAACGTACGCTCCTTCCCAGGTGACTCTGTTCGGTTTGCGGTTCACCAGCGCTAGGACGCGATCTTTGCGCGCCCACGACGGTACGCGGACTAAAACCTTGCGAGTTTTCTTGACCGTGATGTTCAGCTCGCCACGATGCGGCAGGCAGGAGTTGACGGTAACCTGCGGCGAATCGCGGTTAAACGCCAAATTGACTCGCGTCACCTCGTCGTCACCGGTGACGCCGTGTTTCCAGACTGCATGTCCCGCGCGAATGACGGCATCACTGCAGCAGCCCATCATGTCGATCCCAGGCAACTCCGTGTCGAGCGTCGAAGGCAGATGGTTCACCCAGTCTGGGAACCCACACAGTCCCAGCAGGCGGCCTTCCATCTTGCGAGCGGCTTGGATTGACCTCTCGTAGCGGCCTTTGAGTTCTTCCGATCGCATCCGCGCGACTTGTTCATCGGTACGGACGTCAAAACCCTGGTCGGCGCTGAGCCAGAGGACGGGTTTACCAACCTCTTGTGTTTCGGACACGGCCGGAATGCGGATTGCGTATTTGGTGCTCAAGTACGATTCTGTCGCCGTCCGCTGATCTCCCTCCACTCGGTCGTAGACGATCAGCTCCGACAGATCGCTGTTGAAGAATTCGCCGAATTCACGAAGCGCTCCGACAGCGGCAATAGTGCCCTTGCCGTAATCGATCGATTGGCTCGCCTTTTTCCCGATGAGTTCTCCGTTGCCGTAGATCCGTTTTTGCGATGAATCGTACGTCACGGTCACGATATGGAACCCTTCGGACAACGCCCTGTCGGACCACATGCGGTCGTACGTCTGCTTTGTGCCACCAGTCGTGAAAAAGTACACCTTTCGGTCCTGCGTGACCTCTAGATTAAACCCCTTGCCCCAGTTGATGGGGTTGTCATAGTTCGAGAAGAACGAACCGCCCGGCTTGCCGGCAACGTTCAATACGGCAATCACCGTGAACTCCTTCAGCCGCAGTTTCTCGCTGCTCTTCAGCAGGCCATAAGATCTTGCGTTGAACCGGACGGCGGGAAGATTCTTGATGGTGGAGACGTTCGCCGACTTGTTCGGTTCGCCGACCATCCGGTCGACGTGGTTGCCGCTTGCTGACCGGTCGTTCCAACTCACCGTTCGGGTAATCTCTTTGGCGATGCGACGCTCGAGACACTGCCTCACCACCTCCTGATAACGGGGCGTTACGCGGAAGATCGATTCCGTCAACTGGCCGCGAAAGATCTGTTCGGCTCGATCGTAGTATTCGACCTGATGAGCGAGTTGGGGATCGAGGTGACTAGCCGAGCCGAGGCGGCAGGCGATGTCGACTATGTCGCCCATCGTGCAGCCTTCGCAGTCGATGCCGCCCCGGTCCCAGCCCGTCGCCACCAACAGCACTTCGCCAAGCCAACCGGTCATACTCCCGGCGTCCGGATTCCGTACCGGATCGTAGAGCCACTGGAAAGTGTGGTCCACCTGCCCGTACAACTCAAGGGCCTTCTCGCGGTCACCCTTCTTGATGAGCTGTCGAGCGAGATGGCACATTCCTGGCAGGCAGTGTGTGTGAGCATGCATGTGCCAGCTCGCGCCGCTTGTGGGGCTCTTTCCGCCGAAGGAACCGTCAGGCCGAAACGACCCGTCGTCGCCGTGCCGATCCTCGCTGTTCATGAGCCGATTGGCCAGCGCAATTGCGAAATCCAGAGCTGCCTCATCTCCGGTCAGCTCGTACCACTTCGAGAATGCCCAGAGGTCCCAGCCAACAACCAGATGATGCCAACCGCCGAGCGACGGATCGCCAGCATGCTGCTTTGGCGACGAACCGACTGCAAAATCGGACTGGTTGAAACTCGCGACCTTTCCAATGCCATCCCGTTCAGACACTTGTGCATATCGTCGCATCGTGTCGAGCATCTGTTTTGCCCACTCCTTGAACCGTGGCTCGCGCGTCTGCTCGTACATCAGGATGATGTTCTTCGCCAGTTCGCCATGACCCAACGCGCAAGTGCGAGGCTGTTGCTCGACCTGATATGGCAAGCCGACGCTCGGATCCGTAACGCTCAACAAATACGCCAGCTGTCCCCGTTCGATGGGATCGTTTTCCTTTGCCTCACCCAGTATTTCGCGAAGCATCGCGTGCGCACCCATATTGCGGTTGTTATTGTCCATCCCATCGACGGGATGGTGTGTCAACCGCGCCCACGGTAACGCTCGATTGTCAAAGTAAAACCGTAGCAATGGCTTGCGGTCGCTGGTCCACCCCACCGGCTCGCACTGCTGCGTGAGATACCCTTTCCACGCCTTCCTGACCACATCGACCGGGTCAACGGTCGCTGCGCGAGTTTCAAACAGCGGCTTCAACTCGACGTGATCCAGAACTTTGATTTGGCGAGCCGCGCCTGCCATTTTCGCTGGCTTGCCGTCGCCCGTCGGACCGGGCTCCGCCGAGATGGAAACTTTCCAACTCACCAGCCAAACGGTCATCACAAGCAATCCCATTCCTTGCCAATTCATGTGGGTTGTCCTCCTCGTCCAAATTCTACTTGCCCCGAGCCGCAGAGAACCAGCCAAAGGGCAGACAGCGTCGTTCAATTTGTAGAAAGACCTACGGAAACCATTGCCGCCCGATCAGCATCGATCCGACATTTTCCCATTTGGGTTGAGCTTACCTCAAAAACGCTCACGTCACATTCGAGCATACCGATGATCGCGAACTCGTCCCATCAAATCAAACGTATTCTCGGACGTGCCAAAAATCGACCGGAAAATGACACTCGTCATCACAGCCGCACGTACCTATAGAAAGTCGACCGCGAGAGCCTCAGCGTCTTGCAGATGTCATCAATCTCAATGCTTTTGTCAGCATGCAGCTTCTTGGCGAGCATGACTTTTGTCTCTTCGGCAGAGACTTTCGGCCGGCCACCGTTGCGACCACGGGCACGTGCGGCCGCCAAACCGGCCTTGGTGCGCTCCTGAATCAGGCGACGTTCGAACTGAGCTAACGCCGAGAAGATATTGAAGATCAACTCTCCTGACGCACAGGTAGTGTCAATCGCTCCCTCGTTAATCGAACGGAACCCGATCCCTTTGGTTCGCAGATCCTCGACAAGCGTGATCAAGTGTCGCATGGAACGCCCGAGACGATCTAATCGCCACACGACCAGGGTATCGCCCTTCTGTAGCATTGCTAGGCATTTCGTTAGACCAGGACGTTCGGTTCTCGCTCCGGACAGTTTGTCCATGAAGATGGCAGGCTTCGGGATGCCTTGCATTGTAAGGGCATCAATCTGAAGACTTAGATCCTGGTCGTCTGTGCTCACTCTCGCGTAGCCAATCAGGCGTGGTTCGGGCAAAGTCGCAGACTCAAGTGATTCATCTGGCATCATACATGGATCCTTCCTATTGAGGTCATTATTGAGAGAAGTGAGTAGTCAGCAGGTCGCTATCGTCGAAATACCCACATTGGCGATCTGTTGTCGGGCGGCCGCCAATGCGAATCCGCACGCTTCACGAAGCGAGTATCCAGCGAGTATCGCCGTGCCCAGTGAGGCCAACACTGTATCGCCTGCTCCGCACACATCACGGACGTCCGTGGGCTCGGCGGGGAGGTAGCAAGTCAATCCATCCCGTTCGGCACAGACCAATCCGTGGCGACCAATTGTCACAACGACGTGACGTTCATGCTTGTCGGACAGCAGCCTTGCCAGCGCAAGTGGGCTCACATCGCGACAGTCACCTGCCTCAACCGCCTCGAGCCAATTCGCTTTGATCAATGTGACTGGCCCGTAGTCCGACCAGTCGCGTCCGTGAGCAGGGTCCACCAGAATCGACATCTTCCCTGCACGGTCGGCCAATAATGACAACAGTCCTCGAGTGCAAACGCCTTTGCCGTAGTCCGAAACGAGCACCATGTCGCCCAGCGCGACAGCGGACAGGAATTGCGCTGCATGGTCGCTGATCGAAGTCGTTACTTCGCGATCGCAGCGGTCGGGTCGCAACTGCCCGCGAGCTACGATTCGCTGCTTCCACGTCGTAGGCCGATCGTCAATCCACAGATGCGGCACAATGTTGTGTGCATCGATCAAACGACGCAACCGATCACCGGCTTCGTCTCGACCGACAACACCAGCCAGCGTTACTTGAGCCCCGAAACCCGCAGCGATCATGGCGACTGCGGCGGCTCCGCCCAGTCGGTCTTCTTCTTTGTCCACGCGAATGACGACTCCCGGCTGTTCCGGATTCAGTTTCGTCGCATCGCCAATCAAGTAGCGGTCGAGGATCAAGTCGCCAATGACTGTAATGTTTGGCAGTTCTTGTTTCATTCTTGGTTCACTGGTTACATTGCCGCATCAGATTCACGATTGCCGTTGTGGAGTGTTCTATTGGCCAGTTGGGAACGATGACACGTCCGCCCCATGACTGGACTAGTTCCGCACCCGGGATCGTTGTTCCTTGACAAGTTGGACCTTTCACAAGCACGTCGGGTCGTAGCCGCCGGATCAGGGGTTCTGGAGTATCCGTGTCAAAGATCATCACGTCGTCAACGCAGCGGAGAGCTCGCAATATCTCCGCACGTTCTTCGACGGGAACAACAGGACGACTCGGACCTTTGATCCGGCGAACGCTGGCGTCGGAGTTGATCGCCACAACAGTCCGGTCTCCCTGTTGATGAGCAAACTTCAACAACCGCACGTGACCGACATGGAGCAGATCAAACACGCCATTGGTGAACACGAGTTTCATGAATAGTGCTTTGCGTTCTGGTTGCAAATCTCGTTCGATGCGTGTTGGCCCGGCAACGATAGCTGTCCAGGCACGTAAGCGAGCCCGATGCGTGGCAGCCACTGCTGCAAGAACGGCTCGGAGAGTCCTTCGTAGGTGATTAGCTCCAAATCCACGCGTTGAGCGAGCGCTTCAACGATGTTGCGGGATATCGCCACGATGCGATGGTGATAAGCGTCCTCGAAGTCATTCAAATGACCGCGTGCCACGATGGATGCGCAATTGGCGATCGGCTCGCGGATTGGAATGACCACCACAATTCGCTGGTAGCCCAACTCACGAAAGCGGCGAATCCAGCCCGTCAGACCGCCATGCTTGATGATCACGACCGACTGTTCCGGCGGCGGTATCTCGGAAATGCTCATCGGCTGGTTCGTACTTCCCTCCCCGACACATCCAGAGCGGACGAGAACCGAAGCCAGCAGACGGTTACCGCTGGAGTTAACACCCGCGACGATATAGGCCGTTACGGGACCAGTAGTACGGGCATCTTCTCGTGGTTCAGCCATTGTCCTTCCCAGATTCCATGTTTGCCTGGAGCTAAAGTCATCGTCAGTTCGGCTTCCTCACCAGCTACCAGCAGTTGATCGTCGCGAATCGTCCAGTAGTGCTCGCAACTGGCCATACCTTCGTCGAACGTGCCGTCGCGACGAAGCTTCAAACGACGATGGTCGTAACCGACGCGGTGGTACTCAAAGATCTTGCTGTCGAGACGTGACAAGGCAGACAAGTCTTCCGCTGTGGCCAACTCTTGTGACGCGGGTGACCAGATGTGCTTCAATTCGTTGACCAGTTCAATGCACTGATCCTCGTACAGGAATCCGGGCGTCTTCGGATTGTGATAGAAGTTCCATTTCCGCATGTTGCGATGCTGGAATAGTCGCTTGCCGTCGAAGTCGTGCTGGCACATGACACCATCCAACGCGTCGATGCCGCGCTCTGGCATGGCGTACGGGATTTCAAGCTTTCTCCACGCCATATGGAAGACTTCCTTATCACCGTGGACGTGAAAGAAGAAGAACGAATTGCTCGACTGCATATAGAAATTGCAGAGTTCTAGAGCCTTCCAGCAGCGGCGTTTATCGACCACAATCTGCCCGCTCTCAAACTCTGGTTCGTCGCGATAGGGGATGTTGCCAAAGACTCGCCAAGCCGTCCGATCCGCCGCCAATCGTCCGAAGTCCGGCCAGAAGATGGCACCATTGGCTTCGAACTCGGGCGTGTCGAACAGGAACGTCGGATCACGCACGGGAACATTGTCAGCATCCAGGAACAGCACCTCGGCAAACGGTGAATGTTGAATGGCGTACGGTTTCAACTCCCAACCATGCAATCGCTCATGCGGATGCCTTTCGCGAACTTCATAGGCGTCGATACATTCGACTCCGTAGGAAGCAACGATCTGTTCCCACGCTTGGTTGCGTTCCGCTTCACCCAGATACCAACACTGGATCGGCAACTGGCATCCAAGATCACGCAACATGCGAATGCAGACCCATGCATTGATCTGAAACTTAGCGCCACCGGCGGCGATGACGATCCCGCGTCCTTCTTTCGGTTCTGTAGGAGTGTCAGCAAGATGCGGTATGGCAGCGTCAACAATTGCCGGTGCCGTGTCGATATTCAGCTCGGGCATGGCGTTTCCTTTCGGTGAGCGATTCCCAGTGCGTTCCAAAGACCGTCTTCTTCGATGGATACTTCGTGGGTCGGAGCGAGAAGACGACGCAGACGAGGGATCGATTCACGCCCGTGCCACTCAAAGCGAATCCAACTTGTCTTGGTCAACCAGTCGTGAGCGGCCAGACAAGCGAAGATGTTAACCTCGCTCCCCTCGGCGTCGACTTTGAGCAGATTAATATCATTCACGCCAAGATCGGTGAGCAGGTCGTGTATCGATCGGCAAGGGACTACGATCGGATCCTGGTCGACGAACGGTGGCTGCTTCTGCTGAAACAGTTCACCCACGTAGTTGCCACCGCTATTCAAGTTGTGCCGACATAAGTGAACGGTGTCGGGGCAGTCGTCGTTCAGCACGGCCGTTTGGCAGATCGTAACCTTAGCGTCATGACCACAGTTGCGTCGGAGTAATGCCGCGTTGTCCGGATCTGGCTCGACAGCAATCACATGTGCGTTGGGGAACGTACGCCTCGCGGCGAGTGTAAACGCTCCGATGTTGGCTCCGACGTCGACTACCGTGCGGACTTTCAATCGCGTGGGTGAATGCAGAAACGGCTCGAGGGAGTACTCGTCACCAGTGATCACAGCTTGACTGGTGCCGATATCCCAGGCGGCTTGCAGTCCTTGCCGTACCCACATCTCGATATCGCCGATCACAGTCTTCACGACGGGTGGCATAGGTTTCTCTCCAACAAGGTGATGATTTCATCGGGACCGATGGCCGCCATGCAACGAGCAACGGGACGCTGCAGGCCGAAGACAGGGTGATGACACAAGCTCTCGTCCTTGGTTGACTTGTCTCCTGCCGGAACGATCCGCGACTTCCAGCAAGCGGACGTTTTGCAGCAAGGCAAAGTGCCAATCGTGTGGAACGTATGCTGCAACGGGTAACTCACCCACGTCGCCGGCTCTCGACCACCAAGTAAGCAGATGTAGGGCTTCTCCCACGCTGCACAGAGATGCTGCAAATACGTCACCGGTCCGAAGCCACCTTGGCAGTGCCAAGCCAATCGGATCAGTTGACGATGGTCGGTCTTACCCAC
>JASLPZ010000313.1:0-8359 GCA_030744725.1 Pirellulaceae bacterium
TGAACGGTCACTCGCCACCGGACAAGTGGCAGGCATCAAACGATCGAAAATGGCTGGTTTAAAATGATCGGTCCCAGCCTTTCGGCTGCGGGTGTTGGCGCTGTCGACGTCATGCTCTGGAACAGGAAATCTGCACCGCTGGCGTCATTTTTCGTTAAGCGAATGTCTGACGCCTGAAGGAAGCAGTAGGCCCACCAAACGTCTTTCATTGCCGGCTCGGCTTCGTGGTCCACCTGATCGCACTCGATCGGGAAGTGTGCCTGTGCCTGGAGTTCAGCTGTTTCATGCCAGTCAATTTGCGAGTCCGAGAGGGGATCGTATCGCTGAGTCATCAGCGTTCAGGATTTCTCATTAGATTCCTTACGACTCAGGCCTTCGGAACGGAGTCTCTGCCGTTCCTGGTCTCGCCACAAGGATGCGTCTTCCCAGCGGCCTTCGCGACGCAGACGTTCGGTGGTGGTGATTTTGCTTTCCATCATCGTGTGTCTCCTAAGTGTAGGTAGCGGCTTTTCTTACGTGCCCAGCCGTCACGTATTTCAGCCGGTATTCGATACTTGCATTGTCCCATATCTGTGCCATTTATAAACAGAAAATACGCGTTCGTGTTCCTTCGTGTCTATTGACACACTGGCGACTCCTGTTACCTTTACGAGTGTCACGAGGCACATTAACTGAAAGGACTGGGATGTTAGATTTAGTTGAAGCCCTGCGGCTCGCGATTGTCGATAGCGATATGTCGCGTTACGAGATCGCCGTTGAAGCCGGCATATCACATACGATCGTGACGCGTTTTATCAATAACAATCGGGATATCAGACTGGAAACCGCCAGCAGGATTGCCTCGGTGCTGGATCTGGAACTGGTGCCGCGGCGAAGTGGAAAGAAGAAGCGTTGAATCACTTAACCCCGGGAGGACGAAGCGATGCAAGAGATTAAAGTAAGCATTTTCAACCGCAAGGGCCGTACGCCCTACTACCAGATGCAGTTTCGGGATGCCGAGACCGGTGACAAGGTAACCAGGTCAACCGGCGAACAGAAGAAACGCGACGCCGAACGTGTGGCAGCCAAGTGGGAGGCTGAGTTGCGTGATGGCCGTGATACGAAGCGGTTGGGCCGGATGCCTTGGGCGGAGTTTCGTCGGCTATATGAAGATGAGGTTCTGACCTCGTTGGCGGAGAGGACGAAAAAGTGACCGGTGTGTTCAATGTGTTCGAGCGGTTCATCAAGCCCAAGTGATTGGCTGACATGAACGAAGAGACACGTGGCCGACATCAATCGCACCTACGGCAGCAAGGCAGAGCGGAAAATACGATCAAAGGCCATCTCGCGCACATTCGTGCCGCGTTGTCATGGGCTAAAGATCGAAAACTGATTCGCGAAGTCCCCGTGATTAAAATGCCAAAGCGAGCGAAACGCGACAATGACGCCATGAAGGGGCGGCCAATCGCCTTAGAGGAGTTCGAGCGGATGCTGCAAAAATGCAAAGCCGTGGGCGACCGGTTTGAGGAGGGGCACCGCCCTGTGGTTATCGCTTCGTGGCGTTTCTACCTGGAAGGGCTTTGGCATTCCGGTTTGCGACGAGAGGAGTCGCTCGATTTGCACTGGACGGACAGAACCCGCCTTTGCGTGGAAGATCTTGATTGCGACCGCCCAATGATCTGGATCCCAGGCGGCAAGGAGAAAGGCAACCGGGACCGTGTCTTGCCGATGGCGCCCGAGTTTGCTGAATTCCTGCGAGAGGTGCCCCAGGGCCGGCGACACGGCTTCGTCTTCAATCCGTTGTCTCGGGCGTGAACTACACCGAACGGCAGACAGCGAGGCAGATAGGGAGCGTGGTGTGCAAGATCGGCGAAGCGGCGAACGTCAAGGTTTCGGAAGATGGCGGAAAGGTGAAGTTCGCCAGTGCCCACGATCTTCGCAGGTCATTCGGCGAACGGTGGGCGTCTCGCGTCATGCCGAACGTCCTACAGGAGCTGATGCGACACGACAACATTCAGACAACGTTGCGGTACTACGTGGGGCAGAACGCCAAGAGAACGGCAGCCATCCTATGGGAGGCTCACCGGGCGCAAGCCGTGGGTGGCATTTTGGGTGGCAGTGCCTTGATTGAGAGCTAAAAACGCGGGATATCACGTTATCCCGCCCGGACAAATCGTCCGGGCGGTTTCAGTTCGAAATCGTCGATCGGTGTTCCGTCGCGAACAATCGGAACGCCGTTGACCACGACGTGGTTGATTCCTACCGTTGTTTGGTGCGGATCGGCGAATGTGGAGCGGTCCTGCATTTGCGCTGGATCAAACACGACGGCATCCGCAAAGGCACCTTTGGCGAGCACGCCGCGGTCCCGAAGTTGGAATCGCTCGGCGGCGAATCC
This sequence comes from Pirellulaceae bacterium, assembly GCA_030744725.1. GTDB lineage: Bacteria > Planctomycetota > Planctomycetia > Pirellulales > Pirellulaceae > ARS98. The sequence continues at coordinate 2,375 of JASLPZ010000313.1, forward strand.
GCTCAGTTTGTGTACGGCAGTTTCCAGAGAGAAAAGTTTCAGGTCGCGAACAAACGGTCCCAGGATGCGGCCTACCGAACCAAACACGCGTGGGTGAACGACGCTGTTGGGATAAAAGATCCCGTCTGTTCCGATCATCGCCAGATCGTGGTTCAGCATTGGGTGAACAAGCCGGTCGTCTCCTTCGTCCATCACGCATAAGACAGCCAGCGATTCTTCGATCAGTAGATTCAGCAACGCATCGGCTTTGGGTTGTCCGCTTTCTTCGACAAACTGTGCCAAGGTCTTTCCAATGTGCGGCGCGTTTGCTTTACCTTGAACCCAGGCCAATCGGATGTGGTCGAGATCCAACTTGTAGGCGGCGATACCCTGGCGAAAGCGTTCGCGCATCTCCGACTGATTGAGTATGGCGATTGCCGCCAGCGGGCCTTCTTCCCAAACCTCGTTAGGAAGGAGGTAGTTGAGCATGGTCGAGCCGGGTTGATACGGGTAGACGTCGTAAGAAAGTTCCACTTCTTGTCGGGCGCGATCGAGAAATGCAAAGATTTCATCACAATCACAATCGGGTTGACTCTTCAGATGCGAAATATGGACGGGGACGTCGGCGCGGCGACCAATCTCGACCGCTTCGGTTAATGCGGGGATCAGTCCTTTCTTGTAACGAACATGCGAAACGTAAACACCACGACGATCAGACATCGCTTGGCACGCGGCGACCAACTCGTCTGTCGTCGAAAAGCACTCGACGATGTAGTCAAGCCCCGTGGAAAGCCCAACTGCACCTTCGTCCATGCCCTTCCGGATTTCGTATTGTACTTGCCGGATCTGGAAATCATCGAGCCGTCGTCGGCCAAACCCACTGACCATCGATCGCACGTTTGCGTACGGAATGTGCGTGGCTGAATTCTGGACGGTAGTCGCATCGAGTTGCTGCATAAAGTCGCCGAGGCTCTGCCAGCCGCGATCATCTTGCATCGTCAGGCCATCGAGGCTACGCAAGTAGTACAACCATTGCGGTTTGGTGAACTGATTGACCGGGGCGTACGAGATTCCATCCGCCATCAGAATCTCGGTCGTAAATCCCTGCAATGTCTTGGCTGCGAAATGTCGCATCTTCAATAGCCAGCCATCGCTGTGGTTGTGTACGTCGATAAACCCGGGTGCAACAACTTGACCGCTGGCGTCGATGGAGAGTCGAGTTTCCGCGCTGGCCAGATCCCCGATTGCGACAATACGATCACCTTGAATACCGACGTCCGCGCGGCACCGCGGGCGGTTGGTGCCATCGATCACATCACCGTGTTCTAGTATCAAGTCAAACAATGTCGTTATCACTTTAAGCAGAAGAACCACTTTAGGCAGAAGAACTCAGCGCCGGAGTCGGCTTCATCATCTGCCCGAGAGAATTCAGGGTTGTTGGTGTTCTTGCCTGTAGGCCCGTAGCGGCGGCAGTAGTTCGTCGACAGCGATTTGCAATTGTGCTAGAAGCTGGGGGGCGTCATCCAGTGTATGGACTCGGCCAAGCGACTCCAACTGCCAGGCTATTTCGCCAGCCTTGGATTGTCCAAAGTAACCCAGGCAGCCCTTAAGTCGATGCGCAAATAATTGCAACTCGCCCGCGTCGCCGTTGTCGATGGCAGCCGCAATGCGGGGCATTATTTCGGCGCTTTCGGCAAAGAAGATGTCGATCAGCTCCAAGAGTAAGTCTTGTCGTCCATCGACGATCCCAAGCGCCACGTCCCAGTCGATTGTCATGATGTCGTTTGCCGATCTGCTCTGCGCGAGTCGATATTGGCGTTGGGGCAAAGCATCAAACAACCTCGAATTAGCTTGGGGTAACCACCATTATCAGTGGCATCGATGTCGTTGCAAGGATGCGTGGTGGTGGGCTGTGTCCTATTATTGTGGATTTCCTGTGGAGTAGCAGCCTGTTGGTTTTCGCGCAGGCCGGTAACAAGGAGCGCCGGCGACGCAGTTCCAGCGGTGGAAACCAGTTGTTTTGACACATTGCCGGAACTTCGCTTCGCTTGTTCGCGGCCTACAACTGCTCAATGCACGAAAACCAACAACCGGCGTGCCAGGTGCCACGACAGTTCAGGCAGCCCTTGGTTGACGGCGATTTTGAACTCCTGTCGTTTCCAGAAGTCGCTAAGCTGTTATAATTCTTGCACCAAATCAATTGCCTGGAGAATCACGAAGATGAGCCAAGAAGAAATCCGCATTCTGGCCACACCCGTCACAACGGCCTCGTGCAAGTTTACCGTTGATCGACCAGTCTATGCTGACGGATCGTTCTATTTCGGAACCAGGGAGAAGGGACAAGATTCTCCCTTGGCTCGACGTCTGTTTGACATCGAAGGCGTAATGACCGTCTTGATTTCGCACGATGAAATCACGGTCAATAAGGCTGGCAACTTCGAATGGCAAGACATTGGGAAACTAATCGGTGCCGAGATTCGTGAACACATGCAATCGGGCGAACCGGCCGTAGGCGACGAGTTGGCCAGTTCAATTCCCGCGACGGAAGAGTTGCGTGGGCGAATCGAAGAAGTGTTGGAAAGCGAAGTCAATCCAGCCGTTGCCGGACACGGTGGCGTGGTCACGTTGATTGATGTTCGCAAGAACGACGTTTTTATTAAAATGGGAGGTGGTTGCCAGGGCTGCGGAATGGCGGCCGTAACGTTGAAACACGGCGTCGAAACGGCTATCCGTCAGGCTGTACCTGAAGTCGGCGCAATCTACGACACGACCGATCACGCAGCTGGAAGAAACCCCTATTATGCTGCTCAGTAGCTCAGTGGTCGCCTAAAGGCTCAGAGGACGTCTTATGGTACTGAAGAACTGACCTACTGTAGGAGCAATGCCATGAAAGGGCCAAAAGAGCGGCTCAAGTATGATCTGTCTCGCGTTTGGGAATGTCCCGAATGTCACAATCGGACGCGGACCAGTGGCGAAGTGACCCATACGACATGTGGCTGCCAAAGCAAGATGCTGTTCACCGAACAACGTTGCATGATGTTGGTGGAAGACGGTGTCCGGCGAATCCTACCGTGACCGCTCCGCGCAATGGCAACGCTATTGGTTGAGGGGCCGCGGCCCAACGCCGCCGCTATTTAACAGCTGTTGATTCAGTTCACCTATCAACTGCTTGGCGGAAGTGTCTTCGGGTCGCAACTCAACCACGCGTTCCATTTGCGAGATCGCTTCGGTGAAACGTTTGTGCTTTTGATAAAGCAAGGCCAGTGCCATGGCAAAGTCCGGTGAATTCGGTGTCAAGCGGCACGCCTCTTCCAATTCTCCGACGGCCTCCTTTTCGTCGCCAAGCAGGTATAGTAGCAGGCCATACCGATAGTGAATCGGCCCATTGTTTGGCACAAGTCCTACATCGCGTCTCAGCAATGCCAACTCTTCCATGCGGAGTGTCGTGACGCGTTGGCGAATTTCGGCAGATTTCACGATCAGGTCGCGGCCCGCCGGGTTGCCGGCCTGGGCGAATTGCATGGCCTGTTGCTGTAGCTCGTCGGCACGTCGATCGAGTAATTCGGCCAGATTCGAGCGAGGTCCGACGACCGATGGTTCGATGCGGAGCGCCGTCTCATAGGCGCGTTGTGCCTCTGCGGGGTCGCCCTGGTCGGCTCGCAGCACGCCCACCATCATGTGCGATCCGGCACGGTCGTTATTGACCATGAACCCCGCCTCGAGTTCGGTCAACGCTTTACGGAGTGCTTTGCGCTGCGATCCACGTAGCTCGGTTCGTGGCAATCGAGCCAGGACGCGTGCAGTCTCTGTGCGAACCAACCGAACTGGGTCGGCCAACAATGGTGTGAGCAATTCCGTCAGCTTCCGGGCTGGCAAACCCTGGAGATTTGCCACCGCGGTAGCGCGCACCTGGGCATTGGAATCATGCAGCAGTTTGATGGAAAGTTCGTTGGCGTGTTCCGCACCGAATTGGCCCAGTTCGAGCAGACAGGTTGCTCGGACAACGTTTGAAACTCTGCGGTCCCCGGCAATTTGTTTCAAGAGTTCCACTGCCACAGGATCACCAACGCGTGCTTTGGTCAACGCATTGGCAAAGTGGGTCTCTATGTCCTTTTTCTCGCCGTACCACTCGACAAAACGATCACGGCTCCACTGATCGACGCGCTGGAGGGCCTGTTTGACTTCGTCGTCAGTTTCGGCAGCTGTCAGCCATTTGGCGTATTCACCCAGCTCTTCACGTTGCGCCTCGAGCAAGCCGCTCTGCTCCAGGTGGCACGCACTGCACGCGTTCGGTGTTCCCAGCGTAACGCTCAAATCAGGTCGTGGCACGCGCAGGCTATGATCACGACGAGGGTCGACCTCCATGTACGTTGTTGCGGGCATGTGGCATTCAACGCATTGTGCGCCTGGCGAGCCAACGTTATGGCGATGGTGGGCGGGTGTGTCGTATTTTCCGGCAGCGTGCTGATGGCAGGAAGTGCAAACCTGGTTTCCTTCGTGTTTGAGTCTGGCGGTATGCGGATCGTGGCAGTCTGTGCAGCGAATGCCCTTCTGGTACATGTTGCTCTGAAGAAACGATCCGTGTACGTAGACCTCGTCTTGAATCTGCCCGTCCGCGTGGTAAAGCAGGGACGTCAACAGGGCATTTCCGTGATGGTCGTAAAAGTCTTCGCCAGGCCGAAACCCTGGATGCACACTGCGCTGGCGTCGAGAGTGGCACGTTGCACAAGTGTCAATCTGCGGTTGCGGATTCTCGCCCTTGAGCTGTGCGAGCCCATAACCACGCTTGCGGTCCCAGAACAACGATTTGCTGTTTGCCAGCTCAATATGCACGCTGCCAGGTCCGTGGCACGCTTCGCAGCTTACGTCGATTTCGGAAAATGTCGTGTGAAAACGAGCCGTGCGAACGTCAAAGTTCTTTTGCAAGTTGGTCGAATGGCAGTCCGCACAACTTGTGTTCCAACACATCGTCACGCCAGTCCAATGCAGGGCGTCATCCGGACTGAGCTTTTCGGCCACATCGGGCGGAGCTAAATAGAACCACTTCTTGTTCAGAGTGTCCCAGCACAACCGCAGTACCTGTAGCCGCGCGACTTCGGTAGCAGGCATCGATTCGGTCCGGTCAAATTCCACCATGTACTGTTGGAGCGGAGTGACACCAAAGACGTACTTGACTTGAAAGTCAGCCATTTTCCCGTCTGGGCCTTCGGTGTGGACCATGAATTTTTCGCCCTGGCGAAACATCTTCGATTCGATGTCGTGGTGCCGAAGCTGCGCGTTGTCGAAATCAGCCAAGACGGTTTCGTCCGTTGCCAGGTCCATCGCCAGGTCGTGATGGGAACCAGACCAATCCTGCGCCTGCTTGGTGTGACATTGCAGGCAGCTCTGTCGACCGACATAGTTGGACGTCACATCATCGGGCAGTGTGGTCCACCAGTCACCAAACACCAGGCCACCAACGATCAAGAAGACCAAGATCCCTGAAGCGATGGCAAATGGTCTAAATGACCGTGGCGAGGGCGGCGCTGGTGAAGGCCGTTTTGAATGGGTCGAACGCGATTTTGACATGGATTAGTTTCAGCCGCTTCCACATTTGCCAGAGCAGAAGATTGCGACGCAATGGTCTGAATTTGTAGCGAAATTGTCAATGGAATGTGACGGATCAGCGGGCATTCGACAATTGGTCGGCCATGGCCCAAGCAGCGTGACTTCCCGTCCCGATCATTTCTAGCATACCATCGATCCGAGGAGTTGTCGGCGGGGCGCTTTCATCTCGTGACCTGGACATCCAGAGGCAGTTTCCCAGCGGCCTTGTGGCAAGCGTTCGGTGCACAGATGACCGAACGTCATGGCGGGCTTCGATTCCCGTTCAACGGTGGTTTTTCCACGCGTCCCAACAATCTCGACTTCTATTGACCATCTCACCCTTCGTGCAGCAGTTCGGCTTCTTGGTCTGTGTTGCTGCCCGGCGTGTTGCTGTGCCCTCGTAATTCGACATTTCACACT
>JASLPZ010000314.1:0-8342 GCA_030744725.1 Pirellulaceae bacterium
CCCTACTGTCCATCCGCGAACAGTAGCAATTTTGCTAAACTAACGATGTACCAATTCTTTACCGTGAACGGTTACGAGTCATCTAACAACGTCCTGCGAATAAATCCAACCGTCAGTTCGCTATAGTGTCGCCCATAGAGCCCATGGCGGTTGGGCGGATAGATCATCAGTTCAAACTGTTTGTTGGCGTTCTGCAGCGCTTGCACAAACTGCAGCGTATTAGCCAAATGTACGTTGTCGTCACGGCCGCCGTGCAGAATGAGCAACCGGCCATGCAAGTTCTTGGCGGCGTCGACGACGGAAGTGGCTTTGTATCCGTCTGGGTTTTCCTGCGGCGTGTCCATATAACGTTCGGTGTAAATGGTGTCGTAGCTACGCCAGTCCGTCACGGGCGCGCCGGCGATTCCAGCCGCGAAGTGTTTGCTGTGTGTTAGCGCGTACGCCGTCAGGAAGCCCCCGTAGCTGTGGCCCGCCATTCCAACCCGACTGGAATCGACATACGGTTTTTGGCACAACCACTGGACGGCATCTTCTAGATCCTTGAGTTCAGGCACGCCCAGTTGACGATACGCCGTCCACGTCGAACAGGCTCCTTTACCACTGGCACTGCGCGGATCAACGCGAAAAGCGATGACACCCATCTGTGCCAGCATCTGTTCGTACGTGCGACCGCCGCGCCAGGAATCCGAGATCGTCGGGGCGTGCGGACCGCCATAGGTCATCAACCAGACAGGATATTTCTTGCTCTCGTCGAAGTCTTTGGGCTTGATCAAACTCCCTTCGAGCAAGAACCCGTCGCGTGTCTTGATCTGGATCATCTCCAGCGGCGCGAAATCGAAGTCGTCAATCGCCGGCACAGGGTTCGTGTCGATCGTCCGGAGTCGCATTGCTTCACTGGAAAACAGTGTCACCTTGGTCGGATGGCGATGACTGCTGCACGAATCAACAAACTGTTTTCCGTTGGGGCTGACGGAGACACGATGGTCGCCTGCAGCCATGGTCAACCGTGTCAGCTGGCTGCCGTCCATTTTGATCCGATACAGATTCGAAGCGAGATGTGAATCGGCCGTCGCTGAGAAGTAGATCGACTGGCTCTCTTCATCGACAACATGCAGGCTGCGCATCTCCCACTGGCCCTGAGTCACCTGGCGTAGCTTTCCATCGGAAAAATGATACAGATGTTGCCAACCATCCCGTTCGCTGGTGATCAGGAACGATCCGTCGTTTAGGAAATGCGGATCGCCTGGGCTGGAGACCCAGGCTTCGGTCGTGTCTCGGAACAAGGTCCGCTGCGTGCCGCTTGCCAGTTCGACCTGATTGAAGTCCAGCCAGCGTTGGGCACGATCCTGGACGTAGTAGAACACCGCCTGGGAATTCGGTGTCCAGCCGAAGTGCGAAATGAGCAAATTGTCGGGCGAATAGTCATCCACGTCGATCCAGGATATCGGCCCGCCTGAGGCTGCGACGACGGCCAATCGCACGCGTGGATTGGGACGCCCGGGCTGCGGATAACGTGTTGATTCCACCTGCTGCTGTTTGGGTAGATCATTGGCGATTTCGAATTGATCCACGCCAGCATCTTCGAATTGTTGAAACGCCAGTCGCTTCGAATCCGGGCTCCATTTGTAGGCCTGCCAATTGCGACCATAGATCTCTTCGAAATAGACCCAATCGGCCTTTCCATTGCGAAGTGTGGGCCCGGCGTCGCTGGTCAGCCGCAGCTGGATCTTTGTTTCGAGATTGACGACAAAGAGATCGTCGCCGCGAATGAAGGCAACTTGCTGACCATCGGGACTAAAACTCGCCAGCTCTTCCGACTCGGGCGTTGTGGTCAGCCGTTGTACCGATCCGTCTTGCAACGTCACGAGATAGAGGTCGCTGGCGTGCAGAACAAGTCCTGCAGATCGACTGGTGTTCAGTTGCAACCTGGAAGTCAGCCGCTGTGCGGCGCGGGCGTCGATTTTAAGTTCACTTTTCAATGCGTTGGTAATCGTAGCGGGGTCGTACAGTAGTTCGCTCCGTCCCGTGACCGCGTGCACTTTGTACACACGACCTTCCTTCCGTTGCGCATAATGTTCGCCGTCGTCCAGCCAACGAACACCGCTAGCCGGCTGGCCACTGAAGTTCGGCCGATTGCGCCCGTAAAGCGTTTCAAAGGTGATCGGTTTCTTGTTCGCAGCAGATTGTTTTGGCGCAGAGTAGGTCGCCGTCAGCAGCGGCGCAGCCACCATGATTCTGGTTACCGGGAAGTCGTGGTCGGCGGTCAAGCCCGCATCAAAGAAATTCCAGGTTGTCAGTCCGTCCTGCGACGCTGGCTCAAGCAAGGTAACGATCAGCGGGCTGAGCGGTTGACTTGTATTGACGATGATCGAACCGGCCTCCAGACGGCGCGATTCCAACCGCGCTGTGACTTCGACCTGAACGAGCTTATGACCCTGGAACTCCTTTCCTTGACGATTGACCGAGTTGACGCGATAAACCTCGGCGTCCACCTCGATGTCCTCGCGCAAAACCCGCATGGCAACGCCATGGCGATGGAGGTTCTCCACGGCTGCTTGATACGACGCGGGCAGGGCATAGGCGAACGGGCGTACAACTGCGAGCGTCGGCCGCGACTGGCCAAAGTACTGGACGTCGTAGTCTTTTTCTTCGTTGGTTGGTTGTTTCTTACCGTTTTCTTCGCGTTCTACGAAACCGGGAATCGAAAATCGGCCAGCCAACGGTGCGGGTTCGAATCGAATCCCAATCTCCTGTGGCTCGTCTGTGTTGGCCGAATTGGCAGACTTTCTCGCTTCCGTTCGTATCGCTTCGATCTGTGCGCGCCGATCTGCCGCCATCGCCAGGCAGTGCCGCACGAAGCCGTACGTCGCCATCACGCGATCGTGGTACGTCGCGTATGCGTACGCTTCGGACAAGATGCCCAATTGGTTTCGCAGCCCCAGGTAGTGCGTGCTGAACCGAGGCTCCGCCGGATAGGACTCCCAGACGGTATAGTCTTTTGCAAAGTTGCCATAGAAAAATGTCTTGTACTTAGTCTCGCGTTCCAAGCGGCGGCTGACTTCCGGCAAGAAGTCATCGCGCACATACTCCAGCAGTTTCGAATGCGTTGCGGGATGACGAGGACCATCGTACGTCAACGCGAATCGGTGGTACGAACCGTTGGTCGTGTGGCAGTCAATCGCTATCGCAGGATTCCACTGATTCAGCAAGCGGACCAGCGCGCGGGCTTCCGGGCTTTCCAGCTTGATGTGATCGCGGTTCAGATCGAGCCCTTGCGCGTTCGACCGCTGGCCCATCTGCTCGGGGCCGATTTGGCCCGGCCGATGATCGGGCGCAAATCGTTCGTTGCCGTCGGCGTTGTAAATCGGCGCGAACAGGACGATAAGGTCCTTGAGCAGAGGTTGCTTGCCTCCCGATACCAAATCGCGAGCCAGCATCAACAGAGCTTCCTTGCCGCAAACTTCGCCTGCGTGAATGTTACCCATCGCGAAAACGACAAGCTTTTTGGACTTCGCCGCCTCGGCCGGGGTCTTTAATGGTGGATCCGCGATGATCAAAAGCGGTAGCGACCGCCCTTCAAAACTCTTGCCAAGCTCCGCAAGTTCAACAACCTTGGATCGTGCGGCAAGTTGCTGGCAAAACTCGATAACATCCGCGTGGCGCGCCGTGGCGTTAAATTCACTGCGTTCGGCAATCGTCTGGAGCGCCCCGCTGGATTTTTGGTCCCTGACGGATTCCTGGCCCGCTGTCTGGGCCGGCAAAGATGGAGAGACGATGCAAACAATGCTAAGCACAATCAGAACATGAGCGACCCACGACGACATCCTGATCTCCTTTGGCAAAGAGCTGAATTCAAAATGAAGGACGATGGACTGCTGATCAGTCCGAATAGCTGCTTGGCCCTTGATCTTAGTTCGACTGGAGGCGAGTTGCACGCCGCCTGCCTCTACCCAAGAGAATACGGGAAGGACGAATTCGCCGCATTTTTGAGCAATTATCATACCGAGCGTAATGGCTGCTATAAAGAATCTGGAGGCGAAACAGTCGCGCCCAGCAGATCTTCCAAATACGACTTCTTTACCAACTGGCCGCCAGAGAAAGGTTCGTTGGGGCATCGCTTCACGACGGATTTCAGCGTATCGTGACACTGTCCGACAGCACCCACGACCACGTTTTAAATGGCATCCCAACGAGCACCTGCTGCGACGAGTACTTTCCTGGCTGGCTTGCCCCGCTTGCTGGTCGTGGCGGTTGGTCTACCGATCATGATCGTCTTGGCAGATCAACTTGCCATTGAAGCGAGCAAGTCCATCGCAGCAGGTCGCACCGTTCTTCCGGTCTTGTTTGTCGCACAAGTTGGCGTGCTGTCCGCTTGTGCGGGACGGTTCATAGATAACGTGTTTTTGAGGTGCGTCGTTTTTGTTTGGGCAATTGCGCTAGTTGACGCGCTCGCGCTGTTGACGATGTTCTTCAGACCCGGGACCGTCTCGCAATGCATGATGTTTGCATTACTCTCCGGGCAAATTGGATTGCTCACTATCTGGGGGATGATGAGCCGCATGACGTGGCCCGTGAGAATGCCCATCTTCTTCGTTTTGATTTCGTCCTTCGTGATCATCATGCTCCGGGCTCCAGGAATGACACCCTGGCGAAACGAATCGGAGATTTGGGCTATCATCCTGGCATTGCAAGGCGGGGTGGTTGTGGGTCTGTGCTCGATATTGCGATTCCGTGGCTATCGAATCTTGCCTCCAATCGACGACGATCATGGCGCCGGGGCGGCAGATCGCGAGCAATTTCAGTTTTCCATCAAACACATTATTCTCTGGATGACCGCCGCTGGCCCGGTTCTGGTGCTGGCCAAGGGCATCGATTGGCTACTGCTGGAGTCCCTGGAACTGTTTTGGGCCGTTGTGTTAGCGTTGGCAATGGCGCTTGTCTCATGGGTCACCATGTTTTCGGCGCTCGGGTCAGGTCATTACCGCTTGCGCATCCTTATGTTGAGTAGCGTGCCGCCGATGATTGGTTTGTTGCTGACATGGGTGACGTCGCGTTGGACGATGAGCGGGACTTCGAGCAATTCGTCCTGGCTGTTCATCGAACTCAGACAATTCGGTTTCGGTTGGGTCCTGTGGAGCGCGTTAGCGGCGTGGTTCTTGGCCGCTTTATTGCTCGTATTCCGCGCGGCCGGTTACCGGATCATGAGGGCGCGACGAATGGTTGACGTATGATGCGGGCGAACTACTTTGCGGCATGTTAGAGTCTGATTGTTGATACTGCAGATAACTCAGGAGCCTAGATCATGGCAATTCGTTTATTCCCGCGAAAGATCATGCTTGCGGCGATGGCCGCGATGATGCTGTTTGCGCTCAATCTAACCGCCAGCACGATCGTCGCTGACGAAGTGATCCCCGCCCAACCACCGCTGCGTTGGTGGAAGGGCAATATTCACACGCACACTTTCTGGAGCGACGGCACCGACTTTCCCGAGATGATTACCGAATGGTATCGCACGCGCGACTATAACTTTCTGGCTCTGAGTGACCACAATGTTTTGAGCGAAGGGGAGCGTTGGATGCCGTACAGCCAGATTCAGAAACGGGGTGGCGACCAGGTTCTGGAGAAATATCTTAAACGATTTGGTTCACACTGGGTCGAGACGCGCGGCCACGCAGAAACGCCCACCTACGCAGTACGTCTCAAGCCGCTGAACGAGTTCCGCGCGCTGATGGAACAACGTGGACAATTCATCATGATCCAAGGCGAAGAGATCACGGATCGCGCGCTGGGAAAACCCGTGCACATGAACGCCACCAACATCAAGACGCTGATCGCGCCGTTGGGCGGACAGACGATTCAGGAGACCGTTAACAACAACTTGCGAGCAGTACAACAACAGGCCGAACGAACGGGTCGCCCGATCCTGTTGCACATCAATCATCCGAATTTCGGTTTCGCAATGACTGCCGAAGATCTGGCAGCCGTCGTCGAAGAGCGTTTTTTCGAGGTGTACAACGGCCATCCGGGTGTCGAACACTTGGGTAACGCCGTGCGTCCCGGTGTCGAGCGGTTGTGGGACATTGCCAACACGCTGCGTGTCGCCGAACTCGAAGCACCGCCGCTGTACGGCGTCGGCACGGACGACAGCCACGAATACCACGGACGTCCCGGCAGCAGGCCCGGACGCGGATGGATCATGGTGCGAAGCCGCCACTTGACGCCCGAGTATCTTCTGCGTGCAATCAACGCTGGCGATTTTTACGCATCCAGCGGAGTGACGCTACGCGATGTCCGATTCAATGAGACCGACCAGACACTGACCGTCGAGATTGATGCCGAACCGGACGTTGAATATCGAACGGACTTCATCGGCACGTTGATCGACTATGATCGGAGTTCTAAAGAACGCGTCGGCGATGACGGCAAAGCAATAGTGGCCACACGCAAATACTCGGCCGATGTCGGCCGTACGCTGAAGACGGTCAAGGGTGCGATGGCCAAATACAAGTTGACTGGCCACGAGCTTTACGTTCGAGCGGTGGTCACATCCAGTCGGCCTGCCACGGATCCATCGTTCAAAGATCAGCGACAACAGGCCTGGTCGCAACCCGTCGGCTGGTCGAAGCATTTGAGCAAGTAGGAACGGCGGATTATCAATTACCAAACGCGAGGAGACTTCCTTTGAATCGACTCTCATTGAGCACCATTGTTCTTTGTCTTTGCCTGCTTGGTTGCAACTCGAATGACTCATCGACACCGACCGGAAGCTCGCCGAAGCAACCCGCGGTGGGCACGGAATCCAGTGTCGGCGTGCCGCCGGAAGCTGCGAAGCCTTTGGCAGGGATGGGTATCATGGTGGGCGAGGTGACTCCCAATCAGGCACTCGTGCAAGTGCGGCTAACGAAGTCTGACAAATTGGTCGATGGCGATGTGGAAGGCGTTGCTGGAGTTGTCGAATTTGTGTTGACGGTGACCCGCGACGAAGAACGCGCTCCTGCAACCACGCCGCCGACGCAAATCATCGCAGCGTCTTCTGACCGCGACTTTATTGCGCGGGCCAAGCTTGCCGACCTTACGCCGGGCACGGTCTACACTTGTCAGACGCGAATTGGTACGGATGCCAACGAGCTACAACCCGGCCCGCGTGCCACGTTCAAGACCTTGCCCGGACCAACCCGCGCCGATCCCGTTCAATTCGTCGTTGTCACAGGAATGAACTATGGAAAATTTCACGGCGACGGGCGTATCGATCCTGCGACTCACTTGCTCCACAACAACACCGTGTTGCCCAGACCCTACGACGGTCCGGACAAGCACCTCGGCTACCCGGCGTTGGCAACGATCTTGAAACTCCGGCCCGACTTTTTTGTGGGCACGGGCGACAACGTCTACTACGACACGCCGAAGGATCCTCGTGCCGAGACCGTGCGCGAGCTGCGACAAAAATGGCACGAGCAGTTTGTGCAGCCGCGTTATGTCGATTTGTTCGCGTCGGTCCCAACCTATTGGGAGATTGATGATCACGACTATCGCATCGACGACGGCGACAATTCGGGCGACTACGACCCTTCGCCAGAAGTCGCGCGGCGCTTGATGCTGGAACAGCTTCCTTATGCGTCCGTTAACGACGCCAGCGCGAAGACGTATCGCACGCATCGCGTTAATCGCGACCTGCAGATCTGGCTTGTTGAGAATCGAGTGTATCGTAGCGACAATGCCATGCCAGACGGACCGGGCAAGTCGATCTGGGGTGTGGAGCAAAAAGCGTGGCTCCGGCAGACTCTCCAAGAGAGTGATGCGACGTTCAAGATTCTGATTTCGCCGAATCCGATGATTGGCCCTGACGATCGACGCAAGTTCGACAACCACACCAACATCGGCGGCTTTCAACATGAGCGCGACGAGTTTTTTGATTGGTTAAACGACTCGGGTGTCGCCAAACAGAATTTCTATCTTGTTTGTGGCGACCGGCACTGGCAGTACCATTCAATTCACCCCAAAGGCATCGAGGAGTTTTCCTGCGGTGCTTTGGTTGATGCCAATTCGCGGCTCGGCCGCAAACCGGGCGATCCTCAGTCGACGGACCCCGAAGGGCTGATCCAGCAGGTGTACGCGCAGAAAGAGCGCTCGGCTGGGTTCCTATTGGTTAGAACAGCGCCGGCCGACGGCGACGTTCCGGCGCAATTGACGTTCGTCTTCCATGACGAATTTGGAGAAACGCTGTACGAGCACACTAAGAAGGGCGTCAGCAAATAGGGTCAGACGTGAATGGCACTTAATCGACGTAAGGTTGCTGGTGGCAGTAGCTTGAATTGCTCTTCACAAGAAGGGCCTCACTTGGG
>JASLPZ010000315.1:0-8331 GCA_030744725.1 Pirellulaceae bacterium
CTGATCCAAACGGGACAATAGGTATACGAGCAATTCTCGGGAGAGCGGATCGATCCAGTGGATGTCCTCCAGCACAAGGAAAACCGGACCCGTACGAGCCCATGTACGCAGCAGCTCGAGACAGACGGCGAAGATCTTTTCTTTTCGTTGTCGCGGAGCTAGTGAAGCCGTCCGTTGGTTGTCGGGAATTGGCACGCCGATAACAGTTCCGAGTAAAGGACTCCACCCAGCGAGCTCGGAGTCGGCTTCGGCAAGTCTTGCCTCCAGCTTTTGCTGACACACGTCAGCGGAATCTCGCCGTCGAATGTTGGCAAGGTCGCGGAGGACCTCAGACCAAAGGAGGTAGGGGATGGAATTCCCATACGCCTGACAGTGCCCCCACAAACCCCGCATGCCGAGCTCTCGGCAGTGTTCCACGAACGCACTGGTGAGCAGGGATTTTCCGACGCCGGCCTCTCCGCGGATGATGAGCAGCTGTCCCTGTCCGTCCAACACCGCGTGGGCGACCTGGCGAAAGTGCTCGAATTCGGTTGCCCGGCCCACCAGTGTGCGGCGTTTGTCGGGCTTCGGTTCCCATCGCTCACGCAGTGATAGAACCTGGTACACCTCCAACGCCTGTTTCTTTCCCTTAAGCCTAATCGCACCTCGGCTCTTGAAGCGGAAGGACGCGCGCGTTTTCTGTCGGACGTTTCGGCCGACCAGGATTTGCGAGGCCTCCGCAGTCCCCATCAGCCCGGCGGCCGTATTGACCTGATCCCCGATCACCGTATATTCCCGCCGCAGATCTGACCCCGCGTTCCCACAGAACGCGTTGCCTGATGTGATGCCAATCCGCTGCTGAAGCCGGACGCGAGATTCTGTATTCAGTTCCCGCAGTCGGGTATTCATCTCCAGCGCGCAACGCAGGGCGCGCTGCTCGGGATACTCGACAGCAACTGGCGCCCCAAACAACACGAGCAGCTTGTCTCCCCGCTGGTCCGCGCTGACACGAGCTAAGGTCCCTCCATGGCGGATGATGATCTGTGTCATGGCCGCTAGATAGGTGTCGAGGAATCCGACAAAACTCGTCAAGTCGTCCCCTCCAAACTCCCGCATGGCTTCGCTCATGCCATCGAAACGAATGAACATCGTCGCGATAAACCGATGTTCGGCTTCGTTGCCATGTCCAGTGGGATCATCAACGATTCTGCGGTAAACCGTGGGAATTAAATACGGCCGTAGCATCTCCAGTGCTGCCGCCGATTCGACCTGTTCGAGTGCCCGCAACGCGTTTCGCTGGCGGCCGTTACCAGTAGGTGGGATTTCGTCAGCGACGCTTAGCGCGGTGACCGGAAAGCAGTTTGCGCGCGTTGGACCAAACCGCACGCGATCTCCCAATGCTCGCCTTGCTTCAGGCGTAATCAGAACTTCACTCGGCTTGGCCATTGCTTCGACTTCGGCCAGCCGGTTGAGCGTCGTTCCCATAAACACCTGCTGCAAATGGCCCGCCCAGAAACCTGCGCTGGCCAACAGTATTGTTCCTTGATGAACACCGATGCTCATACTTAAGTGAAAACTACCTACCGAAGTGTCGAGTTGCTCAAAGCGTTTCATTGCGCTCTGCATACGCAGCCCGCAACGAACCGCATTCAGCACGCTCGATGCAGCGGCGAAGTGCGTCTCGATCGGCTGCTGGACAACGGAATTTCCGTCAGCGCTGGTGGCCACCCTCGCAGCCCCGAAGGCCACCAATAGAGAGTCGCCGCCGAATTGCAGAATATCGCCACCGAATTCGGTCACAATATCGACCATGACTTCGAAGTAGTCGTTGAGAAGAAAAGTGAGTTCTTCTGCACCCTCCTTGTCATGTTCAGCGAGTCGCTCGGAAAGAGCAGTGAACCCGGAAATATCAGCAAACAGAAGTGCGCCCTGGATGTGCTCCGCCATGACCGCAGGTGCAGAGCGGTTTCTCAGCCTGCATTGGACGAGGCAAGAGGGCAGGTAAGTCGCAACCCCAGAAATCAGTGGCGACCGTTCGAGTAGAGTTTCTGACGTCCCGGAATGGGGATCGGTACGCAGAGGTCCCATTATCGTGAACCTGCCCTAGGAGTTGAATCGACCGAGCGAACTATGCCCCAGCTCTACTAATGACTATAGCTGGCATTTTCGTTCTTGCCAGCGCAATTGTAATTATCCCTCCAATCGTCAATGTCAATTGATGCGGCAGAACGGCTAATCGTTTCAACGCTGATACGGCACGACGCCCCCCAGCTGAACCAACTCGAATGGATGAGCTGAAGACCATCGCCATGCCCACACACAAAGCTGCCGCATGAGCGCAACTGAGGGACTAGTGTGCTGCAGTGCGAAAGTAACTAGTGCCAGTCAGGGAAAGTGGAAGGCTGGTGTTACAAAGAGGCGCGAGCCAGCCAACCCCACCTGCGGAAGGATTGCGCCTAAGCCTGGGTAACTCGTGGGTGGCGTTGTTGATGTTGCGGGAACCCGTAGGACAAACGGGCTTTGTCGCAGTCGCTCATCAAGTTTCCGATCGGAGCAACGTGCTCGAGAACGATGAGCCAGGAGCATCTGTTGCGAGTGCCCCGAGTCATGTTTGACTCAAATGGAATCGGGACGATCCAAAGTCTTCCGATTACGGAACGGTCAAAGTGACGCTGCGATTCTACCGCATAGCGAGTATCTGCAGTCGTAGAACCACGACTTGAGAACTCACCGAAAAAGGACACCCACCTTCTACCATTGAGAATGCAATCACACGTAGCGCATTGTGTTCATTAATTGGAGGTAGTCGTAGCGAAGCAGGTCCCCGAACTCGTCGTACCGTGGAAAACGTTCAACACGACGTTGCACCTCGTCCCGCACCGATTTGGAAAACGTGGCGTATTTCTCTTCTTCGTTCGTGAAGACTCGCCAGTCCGATGGATTGTCCGATAAGGTCAGACCAACTAGCTGTTCCAACAGCTCAGCGTTCCCTCCTTGATCAGCGATGTCGTCGAGCAGCGCATCAAACATCATACCGATGACTTTGGTGTCACAAAGCTCGTCGTACCAGGATACCGAAACACAAGGCAACGTGGTCACCTCGGCACCCTGACGGCACCATGTCCAAAGATACGGTGTGCGGTTTCCCCCCGCCTGCGCGTAGCTATCGACCCACGATGCCAAGTCGCTCGACAGTTCCTTCTGCCGCAAGAGCTCAGCTTCCTGCTCTACTCGATTTTCGCTGATCTGAAAGCGAGAGCCAACAGCGCTGGGCGACTCGTCGAGTTCCCGCGCGAGTATCCGCTCCGGCGCGATCAATGCCGACAAAGAGGATGTCGCTTCGGTCGAGCCGTACAGATGACGCGCCGCGAGAGTGGATTGAGACCAATCTTCTACCGGTGTCAGTTCCACAAGAAGTCCCCTGCTGCACAAGATGCAGACACAAATGCCCGACCGCATGATCGATATGAATCGCGCGAACGGCAACAAATGTGAAATCCGTCGGAATTGCGCAAAGCCTCACGCTACAGGAGCCTACGTCACGCACAAGACAATGCAAATACGCACCTCCTAGGCGGAACTAATCAATACTCTGTGTCGGCTCTGACACGAACAAAAAGCTAACCTTGGAAAGTGTATTCCGTCGTGGACGGGGCAAGAACAAGAATTCGGAACGAACATCTATGAGGTTTGCACAAATGGAATCCCATTTTTCAACGGTTGTAGCTGCCGTCGAAACAATCGCTCGCGGCGGCGTAGTGATCGTACTTGATGCCTTGGATCGAGAGAATGAAGGCGACTTTGTTGCGGCTGCCGAACTGATCACGCCCGAGACGGTCCATTTCATGGTTACGCACGGGCGAGGGCACCTTTGTCAGGCCATCACACTCTCGACGGCCGAGCGAATCGATGTCCAACCACTGGTTGTATCTCATGAATTGGACGTACCCCGTTTCGCCATGCCCGTTGATTTTCGAGGCTGTACAACCGGGATTAGCCCCGTCGATCGTGCTCTGACGATCCGATCGATCGTGGACCCGTCCAACCGTTCGGATGACTTCATGCGTCCCGGTCACATGTTTCCTCTGATTGCCCAGGACGGAGGTGTGCTCCAGCGTCAAGGACACACAGAAGCGGCGATTGACCTGACAACAATGGCGGGTCTATTGCCCTCCGGCGTCCTCTGTGAGATCTGCAGCCGAGATGGTCGCCACATGGCCGACTTGGCCGAGTTGACGCAGTTGGCAGACGAATTCAGCTTGCCGATCGTGACGATCGACGACTTAGTCGAATATCGTCGGGATGACACGGAAGATCCGCAGATGGTGGAGCTTGCTCGGCCCTTGCTCCAGGATCTTGTGCCAGCCACGACAGCGCATCGTAGTGATCCAAAGATGACATCGTGCGCCAGCCATTAAGATCTTGGATCCATCTAAG
Source organism: Pirellulaceae bacterium (assembly GCA_030744725.1). Taxonomy (GTDB): domain Bacteria; phylum Planctomycetota; class Planctomycetia; order Pirellulales; family Pirellulaceae; genus ARS98. The sequence goes on from JASLPZ010000315.1 coordinate 4,417, forward strand.
CCTCAGGTGATGTCCGCACAGATGGCCACGCGCTCAGTAGACGCATCCAAGTTCTTGATCTGGCTGACACGGATTGACTATAACTAATGCCGGCTCTCAGCTTGAGAGTAACGAAGCCTCGATGAGGATTCGTACTTTGGCGAGATTGCAAGCGAACGCACACGCTGTCTGATTCGTTAATCGCCGGGAAACGGTGTAACGACGATTGGTAAAACAAGACATGGGTAAGGTCTACGAATACCGGACGACGATTACCAGCGAAAATACGAACGTGCGAGGGAATGTGTACGCCCTGACACATTTCAAACTTCAAGAGGCCGCACGGGAAGATTGGATGCAGAATTGTGTGCCAGGTAGTTCACGGGACCTCGAAGAAGGGATGTTGCTCACCACTCGACGGGAAGAGTGCAAGTTCATCCGAGAGATCCAGGTACACGATTGTGTCGTGGTGCAGATGCAGTTTGTGAGGACACGGCGCACAAGCGCCGAGATCGAATTCAAACTGCTTAATGACGACATGGAAGTCTGCGCCGAAGGGCGACAGACAGTTGTTTTTCGGAGTCAAGGGCGATTGCCTACCGGGATTTCCGAGAACTTTCTCGATGTCATCGAGCAATACTCGGACGATCGTCGCGCTAACTGAATAGCTGTGGCCGCTAGACTGCCCCGAATCCCTTCCAGACAACCGGGTTTGACCGCCGCTACCTGCCCTGTTCTGTCCCCAGAGTGCAGATAGAAAATGGCGGAAGTGCATGGGAATCGAACCCACCGATCGCACGGTTAACGTACGATCCGACGGTTTTGAAGACCGAGGCCAACACCAGTTGTGCAAGCACTTCCACGCTTATTTTCTAGGGGTTATTGACGTTTTTACCTCAAGTAGTATCATGTTGTACTACCAAATCGAACGGTAGTATGGAAACGGGGGTGGCGTTGTAACCGCCAGCCCCCGCAAAAAGCACAGCGTCGTACTTGGGAGAACGACGCCATGCCAAGAAAGCATTCTACTTCGCGGAAACGCCTCCGCAAACCTGCCAAGCCCGATGGCTCGCCCCTATACCCGCACAACAGCGGAAAATGGGCCAAGAAGATCAGGGGCAAACTTCACTACTTCGGACGCTGGGACGACCACGATGCTGCCCTCGAGCAGTATGAATCAACCCGGGAAGCGTTAGAAAGCGGTGTTGATCCGGCTGCGTTCGACCCCAAAAGCTTCACCGTCTCGGACGCCTGCAACTACTTCTTGGAATCGTGTGAACATCGCGTAAAACGTAACGACTTGGCGGCCCGTACGTTTGCGGACTATCGGGCAACGTGCAAGTCTTTAACGGCGATGCTGGGGCGGGACGCGACGGTATCAAAGCTGGAGCCTCACCGATTCCGCGAAGTATCAACACCATCGCTGCAAAGCGGAATGTCATCGGCACGGCCAACGAAGTCACCCGGATACAGGCGGTCCGCAGACTGGTTCGGTGTTCACACCACTCGGTTCGGATTCAACGACTCAAGACGGGTTGAATCCGTCGTTTGTGATTAAAGACGAAATCCACGAGTGGCAACGGAAACACAGACAACTGAACGAGAAACTGTCGACGGGCGGCGCATCGCGACGACAACCGCTCGAATGGATCATCACTACGGCCGGCGATGATGATTCTGAAATCTGGGAAGAGGAACACGAGTTCGCTTGTCGTGTTGTCGAGGCCGGGGCGCGTGGACAGGTCATCGACGATAGCGTGTTCGCGTTCATCCGCACCATCGATGAGGACGACGACCCGCTGGACGAGGCCGTGTGGCCGAAGGCAAACCCGAACATCGACATATCATGCAAGAGGAAATATCTCCAGGCACAGGCAAACGAAGCAAGACAAAAACCGTCAGCCCTTAATTCGTTTATCCGATACAACACCAATCGACGGGTGGGATCATTCGAGCAGGCTTACCCGTCGCATCTCTGGAATCGCGGCAATCAATCATTCCCCGAACCGAAACCGGGCGATCTGTGTTTCGTCTCGTTCGACATCGGACGAACCAACGACTGGGCGGCGTGGGCGGCAGTGTTCCCGCAGCAGTTCACCGACAGCAACGGCGCAAAGAAATGGCGATACAAGATCAAGTCGAAGCCGTATTGCTGTAAGGGTGCCAACGTCACGGTTAAATACAGCGAGCCGCCTTACTCGTTGTGGATCCGCGACGGGTTGCTGGGCTTCCAGACTGACGAAGTTCTGGACGTTGCCGAACTCAGGCAGGACGTGCTTGAGCTGCGTGAAACGTACGACGTCAAGTCGGTGCCTTACGACGATTCCTATGCCAAGGAATTGGCGCTCGATTTGTACAACACGCATGGCGTTCCGGTCTTCAATTTCTACCAGACGCACCTGCGTTACAACGAACCGCTGATCGCCTTCGAGAACGCTTTGACCGAAGGCAGGATCGATCACGGCAACTGCCCTGTTCTGAACTTTCAGGCTGGCAACTGTCAGTACAACTACGATCCCAAAGGCAGGCGGATGCTGGATAAGGGCAACCGACAACGATGGAAGAAAATCGACGCAATGGTGGCTGTCATCATGGCTTTTTCCGAGGCAATCTACCACGCGAAGAGCGCGCCGACTTCGGTTTACAACCGGCGTGGCGTTTTGGTTATTTGACAAAGGATTGAAAGGTGCGACATGGGTAGAAAAACAATCTCGACATTGAACATCAAAGTCACTGCCAGCTCTGAAGGTGTGCGCAAGGGCATGAGGGCGGCCAAGGGCGAGATGCGCGGCTTCAAGGTCGGCGCTGTGTCATCACTCAAGGGCATCGCTGTTGCGGCGACGGCGACAGCTGCGGCCATCGGCCTCATAGTCAAAGTGACGCAAAAGCTACTGACCTCGATATTCGAGGCCTCATCAGCATTCGACGGACTGCTGAAGCGTGCCAGGGCGCTCGGAGTGGAAGTCGGACGGCTCGAAGCCGTGTCGTTGCTTGCAGAGTTCAGCGGTGCCGATGCCGACAAGATTGGCACAGCCATGGAGCGGCTATCGATCTCCATTGGTGACGCCACACGCGGCACTGGTGAGGCTGCGGACGCGTTCCGAAGACTGCGGCTGAATGTTGACGAACTGAATGCTCAAAGCGTCATCACGTCGATGGAGGATATCGGCCGGGCGCTGCAGTCGGTTGGCACGCGTGCGGAGCAACTCGATCTCTTGAGCGCATTGGTTGGTAGTCGTCAGGCTGGCGCGCTTATCAATACGTTTGATGCGATGGCCGGTGGATTGGGTGGTATCGAAGAACTGATGATCAAGATTGGTTTGTCCACTAACAAGATCGACAGCGAGAAAATCGAGCGGATGAATGATGCGATTGCTCTCGCAAAGAAATCAGCAGAGGGGTTCTGGCGTCAACTCGCCGTTGAATTGGAACCGGCGATCACCGAAACCGCGCTTGCGGTGTCGGAATTTTTAGCAGAGCTGAGGCCGTTCATCCCGGAAATTGCAAAGGCGACTCGCATGATTGCCCGGCTTGTCACCGTATTTGATCCATTTACTGGGCTTCTGGTTTCCGCCTCGAGGGCCATGAAGGCGCTGACTCCCGACAAGCACATCGCGAAGTCGTTCGATGGTGCCCGCGTACCGGTTGAAAAACTGACCATGCGTCTACGCGAAACGAGAGCAGCCGTCGACGAAATCCGCGCAGCAACAGCAGACGCCTTTGACCCGGACAAGGTTGCACGGTTGCGCGAAGAACTGGAGAGCATGTCAGATGTCACAGCACCACGTTTCAGGCACGGGAACACGTTCGGTGGCGTCATGGGGTCAGCGGGCGGTATAGCGACTGTTAATGAGACTGCCCGCAATCGCAAGAATCAAATAATCGAGGCCCGCAAGATCGCCGAAGAACAAGCCAAGCTCGACCGAAAGCGCAACG
>JASLPZ010000316.1:0-8287 GCA_030744725.1 Pirellulaceae bacterium
GTGCCGCGGCTGTTGATGCTTTGTGGCAGAAATGAGGAGAACGTCCGCCGCGAGGCGGCAAGGTTTGGCTATGAGGAGTATTGCACCGACTGGAACCAGCTGGTCAGCGACGATCGTATCGACGTGGTCGACAACTGTGGCCCCGATCCCGCGCATGTCGAGCCGTGCATCGCCGCGCTGAAGGGCGGCAAGCATGTCATCTGCGAAAAGCCGCTGGCCGTCTCCGTCGACGACGCTCGGAGAATGCGGGATGCAGCCACTCGATCATCGGGCAAGGCGATGTGCACATTCAATTACCGCTTCATGCCGGCGGTGCGCTTTGCGAAGGACCTGATCGCCCAGGGTAGAATCGGCACGGTTTATCAGGTCCGTGTCAATTACCTGCAGATGGCCGGCCACGATCCTTCCCTCTCGGCAGATGAAACCTGGTATGCGGGCTGGCCGCACTCGGGGGGAATACAAGGGCTCGGCAGTCATGCCATCGACCAGTGCCGATACTTGGTGGGTGAAATCAGAAGCGTTTCCGCGCTGGTTCGCACCTTCAACGAAGACCGGGCCGTTCCTTCCGCCAGTTGTGAATCGGCAGTCGCCGATGAAGGGACGGCAGCCGTCTTGGAGTTTGACAACGGAGCCATCGGCGTCATGGAATCCTCCGTGGTGGCCACCGGCAGAAAGAACTTTCTGTCGTGGGAAATCAATGGGTCGAAAGGCTCGGTCAAATGGGACCTGGAACACCCCAACAGCCTGTTTGCATGTATTGAGGGATCGTACGACAGCTCACTGCTGGGCTTTACAGAGATCTCGGTGACGGATCCCGAGCATCCCGAGGTTGGCCCCTGGTGGCCGCACGGGCACAATCTCGGCTGGGAGCACGGTCACATCATCGAGAAATTCCACTTCCTTGATGCCGTCGTCAACGGCAAGCAGATGAGCCCCTACCTCGCCACATTCGAGGACGGTTACCGTGTGGCTGTCATCATCGACGCAATGCGGCAATCAAGTCGATCCGGCCAACGAATCGAGCTAACTCAATAGTGCAAACCAATGACCTCGCTGCAAAGAATTCGAGCGGTGATGGCACGGCAGATACCGGATCGAGTTCCAGTCTGTCTGCACAACTTTCTGTTGGCAGCCAAGGAAGCCGGCGTCTCGCTGAATCAATACCGGACCGACCCGCAGGCCGTTGCCAAGGCCCATCTGGCGGCGCTGGAAGAATACCAACACGATTGCATTCTCATCGACCTGGACACGACGATGCTGGCCGAGGCGATGGGGGCGGGGGCCGAGTGTGCGCCGGGCGAGCCGGGCCGGATTGTCAGATCGGCCATCGAAAGCTTGAGCCAGGTGGGTGACTTGAAACCGCTCGACCCTCGGACCGACGGACGGATTCCAGCACTGTTGGACGGAATTCGGCTGATTGCCAAGGAGGTGGGGGGAGAGGTTGCCATCCGGGGCAACTGTGACCAGGGTGCGTTCTCGCTTGCCTGCTTAGTGCGCGGAATCGAGGATTTTATGGTGGATCTGGCCACACAGCCGGACAATCCGGCCATTGGGAGGCTGCTAGAGGTGTGCTACGAAAGCCACCTTGCCACGCACCGTGCCGTCAAGCAAGCAGGCGCCCATTTCACCTCACTCGGCGACAGCCTTGCCGGACCGGACGTCCTGTCGCCGAAAATGTTCCGGCAATTCGCTCGGCCCTACCAGGAGAAACTGGTCCGGCAGTTGGCCTCCGAAGGCATCTTTACGGTCATCCACATCTGTGGCGATACCACATCGATTCTCGATGACCTGTCGCGAAACGGTTTCTGTGGGTTTGAACTGGATTTCAAGACCTGCGCCCGGACGGCCAAGATGACCGTTGGGAAGAACCACGTTCTGTTCGGCAACATCGATCCCAGCGGCGTCATCGCACGAGCGACGTCCAACGAGGTGGATGAAAGAAGCCGCGACTTGATCGCATTATGGAAACCTCATGGATTGTTTGTCCTGAATGCGGGATGTGCGATCCCTGCGGCAACGTCCTCCGAAAACGTGCACGCCTTGGTCGCTGCCGCGCGAAAATACGGAGCTTATGATCGGTAGACGCCGATGGCCGAAAAAGACTCCCGACCGCTTCACCACTCGACTTACGTCACCTCATTGAACGGCATGGGGCTTATCAGTCGATGTCATAAATCGTGCCCACTATTGCGGACGGCCGGGCGGAGAGCGCTTGCAGTGGATTGCGGAACGCCTCCTCTGAGTTAGAATCACCGTTGGGAACAAGTGACACAGGAGATGCTCATGGCGAATACAGAGGCCAACCTCCGGGATGCGATCCTGGTCGCGGACCAGGGCTTCATGCAGACATTTGCTCGTGGCGATGCGAAAGCGATAGCGACTCTGTATACAAACGATGGACAGCTTCTGCCAGCGCATCACGATGCGGTCACCGGCCAGGAGGCGATCCAGGAGTTCTGGCAGGTCGCCATTGATAGTGGGATCAAGACGGCACAGCTAGATACGATTGAGGTGGAAGGTTGTGGGGACACGGCCATCGAGGTAGGCAATTACAGACTGAGCGGCGAAGGGGAACAGCTGTTGGATGAAGGGAAGTACATCGTCATCTGGAAACGGGAAAACAGCCTATGGCGGTTGCACCGCGACATCTGGAACACCAGCCTGCCAGCCCCCGTCTGACCGTGCCGACTGCCGCGTTTTCGCATCGGATTCTTACTCTTGCTTTTGCTCTCAGAAATTGAGACCTAAGAGAATCCCGTCACCGACGTGTGAACGGTTGCGTTCCTGCTAATGCCGATCGCGCCGCCGAGCCCTCATCTCTGCCAGCGGTCATCGCGGCCGCTCTTTCGTGTGAAGGTGTTTGCTGGTACCGTTCGGTTTCCACATGTTCCATAGTGGGAGGGAATACGTGGCGAAGAACTGGTGCAACCGTCGCTGCAACATCGCCTGGATTTCGGCAGCTTCCGAACTGCCGTGCAGATTGATCTTCTCGGCGGGGTCAGCCACAAGGTCGAGCAGCTGCCAAGGGCCCTCGTCTGCTCGCTCGATGTATTTCCAGCGGTCGGTGCGGATCATGCGGAGAGACACACCGTACTCGCCAAGAACTACGTCCTCCCATTCGATCTGCTCGCCACGTAGCGTCGGCGAAAAATCTCGTCCCGGTCCGCGCGGCTTGCTGGGAATCTGGTTCGTCAAGCCGATGTGGCTGAGTATGGATGGCAGGATGTCGTAGTTGGCCACAAGATGATCGACTGTTCTTGCGGCCACGACCTTGCCGGGTTGACGAACAATCAGCGGGATGTGCAGCGTCCAGTCGTAGATGGTCCGCGGTCGCGTGTGATCGCCCATACCCCAGAATCCACCGTGTCCGCCGGCCATCCCTTGATCCGCAGTGAAGACAACCAGGGTATTTTGGTCGAGCCCGAACCTCTTGAGGGCAGCCAACACTTCACCTACACCGTCATCGACCAAGCTCACCTGCGACGCGTAGTTTCGCATGGAAGAGACGTTGCCGATATGTTCGCGATTTGTGCGGAGCCATGGGTGCATCGGCTCGCGCGGGTACGACATCATTTTGTTGCCGGCATATGTGGCGGCGTGGCGGTTCTTCGGCTCGCCACGAATGCAAGTGTGCAGGCCATACGGGCCATTGTAGGCCAGGTAGAGAAAGAACGGTCCGTCCTTGTTCTTCTCGATGAAGTTAACCGCGTGCTCCGTCCAGAACGGCGTGATGTGTGGCTCGATTCGCCGCTTCTTGCCCGTGTCGTCGATCACCAGTGTCTTGTAGAATGACGGTGTATGTCCGCCCTGTTTCACGACCCAATGGGTGAAGCTCTCCTGGCCTGGCCGATCAAACGGTCCAAGGTGCCATTTGCCCACGATCCCGCACGTGTAGCCCACTTGGCTGAGGATGTCGGGTATCGTGTCGAACTCCTCAAGTGTGTTGTATTGGGCATTAAGGTAGTTGTGCACACCATGCTGCGACGGCATTAGCCCGGTGAGCAGCGTCGCCCGTGTCGGCGAGCAGACCGGGTTGCTGGAAAATGCCCGTTTGAAACGCACACCCTCGGCGGCCATCCGATCTATGTTCGGCGTCTTGATATCTGGATTCCCGTAGCAGCCCAACGTCCAAGCACCGTGATTGTCGGTTACGATCAACACCACGTTGGGACGCACCGGACCCGAATGGCTAGCCTCTTTGGCGAATGTGGCCGATGGACTGACGGCGGCAGTAGCGACAACTGATGCCAACAGGACAATTGGGGATGAGTGAACGTTTATTGAAGAACGAAATAGCATTGCTGCACTTCTCCTGCGGGTGCATCTCTCGCTAAGGGGCGGAGAAACTTGCCCTAATTGGGACTCGTAGCCGGCGACGCGGATTACTCGTCCAGATTTCGCAAGAACGCCTGCAAAGTCGACCAGTAGCCGTCGGTATAGGGGTCGTTGTGCCCCATGTCTTTTTCGTCGTAGAACTGTTTGTTGTCGATTGGGGCCGCGTCAAACAGTTTTCGGGCAATGTCGTACGGCACGATGGAGTCTTCTGTGCCATGGCTTTGCAGGATCGGGCCGCGAAATCTCCCGATCTTTGAAACGGAGTCGAACTTTGTTCGCATCAGAAAACGGATGGGAAGAAACGGGTACAGCCTTGCTGCGACGTCGGGCATCTTTGAGAACGAGCGTTCAATGACCAACGCCCGCGCGCCGTTTGTCGTCGCCAGATCGACGGCGACGGCACCACCTAGCGACCGTCCGATCAAGACGATCTCGTCGTGTTGAATCCCAACACGTTTCGCCAGCCACTGATGCGCCGCTTGGCCATCGTCAAGGACGCCTTGTTCATGTGGTTTCCCTTCACTACGGCCGTAGCCTCGGTAGTCAAAGGCAAATACGGTCGCGTTCATGTCGTCACGGTAGCTCTCCAGAAGATCACACGTGTAGGCGACATGCTCGCCGTTGCCATGGCAAAACAGAATGTGGACGTCAGGGTTCTCATGTTCCAAGAGCAGGCCATGCAATTTGGTGCCATCAGCTGACTGAAAATGGATATCCTCAAAACCGTGCTGCCAGTTGCCTGTCGGATAGCGCGGCGCGGGGAAGATCAGGGCATTTTCCAGAAAAATCATCATCAATAGTACCGCCAGATAACAAGCTAAGGACATCTTTGCCAGTCGCCACAGCACGGTGCGCCCGCGGTGGAATAGTGAGTCCTCCCCAGAACCATCGGCCACTGTCTGATGAATCCACGACATCAGCGTTCAGACTCCTGGGAAAATCAGGGGGCAAGACTGTGTCAGCTACTGGAGACCATACTGTTCTAAACCATACCATCCGAAAACAGCAACCGCATTGGCTCTGTCGTTCCGAGCGGTCTCGTGCTCACGAAAACCTCACCTGCCTTGTAGCCGGCGGCCGCGCCCGAGTGAATCGCCGCCCCCCGTATGCGATCGAATACGGCTTCCCTGGCAGGCGGAAATTGGGTTTGGTAACACCGGATCGATTTGAGTTTGGTCTCTAGTGTATCGGAAATATCGACAGTGAAATGGCCCGGAAATCCTTCCAAGGTGGTCGGTTCAAAGGCTGAGCGAAAATACAGTTGCCTGGAGATTCGATGGACAGGCAGACCATCGAACTGATCATCCCATTTGGTCAGCCGAGAATAGAACACAGCCGCGTCGGTGATCAACATGGCCTGCCAGTGATCCGGCGACGCCAGCGGTGTTTTGTCGCCAAAGCCAATCACGACGCGCGGCCGATACTTTCGGAATTCCTTAGCCAATGCCAGACGAGCCTCGTGGCTGTCAAACAAGCAGCGATTCGGCAGGTCGAGTGTGACGCGATGGCATCCGAGTACTTTCGCAGCACGCTCAGCCTCGGCAAGACGTACTTCCGGGCCCGGCGAATGAGGTGTTGGTTCGCCATCGGTGAGATCGACGATGCCCACAGAAAAACCCTGTTGCACTAGCTTGGCCAATGTGCCCCCACAGGCAATTTCAACGTCATCGGGATGAGCGCCGACGGCAATCACATCTAGTTGAGGAAAATCGGCTTCGGCCATGATCTTTGCGTCTCTCTTGGTCACGTCTGCGCGCCGTGCACGCGTGTTTGATTGTAGTAGGCACACTCAGTGCGCCGTCCACCGCTACGGCACACGGAGTGTGCCTGCTACTATGGTTGCGGCCGTTAGGCTGCGTTCCATATGAGTTCTCAGGATCCCTTCACCGCAGAGATCAAGAACGACGGATTCGTCGATTCGAATCGCAGACGTTCGAGTTGTTGGACGCCACGCGCCAGATTGATCATGCAGACGTTGGCGTCGCCACACAATTCTCGCAAGATCTCGAAAACCGCTGTCACATTTTCCAGGCTGGAGACATTGGCGACGATGCGACCGCCAGGGCGAAGTGGTGCAAAGGCCGATTCGACGATACTCGTCACGACACGCCCCGTGCCTCCCACGAACACCGCATCCGGCGCGGGCAAGCCGACCCACGCTTCAGGTGCTTTGCCCAAGACGGGAGTCAGGTTGGTCACGGCAAACCGATCCGCGTTGGCCGCAATTAGCTGGTAGTCGTCGGGGTCCATTTCAATGGCAAAGACCGTGCCGCCGCTGGCCAATTGAGCCGCTTCAATGGCCACCGAACCGCTGCCGGCCCCCACATCCCATACGACACTGTTGGGGCCAATATCCAATTCGGCGATCGCCATAACTCGAACTTCGCTGGGCGTCAGCAAGCCGCGTTTCGGTTTGGACTGTAAGAATGCCTCGTCAGGGTTGCCAAACAGACGTCGACCAACCATCGCTGCAGGCCGGTCCGGGGCATTCGGGTTTCGCACCAGAACCATGACGTTTAAGGCTGCAAATTCCTGCTCGGCAATATCGGCCAATTCCGCGTGCGTCACACGCTCGTCAGGTGAGCCGAGGTTCTCGCAGATATATGCTTGGAAGTAGTCGATTTGGCGATCCAGAAGGGCTCTGGCAACCACACTGGGGGGCACTTCCTCGGTTGTGAAGAGTCCGACCTTTTCGGCGGTTCGCGTGCGTTCAACGACACGATCAAGTTGTTGATTGGCCAGATTCGTCAGGTATGCTTCGTCCCAGCTTTCCTTGACGCGCGCAAACGCCAATTGCATGCTGCTGACATGGGGTACCACCTCGAATCGGTCCTTGCCCAAGCGGTCACAGAGGAATCTCGCGGTGCCGTAGAACAGTGGGTCGCCCGTTGCCAGGATCAGAATCCGGCGTTGCGTGTCGTCGGCGATCAGTTGGACCAGCCGATCGAGATCGGTTCCGACTTCAATCCGATCGGCCGTCTCATTTTCAACTGACGTCAGCAGTTCTTCGTCGCCCAACAAAAGGTCTGCTTGGGCGATGAGCTGTCTCGATGCGTCAGTCAGACCATCGACGCCGTCGTCGCCAATCCCGACGATGTGGACTTTTTGCGGGTCTGCCAACAGTTTCCCTTTCGATTCAAATAGGCGCCGGTTCGAATGGACGCCTCAAACGGACACCGCCAAGTGACGGCCGCAGCAATACGCGTGAAAAGGGGGTCGGGAGTGTTTTTCGGCCATCGGTTTCTGCCTATCGTAAATCGTTGCCCGAAAAAGACTCCCGACCCCCTTTCTGGCCAACGCGATTCAGCGGTAATGATTCTAGGGCTGATTCGCGTCTGCGTGAATCACCCCACCATCACGACACGTGAAAAGGTCTCTGAACGGGCGCCGCTGCTGCAGACAAGAAGCAAAAAAGCACCGCGGTGCCAGAGCAACCGTGGCGCTTACTGAATTCCGCCAGTCGTCCAATTCAGACCTGGAATGAACTGCCACAACCGCAGCTCTTGGTCACGTTGGGGTTGTCGAACTTGAAACCGCGGGCATCGAGGCCCTCGTACCAGTCTATGGTCGTGCCATCAAGCAACAAGGAACTCTTCTTGTCGACCACAAGCTTGATGCCGTGAAAGTCGTACTGATCGTCCTGCGCTTTGTTGAATTCCTGGTCGAATTCGAGTTTATAACTGTAGCCGCTGCAACCACCAGCCACAGCACCAACGCGGAGGAACAATTCGCCTTCGATCTTGTTCTCTTCCTGGTACCGTTTGACTTCGTTGGCGGCTTTCTCCGTCAAGACTACCGACATTGGGTCTCCCTGAAGTATGTGTTACGCTTGATGTAAACTATTTTTCGCATTCACTTGTGTTAAAAATACACGATTCGCTGCATGCAGGAAAGCTCTAGGCTGCGCCAAAGTTAGTATTGCTTGAGCTGGGCGATCGTTCGGGTTTTGTTT
>JASLPZ010000317.1:0-8258 GCA_030744725.1 Pirellulaceae bacterium
CGGACTGACGTTTGATCCCACACCGGACTTCAACGGCGCGGCCAGCCTGCAGATCATTACCGACGATCAGGGCAACACCGGATCGGGCGGGCCGCTGTCCGACGACGACACGATCGCCATTACCGTCAATGCCGTCAACGACACGGTAATCATCACCGACCTGACATCGGACAGCCTGGCGTACGTCTCGGGATCTGGATCGCTGGTGATCGAGCAGGGAAATGATGTCCTCGCAGCGGACATCGATTCGGCCAATTTTGATACCGGCAATTTGACCGTCGCGATCGCAGCCGGGGAAGATGTGGCCGAAGATGTGCTGTCGGTCCGTGATGAGGGTGTCGCGCCAGGACAGATCGGCTTTGCCGGAAGCAACGTGACGTTCAGCGGCGTCCTGATCGGCACGGCCGGCGGGGGTAGCGGGGGCGTGGACCTGGTGATCAGCCTCAATAGCAACGCCACACCTACCGCGGTTACGGCGCTGGTCAAGAACATTACCTACGAAAACACCGACACATTAGCGCCCACCGCCGGGGCGCGGACCGTCCGTTTTACGGTTGACGACGGCGATGACGTGAGTGCCAATTACGATGCCACGGTCTCCGTCAGTACCAGCAACCCGCCCACTATCGCCAACCTGACGGGCGACAATCTTGCCTACAACGAAGGGGACGGAGCGCGGCTAGTCGAACAGGGCGACAACTCGATCGTCGGCGATGTTGATTCGCCGGACTTTAACACCGGCAGTTTACGAGTCATCATCGCCGCCGGAGGTGACGCAGCCGAGGATTCACTTTCGATTCGCAATCAGGGCGTGGCAGCGGGCCAAATCGGATTCGATGGTCTGAATATTACCTACGGCGGTACCCCGATCGGTACGGCGACAGGCGGCAGCGGTGGCGTGGATCTGGTCGTGACTTTCAACGCGAATGCCACACCGACCGAGGCCGATGCTCGGTGATGATCGACGTTAAACCCAGTGGGCAATTCTCGATTCGACGCGCCCACGTCCAGATAGGAAAATGGTGCGTCTTGCTGGGCCAGCAGGTGCTGGATGATCTCGGCTTCGCTGGGTCGGTGAAGAAGCAACACGATGTTAATCCTGGCCTTTGATCAAGGAAACGTGATCGCCTGATAAAGGACAAACCGCATTCCGTCCAGCTGGTTTAACGGTCCTTCCTGGGATTGGCTTCCACATTGCTTGCCGACAACTGCAAATTCAAAAGCAGAAGTAGGTTCCTGCTACTGACCAACGTCGATTGACGATTTTTGCGACAATCGATAGTCTCCTGTCAGACGGAGGTCGATTATGGAACGAACAGATGTGTTGATCGTCGGTGCCGGGCTGGCCGGATTGCAGGCTTCACGTCTTCTTGCGCGAAGGGGCCACAAGGTTGTCTTAGTCGACCGCAAGTCGCGGCTCGACGAGGCAGTTCATACGACGGGCATTTTCGTGCGGAGGACACTGGAAGATTTCTGGTTGCCACCGGAGTGTTTAGGGCCGCCGGTGAGCCACGTTCAGCTGTATTCGCCCGGTCGCCGCTCAATGATGTTGACCAGTCCACATGAAGAGTTTCGTGTCGGTCGCATGGGGCCTTTGTATCGTCGGATGTTGGAAGAGGCGCTTGCGGCCAAGGTTGATTGGCGCGGGAACACTACGTTTGTTTCGTCCGAGCCCACGGGGGATGGATCGCACGTCGAACTGGACAGTCCGACGGGCCGGACGTCACTCCTGGCTCGCTTTGTCATGGGAGCTGATGGCGCAAACTCGCGCGTCGCGCGGCAGCTTGGCTTGGACGAGAACCACGAGTGGATTGTCGGAGTGGAGGAGGTTTACGAGGACATTCCACTGCTTGGCCCGCCGTGCCTGCACTGTTTCATCGATCCGCAATTGGCGCCGGGGTATATCGCCTGGATCGCACATGATGGCGGCGAGGTTCATGTGGGAGTTGGGGGCTACGCACGTCGATTCTCGCCGCACGATGCGCTGGCCAAATTCCGCCGGGAAGCCGAGACCCTCATGGCGCTGGATCAGGGTCGGCTCGTCGAACAACGTGGTGGTCGGATTCCAGTTGGCGGCGTCTTGCCAAACATCGTGAATTCGCGTGGGCTGCTCGTCGGTGATGCTTCGGGCGCGGTTTCGCCGTTGACGGCTGGCGGCTTGGATCCTTGTATGCGCCAATCCGCGCTTGCCGCGGGGGTCGTGCATCGGTACTTGGCAACACGCGATGTGGCTCAGCTGAGTCCTTATCGAGGCGGAAGACTGCGGCGACGGTTTGCCATGCGACGAGGGCTTCGCGTCGGATTGACGCTTGTCCGCCACCGCTGGGTAGGTGAAGTCTTGTTCGCAGGTCTGTGCCGCTTCCCATTGAAGTTTCTTGCGCAGCATGTTTTTTTTGGGCGAGGTTCATTTCCCGTGGAAAAGAAACAGCTCGAGTTCGCGCGCCTTAGTCCGGATCATTCACTAACGCGACGCGTCAGCGAGGAGACACGTGGATTCCCTCGCTGACGCGATCGGCTTAGTTTGCGCGGTGTTTTGGGCAAGATAGTCGCGACGTCTTTTCACGACTCTGTTGTGGCACGGTCTCCCGACCGTGCCACGGTGGCGACTCCCGACCCCTTCTCGGCCACCCCTACTCGGCCACCGCCCCTGCGCAGGCTTGCGGACTTTGCCATTCGGCTATCGCACGAAATTGATCGATTGGCGGGCGATTACATCGGCGCGGGCAAATCACGGCGGATGAAAATCGCGGCAGCTGCCAGGTAGGACACAATACCGACCGTGGCCATCACAAGATGATGTGCCATCGGGCCCCACGTTTTCCACATGCCTTCAGCATCGTAGATCGCCAGGCTCCAGGCGAATTCGGGCGTGGCGTCGGCAATGTGAACGAATGCCTCCGGTTCATAAGGCGTGAAAGCCGATAGGTATAGCATCCAGTTGACTTCGTCGGCAGCAAGTCCGACCACCTTGACAATGATCTGAAAGACGTAGATGCCAACGACGATGCCGATCGTCCGCCAGCGATAGCGGTCCCATGACGACATCATGGTCGTGAATCCCGCGACCATGAGACCCAACGCGAACAGATTGACTGTGGCTGGCAGAAATACTCGGACGTCCACTAATTCGGACATCGGCGCGACGATGACCTGGGGAGTCGAAAAAGGAATCGGCATCTCCGTACCGATCCATGGTAGCGGAATGGGCAACTGCCATGTCGGCAGTGTTTCTGCGGTGACGCTGGTATTGTAGATGCCCGCGCAGGTACCACCCCAAGCGGCCAGTGACAGCAGTACAACACCAGTGACAGTGACTAACGAATGGGTCGCGATCACCTTGAGCCGGCTGAGCGGTTGGGCGATGAGCATCTCCAGCGTGCCGCGGCCGATTTCTCCGCTGACACAGTCGGAGCCCCGGGCAATCGACCAAATGGACACACAAAGCACCACGATCAGTTCGTCGTAGGCGAGCGAGATCCGACCCGTGTAGGTGATTAACCAATCGAAATCGACCGGGGTAAACCGCTGCCAGTCGTCCGGCAACAGATCCAGGATCGCCTTGAAACGGCCGGTGTCCAGGCGGCTCACGATCCAGACTCGGATCCAGCAAAATGCAAACATGGTCCCGCCGCACGCCAACAGCAACCACTTTGCGTCATGTACGTATTTCTTGAGCAACACGCGGGTCATGGCAATTCTTCTCCGGCCGGCCCTCTGGCAGCGGCCAGTTTCCTCGTGGTGTCAGGCGTCGGTGACTCTGCCTCGCGCCGATCGTCTGCGTTCGCAACAGTCGTGACGCTCGAATGGAATCGATCGTAGACGGCGCGCAACCCGATTGGCTCGATCCGTATTTCATTCAAGGGAAGGGTTGCCAGCCAGCCCAGGAGGGGGCCCAGTTCGCCGTAGGTGTCGATTTCGATCTGGCCCGTCGCGGGGCTACGGACAGACAGTTGATCCTTCAGTTTCGAGGGCGGTCGTGGTAGGGCACCCGTGATCGCCGCGCGAATGCGATGGCAACGACGTAGCGAGGAAATGTCCTGTGTGTGGACTAGTCGGCCGTCACGCAAGATCACCACGCGATCGCACACTTCCTCCACCTCCGACAAGACGTGCGAAGAGAAGATGACCGTTCGCCCCTGTTCTCGGGCTTCGGCCACGATTTCGATCACGGCACCGCGGACGGTCGGATCCAAGTTCGTGGTCGGTTCGTCCAAGATCAGCAGCGGTGTGTCAGTAGCCAGTACGATTGCCAAGGCCAGTTTTTGACGCATCCCTGTCGACATGAACGCGACGCGGCGTGACAGGTCCAATTCGAATCGCTCAGCCAACGCCAATGAGCGTTGAAAGTCACCCTCAGCGCGCACTTCGGCAAAGAACCGTAGCGTTTCCTTGCCTCGCATGTGACGAAACAACCGCGCTTCGCCGGGCAGGTACGCCACCCGACGACGCACTGCCACAGACTCAGCATAGGCGTCCAGCCCATCCACACTCGCTCGCCCCGACGTCGGCTTCAGGTAACCCAACAGCAACCGGATCAGCGTCGTCTTTCCGGCGCCATTGGGACCAAGTAAGCCGAACACCTCTCCGCGCGCGACCGTCAACGTACAGTCGGATAAGGCATGGACTCGTCGATAACGCTTGCCAAGCGAATCGGTGGTGACGAGCAATTCGGAACTCTCACGTGCCATGGGTTTTGACAGTTCGTGCGCAAACCATTTTCACGCTCGCAACGGGTGGGCAGTGCCAACAGGATGTGCGACCCGAAGCGAGGCGCTGCTGCAGAACAGCAGACGTGTACGCATATGGATCACTTCGGAGCGATGGTACACGTCATCCTTCGGCCATGCTGTTCGGGCGATTTCTCAAGTTTGCCGACTTCCAGCAACTCTTCGATCACGCTGAGCATGACGCGGCGACCTTCGTCGATATGCGCCATCTCGCGGCCGCGGAAAATCACCGACACCTGAACCTTGTCCTTGTGTTCCAGGAAGCCTATTGCCTTCTTGACCTTGAATCCAATATCATGCGCGCCCGTCTTGGGCCGCAAACGGATCTCCTTGGTCCTGGTGGCGTGACTGTGTTGATTGGTTTTCTTCTTCTTGTCGTATTTGTATTTGCCGTAATCCATGATCCGGCAAACCGGTGGCTTTTCGTTGGGAGCCACCTCGACCAAATCGAAGCCATCATCTCTCGCTTTGGCCAGTGCATCCTCCGTCGCGATGATCCCTAATTGTGAACCGTCGGCGGCGACGACGCGGACGGAGGTTGCTCGGATTTGTTCATTGATCTTAGCTTGAACGCGGTCGATAGTTGTTACCCTTTCGTGATAGTGGAACGTCCATCAAATCAGATCACATAACCTGAATCGACATTACGATTTGTTGCAATATTCAACGTGAGTATCGAAGCTTCGCTGCCCGTCGTCAACTGTTTTGCCGGAAAACGTCGGGCTGGCCCCGCTTCAGTTCCTGGCTACTTCTCGAATCAGTATTGATTTCCTGTGCCGCGTTCCCCCAATCCAGCGTTGCCGCCGAACGACTGGCGAACCTCTCTAGCGGCGATTTCAGTCTGCAATTTGACCAACGCCTCGTCTATTTTCATCGGTCCTAGATCACCGATCAGGCGATCACGCACGGCGACCGTTTCACTTTCCATTTCGCGACCCCCAACAATAAACATGTAGGGAATCAGTTCTAGCTGGCCGTCGCGAATCTTAGCTCCGATCTTCTCGGGACGATAATCTCCGCCGACTCGCAACTTGGTAGCCCGCAGTTGTTGTTCGACGCGGCGCGCATAATCTTCAAACTTTTGGCTGACCGACAGCACACGAACCTGCTCGGGGGCCAGCCACAGCGGAAAGGCACCCGCGAAGTGCTCGATCAGGACGCCGATAAACCGTTCCATTGAACCCAAAGGTGCACGGTGAATCATGACCGGTCGATGAGGTTGATTGTCCGCTCCGATATACTGCAAGCCGAATCGGTCGTCGCTGGGCAAGTTGTAGTCCAGCTGAACGGTGCCCAATTGCCATTCGCGGCCAATGCAGTCGGTCACGACGAAATCGGCCTTGGGACCATAGAAGGCCGCTTCCCCACGTTCGACGGTAAATTCCATCCCCAGGTCTGTGCAGACTTCGATCAAGGCGTTTTCGGCTTTTTGCCAGTTCGTCGCCTCGCCGATGTATTTGTCGCTGTCTGGATCGCGGAATCCCAATCGCACCCGATAGCTGGCCAGACCTAGAGTATCGAGGACCATGCGAGTCATCTCGATGCAGTCGCGAAACTCCTCCGGCACTTGCTCGCTGGTGCAGAAGATGTGGGCGTCGTCCTGCGTAAACCCGCGCACGCGCGTCATCCCAGACAGTTCGCCAGACTGTTCGTAGCGGTAGACGGTGCCAAATTCGGCCAAACGCAGCGGCAGTTCGCGATAGCTGCGCGGGCGCGTCTTGTAGATCATGGTGTGATGCGGGCAATTCATCGGCTTGAGCAGATACTGCTCTTCATGCTCCAACGTGATCGGCGAGAACATGCTGTCTTTGTAGTACGGGTAATGTCCCGAGGTTTCATAGAGTTCGATTCGGCCAATGTTGGGTGTGTAGACCGGTTGATAGCCGCGCATCTGAAGTTCATCGCGGACGAACGACTCCAGCCCGTTGCGAATGATCGCGCCTTTCGGTTGCCAGAGCACTAAACCGGAGCCTACCATCTCTGGATTGATGGTGAAGAACTCCAGTCGTTTGCCCAGTACGCGGTGGTCGCGGCGTTTGGCTTCTTCGATCCGTTCTAGATGATCCTTCAGATCCTGTTTGTTGAAAAACGCCGTGCCGTAGACCCGTTGCAGCTGTTTTCGATTCTGGTCACCCTTCCAGTAGGCGCCAGCCACGGAGAGGATTTTGAAGGCGCCAATGGCACCGGCCGTGGGGACATGCGGCCCTCGGCACAAATCCAGGAATTCGCCCTGCTGATAAAAGGACAGCGTCTCGTGGTCGGCCAGCCCATCATCGATATGTTCGACTTTGTACGTTTGCTGCAGATCGCGGCAGACCTGGAGCGCCTTGTCGCGTGGCTGCTCGATCCGTTCGAATGGTTCATTCAGCTTGACGATTCTGGCCATCTCTGCTTCGATGGCTTCAAAATCGTCTTCGGAGAGTGAGTGGTCGAGATCGATGTCGTAGTAATAGCCACCCTCAACGGTCGGTCCAAACGCCAGACGAACACCTTCGTACAGACGCATGATGGCCCGCGCCATCACATGTGCGCACGAATGTCGCATCACATCCAGCGCCGCGGGGTCCTTTTTGGTCAGGAGCCGAACCTCGACAGCGTTTTCGCCGTCGGGAAGAGATGCGTCGATGCCGACGGTGACCTCGTCGATGACAGCGGCCAAAGCAGCCTTGGCAAGGCCCGGGCCGATCGCGGTCGCCACATCTCGTGGCGTTGCAGGGGAGGGGAGCTGAAGTTCTGTTCCGTCGGGTAATCGGACGAGCGGCATACTTATCTGGGGCTTTTTGCAAAAGACGGCGAAATGGTGTCGATACAAAGGACACCGTGTTACGACCACACGACGAACCGCGAGGACCGTAAAGTATAGAACAATAGATACTTCCGACAATAGATGGTTCGCGGACAGATTCCGAAAGTTCAGCTGGCCGCAGGTCGAGAGGAGGAGGTTTTACTGGAAGCGCAGGTCAAATTGGTCCGATAGCAAAACGTCCGGCAATCGCTATAATCGAGCCATTGTGGTCTTAATCCACAAACAAATTCGGGTTTTTTACCTGGAAGATGAACAAAGGGCGGTTAGCTCAGTTGGTTAGAGCGCCACGTTGACATCGTGGAGGTCGCTGGTTCGACTCCAGTACCGCCCACTCTTCTGAAGTGCTTTTATACTAGCGGATTACGGCAAATGAGCTGTGATCCGCTTCACTGTTTCTTGGCTTCGGAGATACCTTTGGAGATACCTTTTGGATGATTTGAGGGACAGTTTCGGTTAGAAAACGGATGCCCTTTTGAGACGGGAAGCGAATGACGCACGAGCCAACGAACTGGAAGAGCGGGCCGCCTCTGTGCCTCGCACGAACCGTTCCCGATGTGTCTTCTGGAGACCACCACTCATGGCACAGTCGATCGCTGAAAACATCAAGAAGATCCGGGAGATGCATGAGCTGGGTCGTGGCCTCCCCAGGGTCAACTGAAAGTACAATCGTTGTTCGATGCGACCGTGACCAGTTTCCGATTCTTCGTAGCGACTCACCGGAATTC
>JASLPZ010000318.1:0-8243 GCA_030744725.1 Pirellulaceae bacterium
CCCGGCCACCGCGTTTGAATGGAAATCGTGGGGATCTGGACTTCCGGCGTCAATTGCATCGGCATCCGCAAGAGCGCGATCAGGCCGAACAGTGCCACAATCAGTACGCCGACTGAGACCTTCACAGGGTTGCGGACAAAGGCTTCGATGGGATGCACGATGCAGGCCTGACGTTTGGGTTCTCTTGAACCGCCGAGATAGGGACAACCAGCGAACGGTCTGTCACCCCAGCGACTTTCTTACTTGGTCATGGTGTTGCGGTTCGCTCAAACTCGACGATCTCGACCGGCTGTTTGTCACGCAAACGTTCATTGCCACGCGTCACAACGGATTGCCCTTCACGAAGCGAATCGGTCGGGTCTATAACTTGAATTGACGATCTAATCTCGACTCCAAGACTAACCGTCACCACGCGCGCGACGGATTGCTTCGTGTCAGGGTCGGTTTCAATGACCACGATGCTAGCCGACTTTCCGTCTAGGACCAAAGCGTCCTTGGGTACCGTCAGCACACTCTGTTTCTGTCCGACTCTGATCGTTACATGTGCCAGCATTCCGGCCTTCATCAGGTGTTCGCCGTTTTCTGGTGGGTTGGCCAAGCGGATAATCACCGGAAACGTCCTCGACCGCCGGTCGGCTAATGGGACGATCCGTGTGATCTTTCCGCCGATCTCGGCTTCCGCCGTAGATTCCAACCGCACCTCGGTGTCGTCGCCGATGTGCACATTGGTGATATAGGTCTCCGGCACGGCAAGTCGGATCTCGATCGGATCAAGTTGCACGATCTCGGCCACCGGGTCGCCGCGTGAAACCCAAGCACCGACTTCCGTGTGTTTGACCGTCACATAACCGTTGAACGGAGCACGGATGGTGTATTTCTTTCGCATGTCCTCCAGGCGATTGACTGCTTCCGAGGCTGACTGCATCCTTGCCCGCGTTTGCTCGACCACTTCCCGTCGCGGACCTTTGACTGCCAATTCGTATCCGGCCTGCGCTTCAATCTGTCTTTGTTCAGCGGCCAGGAACAATGATTGCGCTTCCTCGAACTCTTCTTGCGACGAAGTACTTGTGGCGCGCAACGCCTTAACACGTTCATATCGAGTGCTGGCAAATTTCATTACCGCGATGGCGGCTTTCAGTCGCGCTTCGGCTTGTGCGATTTCTTCCGGCCTGGACCCAGCTTCGGCTTCGGCAAGTTCCTGTTCACGTAATGCCAGCTCGGCTCGAGCTGCGGCTATTTCGATGGTGATTGTGCCGGTTCGCAGCTGTGCGATGGGTTGTCCAATGCTGGGGGTTGCGTCATCGCCGAGTTGGATGGCGACGGCGTCGCCATCTTCGACGAACACGTCGGTGACGCGTCCATCAACCGCGCTACCAACGACGCTTTGTCGGGAAGGTGCCACCGTCCCCACAAAAGACTGACGGGGCCAAACGATCTTCTTGGTGATGGGGCTCACTGCGACGGCCGTATCACCTTGTGCCCACACCTCGCCAACCAGGCAAGAAAGCGACACAATGACACAGAGTTGAATCTTCATTGCGATTTGCCTCAGTAACGAGCATTGACATTTAGCCAAAATCCACAAGATTACGCACTCCACAATAGATCCGCCCGTTCCGAGGGTCAACCAGCGGGCCAGGGTCATCGCCCAGGAACTACGCGCGAGCATGAACGAGACCATTCAAGGCCACCTGTACGATTTCCCTCGCTATTACGATTTGGTTTTTGGGTCAGATTGGAAGGCCGAGCTAGATTTTCTCCAAGTGTGTTTTGAGAAACATGCCAGCCGCCGTGTGCAGACTGTGTTCGAGCCTGCGTGTGGTACCGGGCGGCTCATGTTTCGATTGGCCAAGGCGGGATACGACGTCTCTGGGCTCGACCTGAACGAACGGGCCGTCGATTATTGCAACAAGCGGCTCGTGCGGCACGGATTTCGTCCCACGGCGTTCGTGGCCGATATGTCCGAATTCCAGTTGCCACGACGCGTGGATGCCGCATTCAACATGATCAACAGCTTTCGTCATTTGCTTGATCGGGAAAGTGCGCATGCGCACTTGCACTGTATCGCCGACTGTCTGAATCCAGGGGGACTGTATCTGTTGGGGTTGCATCTGACGCCGACCACGACCGATCCAATCGACGAAGAGTCTTGGTCGGCCCAACGGGGGAGCTTGTGTGTCAATTCGCGTCTGTGGTCAACCGCGCGCGACCTGGAAGCACGCGAAGAACGCTGCCGCATGACTTTCGATGTGTACACACCGACGCGGGGTTTTCGGATCGAAGATACGGTGATCTTTCGCACTTACACCCATCGCCAGCTGTTGGACCTGGTGCAGAAGATCGAAGGTCTGGAAATGGTGGCGGCGTACGACTTCGCGTATGATGTCGAATCACCGCTGAAAATTGACAATTCGACCGAGGATATTGTCTTCGTGTTGCGCAAAAAGTGAGGTTTTTCTCGATGAGCGCTGCATGTCTGGACTGGTAGCTTCTAATTGCTATTTGTAATTTGTGTTGAGGTTGATTAACTAACGTCTGAAGTTTGGCGGACTTGCAACTCAGCTCTCGCCTGTGGTAGGCAGCACGTCATGAAACTTGATGAAGCAGTGGCAATTGACGAGGGCGTCCGGCAGTACGTGCAGTGGGCGTTGGAGACGCTAAAGGTCTCCGTAGCATCATCGGGTCGTGACGAATTGACGTTTGACATTCCCGACCGCCACAGGGCCTTCTTTCGCGGCGCGAAAATCGCGCAGCTGGTCTATGGCGGCTGTCCGAGGCCTTCGGAAAACTCTCCACCGGTGCAAGTTGCCGACAAGGATCAGGCTCACCCAAACGATACGACGCTGGTTCCGGTTGATGGTCAATTCCTGGCCTGGTTGATGGAGCAGCTGAGCTGCGCCGACAGCGTGCCGTACGCGGTTTCCACTGCGCCAGCCCTTCGCGTGCACGAAATATCGGCTCGATTATTCAAAGCCTATGCGGTGGATGGCGGCACGTTGCACTTGAGTGGTTGTACTTTGGAAGACCGGCCGTTGTTGCGGCAAACGTGGTTGGTTTCCGGCGACTCCAATCAGCCTCGGCTCGTCCACCGTTTCACGGACTCACAGGGCGTCATCTTGGAGAAAGTCGAGGTCGTGGCATTGGGTTTGACTTCGTACCAGCCGCCGGCGGGTTCACTGCCGCTTCTCGTGAAAGATGATGTACGGGCCTGGTGTGCAGTGGCCCAAGAACAGTTGGCGGCGACGGGCGACGCGATTCCGGATCGTGCCGCCGTTCTGGCTTCGGTGTTCTGGTGCCAGTATGCCGCCGGCAAGATTGAATTTGTGATCGACGATGTCTCAGCAGAGGTCGCGTTCTCTGGTTGGGCAAGGCAGCTTGTGGCTGGGCTGGTCGATCCACCGGCGTTTCAGTGTCCAGTCACCGGGATTCAGTCGCACGCGATCGCCGCAACGGACGACGGTCGGATTGCCGCGCGAGAAGCGATCCAGGTTTGCGCAATGAGCGGTCGCCGAGTCTTAATCAGCGAACTCAAAGCGTGCGAGCAGACCGGTCAAGACGTGCTGCCAGAGTATCTGGTGACGTGTCCAGTTAGCGGTCAGCAGATCCTGGGTTCGGCGTTGGAGCTTTGTAGCACCTGCCAGCAACCTGTCAGTCCCGCTTGCTTGGAGAAGGGAATCTGCGAGGCCTGCCGAACGATGATTCCGATTCGAAAGGACGATCCTCGCATGGCTCGCGTGTTGGGCGAATATCCGCGGCTTGACCGCTGGACGAAGTGGCGAATTGGGGAAACGTCAACTTCTTACGTACTGGTTGCCGCAGCGTTCATCAAGCGAGTTCTGGTGGTAATTAACAAGGAGAACCTGGAGATGGTGCGGTTGGCGACTCGCAATCGCTTCTCGTCGCAGTGGTCTGAACCGCCGCTGACGGACCGACAAGAGCTTCTTCGCTGAGAAGTGTCGATCTTTTATTGTCGTCTTTCGCGGAGCGAAAGGCGACTATCGGGCAGGAATTCCTCGGAGAATCCTGAGCTCTTCAGGCAGACCTCCGTCGCAGAAAGACTGAACTACCGGCAAAGGCCAGTCCGCTCGCCACGACGATCAAGCCTATGTTGCGGTACATCGCTAACCGCTGGGACACCATGCGTGCCTGAACGAATGGTGACGCGTGATAGTCCCCCAATCCGACATGTCGGGCGACGTTCCACATTTCGATCAGTTCTTCCGGCGCCGCACTGTCTACCTCCGCGATCCAGGCAGCGACCTCATCTTCTGGGGGTGGTTCGAGATTGGTTAGCTCAAGTGAATTCAGATGCATGAAAAGAGCCACGCCCGCGCCGACCAAAGCGATGACCACGCCGCTGGCAAAAGTCACTCCGGCGGCGGGGTTCCACTGGTACTTGCGTGCGTCGGTAGCTTCGCTGCTGGGAGTCAGTTCACGGATCGCCCGCAGTGACGGCACCTCGAGCGTCTCGCCGCAACCGCACATAACAGAACCGCCGGCTTGGCTCATGTCGACGGGCGTTGTGCTGCCGCACATTTCACACGGCAAGAGGTATCGAACGGCCATAATTCTCGTTCATGCTGGGGCTGCGGAACCGCGGTTTGCCCACCAGGGCAAGGTGATTCCGCCATCGATGAGCAATGTTGCGCCGGTTGTGTAATCGTTCGTTGGGTCGCAGAGAAACAAGATTCCCTTCGCCATTTCCTCGGAAGTTCCTAATCGTCCGGCCGGTATCGACTTGGCGGCATTCTGCAGTGTTTCCTCGCTCGCGAATTTTCTTTCGCCAGGCGTGTCTGTCCAACCGGGCTGGATCACGTTGATACGAATCTTGTGCTCAGCTAGTTCAATTGCGGCGGTTCGTGCCATGTGATCGAGAGCCGCTTTGGCCATGTTGTACGCCATGGAACTCGGCACGGGGACGAACGCGTGCGGCGAACTCACTACCGCAATAGCTCCCCCAGATTGCTGTTCAATCATCTGGCGCGCGGCGGCGCGGACCAGGTAGAAGGCACCCCACATGGTTACGTCGATCGTCCGATGGAAGCCCGTCATGTCCGCGGAAAAAAATGGCTCCCGCTCGCTATAGGCGGCATTACTGACGGCAATATCCAGTTTTCCAAACTCGCCAACGGCAGCCTCAACCAAACTCTCGACCGCTGCCTGCACGGCTACGTCAGCCTGAAAAGCAATCGCTTGGGAACCATCTTGCTGGATTTGCCCAACGACCTCTTCCGCCTGTTCCGGGTGTGACCGGTAATTCACTACGACCTTGGCGCCGGCTCTTCCCAGGGCCAAAGCGGTCGCACGACCGATGCCCATGCTAGCGCCCGTGACGACTGCAACTTGTCCTGCTAAATCCATACCAGACACCATGTTCTGACCGAGTTTCCGAAAGCCATGCACAACTGAAACGAAGGAAAACCAAGCCTTCATGCTACGTATTCTGGCGCGGTGAAACAAGGATATCCAGTGCCCACACGAGCAAGGGCGCACCAGGATCAGCATCCCGCGATTAGGACTATTTCTGGGCGAGCAACAACCAGAACGGGGACTGTGAGCGAAGATCTCGAAATTCTTCCCGGCAAAAGTCTAGACCTGACGCCGTGGGTAGTTAGAATTTATGCACTTACACAGTTGCGCCGTGCACTGCTGGAGTTGATATTGCTGGCCGGGGGGGTGAAAGCACTGGGGGTGAATTGGAGTGTCCATTCACTTTGCAAACGATATCGGTTCGGAGGCTTCTTATTGACTTCGCCCGTTTGTTTAATCAGCATCCCCACCCTTCTTCCCCGACCAACGCGATCCACACCCCTTATTGGTCCCATGCCTAGCGGTTTGGTAAAGCTGGGTTGACTTTCGGTAGCTTTCGTTAGCTGCCCAGACGCAATCTTTTACCAATTGCTTGGGCGACGAATGAAAACCATCAAAGAGGTGGTAGAGTTGCGAGATTCGCTTGAATGTGAATCGCCATGATTGGAAAGCCCCGTTGGAATGTCACAGGGCGTTGCTACAACCGAAATTGAATTCGGTCACGCACTGTTTGCCCAACAACGCCCGTTGCAATTGGCCAGGTTGTAGACCCTAGTGAAGGAGTACTGTCTTGTTCGACACGTTACTCGATGATTTTGAAGAAGATGTTTCTCGTACCGATGAAGAGGATGGCTTTCAAAAGCTGTCTACTACTGTCACAGTTGATGATGAAGAAGGAGTTGTCAGAACCGAGCAGAGCGATACGACGCCAGCCGAAACTACCGACAATGAAGAAGACGAATTCTTGTTGGCGGCAGAGGAAAGCGAGTCATGGTCTGATGACCCGGTTCGCATGTACCTGACTCAGATGGGTGAAATTCCCTTGCTGACGCGCCAACAGGAAATCGAACTCGCCAAAAAGATCGAAGTTACGCGCCGTCGATTTCGCACCAAATTACTTGAATGCGACTACGTAATTCAATCGGCCTATAAGGTCCTCAAACGCGTCCACGAAGGGGAGCTCCCCTTTGACCGCACCGTGCAGGTCTCTGTTACCGATCGCCTTGAGAAAGACCAGATCCTCGGCCGTTTGCCTCACAACTTATGCACGTTGGAAATCCTACTCAAACGCAATCGCCGTGATTACAGCATTGCAAGCAGCCGATCGCATCCGAAGAGCAAACGACGTGCGGCTTGGCAGCGTTTGTCCCATCGTCGCCGTCGCGCCGTTCGGTTGGTTGAAGAACTCGGCCTCCGTACGCAGCGCATCGAGACGTTGGTTCGGACGCTGGACGACTTCAGCCGGCGTGTGGATGATTTGAAAGCGCGGATTGATGCGCACAAGAAAGCTCGCGGTCCTGCCGTGGAACGTGCCAAGTGGCTGCAAGAATTTCGCAACATCTTGATCGCTACCCAGGAAACGCCTCAAAGTCTACGGAATCGTGTGGCCGACCTGAAGAGCGTTTATGCCGAGTACCAGCAAGCCAAACGTGAACTGTCTGAAGGCAACTTACGGTTGGTTGTGTCGATTGCCAAGAAGTATCGGAACCGCGGTTTGAGCTTTTTGGATTTGATCCAAGAAGGCAATGCAGGACTGATGCGAGCGGTTGATAAATTTGAATACCGACGTGGATTCAAGTTCTGCACGTACGCCACCTGGTGGATTCGGCAGGCCATTACTCGTGCTGTGGCAGATCAGAGCCGGACGATTCGAATTCCCGTGCATATGGTGGAAACCATGTCACGCGTGCGAAACGTATCACGCCAGCTGCTGCAGGATCTGGGACGTGAACCGACCATCGAGGAGACGGCTCGTAAGGCCAGGACCACGGTGGACGAAGCTCGTCGCGTGCTCGCCATGAGCCGCTATCCGATCAGTCTCGATCGGCCGGTGGGCAATAGCGAGGATAGCCAGTTTGGCGATCTGCTACCCGACGGTGCAGCCGAAAGTCCGGCGACGGGTGCGTCCCAAGAGATGCTTCGGTCTCGGATCAATCGAGTCCTGAAAACACTCAGCTATCGGGAACGCGAGATCATCAAGTTGCGTTACGGTTTGGGCGACGGCTACAGCTATACGCTGGAAGAGGTTGGCCATATTTTCAAGGTAACGCGCGAACGAATTCGGCAAATCGAAGCGAAAGCGGTACGAAAGCTCCAACAGCCCAGCCGCAGCCAAGAATTGGTCGGATTCCTCGACTAGAGAGCTTGTATCAGGTCAGAGAAATCGCAAACGCGAATTCGGATTCCCGCATCCGACCCAGAACCCCGGACACTTGTCCGGGGTTTTTTTGCGCGACGAGATTGTGTCCAACTTTCTCGCAGGGTTGGTCGAGCGGCCCTCAGGCTGTGCCGCCCCCACGACATCTAACGCCATCCCATTGTTCGAACAATTCTCACAACAGCACTGAAAACCGCAAACAACGTCTGACCCGAAGGAAGAATCGCCCGCTGCTGCGACGTTGACTGAAATCCTCACCGCTTCGTGTTCAGTACGGCGTTCTGGCGAGGAATTATAATGGGCGACGCCCCTCTGTTCGGGTCGATGCCATCCACGATCACTTTGTCCGGTCGCGGGTCAATGATGTACCGTCTGCCGGTCAACGGATTGATGTTGTACGCCGGTCGCGGCGCGCCGACACTGGCCGCCAGTGCGATGGACCACGCTTCACAGCGCGCGCGATCCAATGCCTGCAGGCGTTGCCCTTCCTGCACATTCTTCCAGAGAATCAAGTCCGCCACCAACGGATACGCGAGTGAGTCGCGCAGCGAAGCCA
>JASLPZ010000319.1:0-8212 GCA_030744725.1 Pirellulaceae bacterium
ACAAAACCCGAACGATCGCCCAGCTCAAGCAATACTAACTTTGGCGCAGCCTAGGGCACCCCTTGTGCCAAACGGAGAGGGGCCACAGTTGAATCAGTAACAAACCGCCACAAGTGCACAACACCCGCTTCACTGGATAAGCGGACCTTGACATCCACAATACTTTAGCTAAATTGAGGCTTCATCAGACGATTGAAGCGTCAAATCGAGAATGGCGGGTCGCTTGTCGTAGCCGGAATCGAGACCAGAAGCTTCACGACTCCTGCTGCCCGCCGATCGACATTTGACGTGGTCTTCGCCCCCTTGAGGGTTGTTCGCTTCCATGTCGGCGATCGACCTGTTTTCCCTCCCCACGGCATGGCAAGAGGACAAGGATGATGGGCCGCACTCTGCTCAGTCTTGTCTCGTTACTTTCGATGTCGTTGTTGGGAACGGGTGCCGTCGGTGAAGAGCCCCAGGCGGAGAAATCCGATGCCAAGGGAACTGCTCTGTTCGAAAACCAGATAAAGCCTGTGTTGGTCAAGCAATGTTATGAGTGCCATTCCCAGACTGGGGAGAAGGTCGAGGGAGGATTAGAGCTCGACTCCCCCGCGGGCCTGATGCGCGGTGGCGACTCGGGCCCCGTGTTGGTTTCGCACCAGGTCGAGAAGAGCCCGCTGATTCGGATGCTCCGCCATGAAGAAGATGTTCCGGCGATGCCACCCGAAAAGAGACTATCAGACGGGGTGATCGCGGCGTTTGAGCAGTGGATTCAGCTGGGCGCACCGGACTCGCGGGAAGAGCTCGGACCGACCGCGAAAGACGAGCGGTTCGAAGCGGGTGGGCGACACTGGTCATTCCAGCCACCTCAGTCTGTCGAGCCTCCGGCGATCAAGCGAACTGATTGGCCGCGTGATGAAATCGACCATTTCGTTCTTACTCGTATGGAAGCCAAAGGCTTGAGGCCCGCCGACGATGCGAACCGCACAACGTTGATTCGTCGAGTCTACTTTGATCTCGTTGGGCTTCCGCCGGTGCCGAAAGACGTCGAAGCGTTTGCGGCCGACGATTCGCCCGATGCGCTTGCCAATCTGATTGACCGGCTATTGGAGTCAGACCGGTTCGGCGAACGTTGGGGGCGTCACTGGCTGGACGTCGTTCGCTACGCCGAATCGAGTGGCATGGAATTCAACTTTACCTATCCCCATGCGTGGCCCTATCGCAACTACGTCATCGACGCGCTAAATCAAGACAAACCTTACGACTTGTTTCTCCGCGAGCAGATTGCCGGCGATCTGATGCCGGCCAAAGAAGGAGAATCAGCAGAAGCCATCGAGGCACGTCTCATCGCTCCGAGCCTGTTGGCCTTTGGACCCAAACGGCACAATTCGAGCGGCGTCGAGTTCCAAATGGATGTCGTGGACGACCAGATTAACACCGTCTTCCGCGCGACGCTTGCGATGACGGTTGCCTGTGCCCGCTGTCACGACCACAAGTTCGACCCGATTCCGACCAAGGACTATTACGCCTTAGCCGGCATCTTCCTCAGCACCGAACCGATGTACGGTACGATCAAACAGAAGTACAGCAACAATCCGACGGACTTGCTGCCGATCGGCCCAAACGCAGCGGCCATGCACGTCGCCGTGAAAGATCATAAGAAGAAGATCCCGGCAGCCGAAAAACAGTTGGCGGCCAAACGCAAGGAATTGAAGAAAGCAACGGAGTCCGAGAAGCTTGCAACGAAGACAAAATCCGAAGTGGAAGAGCGCGCCAAGATCGAAGCCGATGCTCTAGCGAAGAACGATCAGTTGGAAGCAGAGTCCGCGAAATCTGACGGCGAAACAAATGCTGCTGACCAGGAACTGGCCAAGGCGGTTTCTGATCTGAATACGGCGAGCACGCAGGTAGCTGCACTCAAGGGCGAAGTCGCTTCGCTTGAAAAGAAAGTGGCCGAACTGAAGAAGAACTCACCGCCAATACCCCAGTATGCGATGACCGTCCGAGATCGAGCCAAGCCGGCAGACACGAAGGTTGCCATTCGCGGCAACTTCCGTGAGCGAGGCGACGTTGCACCTCGCGGTTTCTTGAGCGCCGTACATGTAGCCAATCCACCTAAGATTGATCCGAAACTTAGCGGTCGCCTGGAACTGGCCCAATGGATCACGAGCCCGGAGAACCCTCTTACGGCTCGCGTGATGGTCAATCGCATCTGGCATCACCTCCTTGGTCAGGGGCTCGTCGAAAGCGTCGACAATTTTGGGATCATCGGAAAGCAGCCGAGCCATCCGCTGTTGCTTGACGCGCTGGCATTGCGATTCATGCAGGAAGAATGGTCGGTTAAACGGATGATTCGCGCGATCATGCTCAGCCGGACGTACCAACTCAGCAGTATTCGCGATGCGGAAAACACAGAGATTGATCCCGATAATCGCCTCTTCTGGCGAGCCACACCGCGGCGACTCGAAGCCGAGCCGATTCGGGACGCGATGCTTGCCGTTAGCGGGCAACTTGTCCTGGAACGCCCCACTGGTTCGACGGTCACGACGCTCGGCGACCAACTCGTGCGCGGCATCCCAACTGAGAAGATCCAGCCGCCAAGCAACTATCGCAGTGTCTACCTACCGGTAGTTCGCGACTACCTACCCGAGCTGTTCGACCTGTTCGACTTCCCTTCGCCCAGCTTGGTGAGTGGGCGTCGATCGGTGACGAACATTCCCTCACAAGCGCTCTACTTGCGCAATTCGACGTTTGTTGCCGAGCAGGCGAAGTACGCCGCCAAGCGACTGTTGGCCTCGAAAGAGGCGACCGACGACGCTGGGCGAGTTGACTTGGCGATGCGATGGTCTTTGGCGCGAGGCGTCTCCGACGCCGAGCGGGCTTCTGCTTTGCAATTGGTTCAGCAAATACGAAACACCGACCCGAAGAGTGCCGACCGCAACGTTGAAGCCTGGGCCGCATGGTTCCACACACTGTTCACCACAGCCGAATTCCGATTCTTGGTTGATGTTAAGTCCTAAAATGCGTATGAATTTCGAATTAACTTGACGGACGGGCTCTAGACGGCCTCTCGTTGGACAAAAGACATTTGGAGCATCCTCCATGATAGGCAACTCACCACAGCCGATTCTGTCACGCCGTCAATGGCTCAAAGTTGGAACGTGCGGGCTTGGGTCAATGACTTTGACCGGCTTGATTCCCAATCGCAGCGAAGCCGGATTGCTAGCACCTCGGCGGCCACATTTTGCCCCTAAGGCAAAACGGGTCATCTTTATGTTCATCAACGGCGGCCCATCGCAGTTCGAGTCGTTCGACTACAAACCGGCACTTAAGGCCAGTTCTGGAAAGAAAGGATTGAAGAACGGGAAACTGTTGGGACCGCTCTGGAAATTCGCACAGCACGGCGACGGCGGGACGTGGGTTTCTGAAGTCTTTCCGCATCTGGCCAAGCAGACGGATAATCTCTGCCTGCTCAACGGAATGCAGACAACCAGTCGTGCCCACCCGATCGCGATTCCGACTTTGCATACGGGCGATTTCCAATTCGTGCGACCATCGCTTGGCTCGTGGGTACTCTACGGTTTGGGTACGGAGAATCAGGATTTGCCCGGGTTCTTTACCATCAAACCGACCCGCACTTTCGGAGGCCCGGCAAACTACGGGAGCGCGTTCTTGCCCAGCACGTTCCAGGCGACACGGCTTGGCTGGGAAGGCCAGTCTGTTAACAACGCAACGATCCGCAACCTGATTCCCTCACATGGCCGGACGCCTGATGCTGCGCGTGCCTCGCTGGAACTGGCCCAAACCATGAGCCAGGAACTTCTTAGCCAAACCAAGGACGTGAGGGGAGTGATCGATTCACTTGAATTGAGCCAGAGGATGCAACAAGCCGTTCCTGAAGTGATGGATCTGGGCCGCGAGTCGAAAGAGACTTTGGAGATGTACGGCATCGATAAAGGTCCGACCGATGATTTCGGACGTCAGTGCCTGTTGGCGCGACGACTGGCCGAGTCGGGGGTGCGGTTCGTCGAGATCAGCTCAAGCGGCTGGGACCATCACAGCAATCTCGACAAGTTCAACACCAAGGCCGAGCAGATCGATAAACCGATTGCCGCTCTCTTGACAGATCTGAAGCGCCGCGGCCTGTTGGACGACACGCTCGTTCTCTGGACCGGCGAGTTTGGCCGCACGCCCGAGACTCAGGTTTTGGACGGCAAAGAAGCGAAGGGGCGCGACCACAACGCAGAAGGCTACACCGCGTGGCTTGCTGGCGGAGGAGTTCGCGGAGGATTGACTTACGGCGCGACGGACGAACTCGGCTATGAAGCGGTCGAGGGAAAGGTGCATCTCCACGATCTCCACGCCACGATGCTCCATCTGCTCGGGCTGGACCACAAGCAGCTCACCTATCGCTATGGCGGCCGCGATTTTCGGCTCACCAACGTCCACGGCAACGTAGTTCACGATGTCATTGGCTAGTGCCCTGTTAAGACTAAAAAAATAGGGTTGTCGAGCCTGATTGTTGTGGTTCGCTCCGCGAACCAAACGTATTGATCGCAGCGATCAACGACTATCTCGCCAGGCGACCATTCTTCTTCTACGCTAAACTCAAACCGTGACACACCACCAGTGCTTTGTCACGCGACACGCCAGTCCAGTGCGATCATCGAATTCCTCGCAGGATCTCGCCCGTCACATTGCCGCCAATCTCGCCGATTCGGTTTCTCGGCGCGCGAATTTCTTCCAAGTCGAATTCAAACCGACGGATCGCCAGGTTGTTGCTTTCACAGAGTTCCACGATTGACTCTCTCTCATCGACGACCACAGTGATTGGCACGGAGCTGCGCGTAGGAACGTAAGGAACGGATACCGTCAGTGACTTGGCTGCCAAATCCAACGGCCACGACAGATGCGGGACCGTTACTTCACCGATTTTCTTCCTAACCCCCTCGGATCGCACGGTACCGGTACCCTCGTAAAACGTCACACGGATTTTCTTCGCTGCCTGCGAGCCAACGTTGTGGATCCTAACCTGCAGGTCGCGCGTCCAAATCGAGTATTTGATCTCCTGCGAAATGACGGCCAGGTCAGCTTGCGGTGTGGTTCCACGGCCCGGATTTTCCTGGCGAACCTCGATAACTGTCGTCGTTCGTGGCGCGAGCACGAATTCGATCCGTTTTCCACGACGGTTCAAGATGAAGGAACTCTCGGCAATGTCCTTGTCCGGATCGTCGTCGTTATCTGTATCGACGCCGGTGCGAATTCGGTACGTGCCGCCAACGTCTAGTTTCCAGGGTGTGATTGCCGTCCTGGTTTCTCGCGAGGCAAAGTTGTACATCACGATGTTCAGATATCGCTCGTCAGTCTGTTTGACGAACGCCGCGAAGTCTCTGCCGACTCCCGAGTAGGTGACGCTTGGCTTCATGTCTCGCGCGCCGGTCATGATCAAGAATGGATCGGCGATCCCGCGAAATCCGACCCGGTCGGTTGCGGAAGTCTCCGTCGTCAACACCGGCCATTTGCGTTTTGCTTCGCGTCGGACGATGTTCATTCGCTTCAAGACGTCGGCCTTGTCGACCAGAATCGGCGGTTCATCCATGTTCACGGAAGTCTGAGCTTTCTCGATACGTTGCCAGATGGAATCGAATGACAAACGCCCGCGACCGGCCCCATCGCTAAGTGATTTCCCGGCCCAAAGGTCCGTTCCCGGTCTCGGCGACAGGTTGGGATTGGCCCGAAATTCATCCACAAGTTGCTTCTGCAGGTGGAACGGTTCGAGGTACTTGTCCTCTCCGGTGATCTCATGAGCCAACAGCATCAGGTCGACGAGATAACCGTAGTACGAGCCTCTCTGCCAGTCATAGTTGACGGTGCCCGGCGGATGGGCGGCAGTGTACCAATTGGGAGAGTTGACTCCACCAAGTTCGCCTCTGGGGAAGCCGACTTCCGCCGGGAACACGCCGAGCGGTTTTTCGCGATCGGTACGCATTGCATCGTTCAGCCAGGCGTCGGCCCATTCAACGAGAAGTTTGCCAATCACTGGGTTGCGGTTGTAGCGGTATACGGAGACGGCCGGCAAGGCGGCCCGGAAGTTGATATAGGAGTCGTTGGCCTGTTTCTCGTTTCCGACGGAAATGGAGCCGAGGAAGTTGTTGCGAAAGTGCAGATCGCCACGGTCGTTGTAATCCATCCACAGGTCGCGCATCAAACGCGCGGTCTGAGTTGCCCGTTCGATCCAGATCGGGTTTTCCCAGTCGATCGTGAGCATTAACGGGAGTGTGTCGCCGGTCCATTCCGCCGAGTGCTCGGCGTCGAGCAGCCCACGATAGAAACCGGCCGATTGGTCGATGCCGCCGTACTTCCACAATCCATCGATGAGATCTGTGGCCAGCTGTATTGACGATTCCGAGGCTCCCTCGCTGATGGACCCCATGATGCCGAACAGTGCGACGAGTTCAACATCGTCGCCCCAGCCACCACCGATACTGCCGTCGGGATGCTGCTTGTTGGCCACCCACCACTCGCAAACGTCGAGCAACAGCCCCCAGGCCTCGCGCTGTGCGATCGCCCACTGCGGTGCGCCGTCGGCATCGGCACGATGGTCTCC
The DNA here is from genome assembly GCA_030744725.1 of Pirellulaceae bacterium. Taxonomy (GTDB): domain Bacteria; phylum Planctomycetota; class Planctomycetia; order Pirellulales; family Pirellulaceae; genus ARS98. The sequence goes on from JASLPZ010000319.1 coordinate 6,587, forward strand.
GTGATGCCAGATGTCGTTGGGAGTCCACTCGTCGTACAGATAGAAGCGGGCAAATCGGTTTTGGGGAAACATGGCGATCAGCTTCTTCCAGACCGCTCTTGCATCACCGCTAGGGTAGACCCATCGGTGGGGGTCAAGCATCTGCAGCGCCCGTCCCTGGTATTCCAGCGCCTTGAAGTACAGCAGATCGCCCGGCTGGAATATTCGCATCATGGAGACCACTTTGCGATTCTCCTGAAAATGGCCTTCCTCACCCATCCCTCGATTCAGAAACCGGTTTCGAGCCCGCGAAAATATGTCCAGCGAGTCGCGAGCTTCGATGGCCCAAATACTCGGTTCTCGAGACTTCAGTGCATCGGTCACCGCCTGTTGTGCTTTGGAGAGCGCCTGTTGCTCAGCTTCTCCCTCGACATCCGGATGTCCCAACAAGGCAAGGTAACCGCGCAGTCGCAAGTCGACAGCGGTTGTATCGGCGTTGAGGATCGATTCGGCCTTCTGGAAATCTCCTTGGTTCAGCGCGACGACAAAGGCATCGCGATTGCTTGTGTCTTTGCCCACCGATATGAGTTTGCCATCCTTCCAACGGATCAAACTCGGCCGGTACGGGGCAACGCGGATCGCCAGGACACTGTTTCGTGCGAACGGGCCTTGGGGGTCGAATTTCAGCTGCCGGTCTGGATCCCAGGGGCCGCCAAGATACGAGTCGACTCGTTCGTTACCAGGAAACCACTGCTCGTAGCGGCGCTTGTCTTGTTTGAATCGCGTTTCGTCACCGAAGAAACGAAGCTCGATTCTACCGTCCGTTGCATCTGCGTCGAATCGCAACAACCGAAACAGACCCGTTGATTCCGGCTTTGATCGGCCGATGATCTGCTTGGCACTAAGACCCGTTGCCATCGTCTGACCATTACATTCCATCGCCAGCGATTCCAACGGCGCGTGCAGGTCGCCCACCCAAATATGTACACGGTATTTTCCCGGCTTCACATCGATTCGAAACCTCATGTCCTGTTCCGATGCGACGCCATCTCGGTTCAGCCGGTTCGCATGGCTGCTGTACAACAGATCGGGACGCATGGGATTTCCGCCATGTCGCAATTCCGACAACGGCTGGTGTCGATCGAACGACGTCTGTCCGCTGGTGATCCAGCCTAAACCCGTCTTCGATTCGTAACGGCTCTTATCGGTAACGCGAAGGGCTGACTCGGCAATTGGGCTGGTTGTCGTTCCGAGATCGAATAAGACGGGTGTCTTGACTTCCGCTCTTAAAGTCGAGGCTGCACCACACACAGATGTGATGGTGCAGGCGAAAACTAGAAACTTGTTCATTCGTATCCTCGCAAATCCAATCATGGTCACGATCCGTTAGTGCGTCTTAGCTCCACGGCCTACGACCGTGCGATCCTGAAAGGCTCCGCCGAACGTGGTCCGGTCGGGAGACCGGCCCACAACATGTTGTCGGACGGGCACTTTTGCCCGTCGCCAACGATCGGGCGGGCGGGAGTGTCCATTTTACGACCGTTTCGAGACAGTTGTTTCTTGGCTGATCCTAGTTGGACAGCGCCAGTTTCATCGTTAAGTAGTTGCTGAAATTGGCCTTCCATCAACAGAGAGAAATAGGCGATC
>JASLPZ010000031.1:0-31077 GCA_030744725.1 Pirellulaceae bacterium
AGACAAGTATCAAAGACAACGGCAAGAGACACTGGATATGGTGCATCACGGCTGCGACTTTCAGCGTTTTCCATATCGCGGCAACACGATCTCGCGAAGTACTGGAAAAGCTTGTCGGGCCTGAGTTCGTGGGCTACTTGAACTTCGACTATTTCTCGGCCAACTGTTCGTTTGCCTGGAACTTTTCGATCAAGGCCCAGTATTGTTGGGCTCACTTGATACGGGATATGCGGTTCTTGGAAAAGCACCCGGATAAGAAAACGAAAGCTTGGGCTGAGCAGCTTCTAGATCGGTCGCGGCGGTTGTTTTCGGCCTGGCACCGCCGCAACGAGATGACGGCCGAAGGTTTTCATCGCTCGATGCTCACGCACCGTGACCGCTTTTTGGAGCTGGTTCGCAAACCTCCTTCGACGAAAGAGGCCGCGAATCTTGCTGCGCGGTTCGCGATCGTGGAGTACACGACCGACGATTCTTCGGAGCCAGAGACGTACGACTTGTCGCAAGACTACTTCCGCTTCATGTTCGCCCCAGACGTCGAACCCACGAACAACCACAGTGAACAACAGATTCGTCATTGCGTCATCGACCGCAAAATCACTCAAGGCACGCGAAGCGAAAAAGGACAACGCTATCACGAAAGAATGTGGACAGCCATCGCCACGTGCAGAAAACAGAACCGCAACTTCTTTTCGTTTCTTCACAAATCCATCAGGGCCAAACGGCAAAATCAACCGGCCCCAAGCCTATTGAACGTAACTCCGTGAACGGTTACGCATGAACGACCATGTTGCCAAACCCATCCACCCAGAAGACTTGCAGAGAGTCACGCAGCGATTGCAGGACGGATCCTACTCAGGCGGCGACGACGCGCCCACTCATTCGCCTGCCTGCCTCTGATCTTACCGGGCGGTCCTCTGGTTTTCCCATCATTTTTCATTTGACATGAAACAAGATGGTCTCATACCGGGTATAATGCGGCGTACCAAATGATTCGATATTGTCGTGACTTACGCCACGACCCCGTACCCCGGAGGCGCAGTTGGTCAGCGTCTCGCATCTCAAGGAACTCAAGTGGTGGAAGCACGCATTTTGCCTTTGGCCGTTCTCGTGTTGATCGTTTCCTTCCCGCTGACGACGCCAGCTGCGGAACCTCAAACTGCTGCAGACTACTTTCCTGAAACGGTCGTCGTGTTTGCCGAGTTGCCGGATCCTGCGGGGCTGCTAGACCTTGCTCTGGATCATCCCGTACGTCACAAACTGGAATCACTCGATGCAGTTCGGGATGCCTACGGGACGCCACAGTTCCTTCAGTTCAAGGCGGTTGTTGCGGCCGTTGAGGCCCAACTCGGGCAGACTTGGGTCAAACTGATTAAGTCAGCCACTGCGGGAGGCATCGCGGTGGCAATCGATGCTCCTACCCAAGGGGCTGCGGTGGTGCTCACGGCCAAGGATGAACAGACACCGAAAGAACTACTCGAATCGTTCGCTCGCATGGCCAGCGCGGATGCCTCAGCAAATAACAATCCCAACCAGATCGAAACCGGGGAGTACCGTGGCTTGACCGTTTATCGAGTCGACCAGTCGCGAGCGATCGTGTTGGGCAAGTCGATGCTGGTGACGAACAAAGCGGAACTCGGACAACGCATCGTCGACATGTATGTCGACAAGGCCGGCAAGACGCTGTCGCAGAGCAAGTTGTTCAAGCAAGCCCAAAAACTGGCACCCACTGACGCCACAGTATGGGGCTATGTCGACATCGCGGCGATTCGTCAAAGCGGTCTCGCCAAGGAACTGTTTACGGGCCGCTCGGACAATCCAGTTCTCGAGTTTCTGGTTGGCGGTATTCTTGCCAATCTCAAAGAAACGACACTGGCAACATTTGCTATGTCATTGACGGAGGAAAGACTAAGCGTCGATGTGGCGGCGCCGCATGACCCGGCCTGGATCAGTGAAGAACGTGACTACTTTTTTGGGCCAGCAGGTAAGGGATCGGCACCTCCACTACTCCACGTTGATGGCGAATTATTGAGTCTTGCTACCTACCGTGACGTTTCGCAGATGTGGCTCCGTGCCGGCGATCTTTTTGACGAAGACGTCAACGACGGATTGGCCCAGGCAGAAAGCAACTTGACGACGTTTTTTTCCGGTAAGGACTTTGGCGAGGATATTCTCGGTGCTGTGAGCCCTCAGATTCAGCTGATTGTGTCGCGACAGGAATTCGCTGAAGATGCGCCCAAACCTGCGATCAAGCTACCGTCGTTCGCCTTGGCACTCCGGCTGAAAGACGCCGAGACCATGCGGCCCAAACTTCGCCGCACGTTTCAAAATCTGATCGGTTTCTTGAACGTGATTGGCGCCATGAACGGGCAACCACAGCTCGACTTGGACATGGACAAGGAAGGCGACAAGCAACTTATCGCGGCCGCCTACCTCCCAGAAAAGGACGCCGATACGGCGCGTTTACCGATCAATTTCAATTTCTCACCGTCCATTGGATTCGTGCAAGATCGCGTTGTCGTTTCCAGCACGAAATCGCTGGCTAGTGATCTGCTAAACCTGATTGACGGAGACACGTCGAAGGCCACGCCGCCGACAAACACCGATGTCCGCGCCGATTTGGCAGGCGTGAGTCAGATTCTCGAGGACAATCGCGGACAGTTGGTCGCGCAGAACATGCTCTCCGAAGGGCACACCAAGGAAGAAGCCGAGGTGGAAATCGACACTCTTCTGGACATTTTGAAGACCACGCAAACTGCGTCGCTAAGGCTCACAAACCAAGACGGCGAATTGCGCCTGGCACTCGAACTGACGTTTGCACCACACGATTCATCGGCATCGCAATGAACAACCTGAAATCGCTCGACCCAAAGTGGGCCTGGTCACCTTTTCGGCCCACCGCCGATCGCCCCTGGGACCAACCGATGGCGGCGCATCTTTTCCGACGTGCCGGATTTGGAGCTTCACTTGGGCAGCTGAATACGGCGGTCGAGCAGGATCCCTTGGAAGTCGTGGCGGAAATGCTGAATCCAGTCGATCTTCAGCAAACAACGCAGGCAGAGTTTGCGGAGGCCGTGCTGGCAGGTGGCGACCCCAAAAAACTGGGGGCCTGGTGGGTCTATGTCATGCTGCAAACGCCCACGCCGTTGCTTGAAAAGATGACTCTTTTTTGGCACGGCCACTTTGCAACCAGTGCTGACAAAGTCACCGACGCACGAGCGATGTACGCCCAGAATGCGTTGTTGCGTGCCCACGCGATCGGTGATTTTCGACCGTTGGTCCATGGCATCTCACGTGATCCAGCGATGTTGATCTACTTGGATTCGTCGACCAATCGAAAAGCGCATCCCAACGAGAATTTCGCACGTGAACTGATGGAGCTATTTTGTCTGGGCGAGGGACATTACAGTGAGCGTGATGTCAAGGAGTTAGCGCGGTGCTTTACCGGTTGGGAACTCCGCCGTGAGAGATTTCGTTTTAATCGCTATCAACATGACACGGGCGAAAAGACGGTCCTGGGAAAGACGGGGCGTTTCCAGGAGGGTGAAGTCATCGACCACATCTTGGACCAACGGGCCGCGCCAGAGTTCATCGCGCGAAAGCTGATCGCTTATTTCATTGCCGATGAGCCCGAGCCCAGTGAGCAGTTGGTGGCCCCGATCGCGAGTAGGTTGCGAGAATCATCATGGAACATCGGCGATGCAGTTCAACACATACTGCAAAGCAACTTATTTTTCTCACCCCACGCATTTGCTCGCAAAGTTCGCTCGCCTGTCGACCTGACGATTGGCCTTTTGCGGTCCCTCGAGGGGTCGACCAACGCCACGCAACTTGCTGGCAGCCTTCAGGAATTGGGACAGGGGCTGTTCTTCCCACCGAACGTCAAGGGCTGGGATGGCGGCCGCACGTGGATTAATTCGTCGACACTGCTGGGACGCGCCAACGTGATTGGGCGTCTGGTGAGTGACCCCAAAACGCGTTTCGGCGGTGGCGACTTAGAGACCTATTTTGAGCAACTCGAGGCCGAGTCCAACGAACAGATTGTCGATATCCTGCTCAGCCTAACGGTGGCCGTCCCTGTGCCCGATGCGGTCAAACGCAAGCTGGTTGAAGTTATCAGTCGCCCAGGTATGCGTAACGCGCGAATTGCCGATGCGATCCACGCGTTGGGTACGTTGCCCGAATTCCAAATCGCTTGACCCTATGTTCTAATTGCCCGTCCCCACACAAACGGCTCAAATCCATGAACAGAACTTCCACGCGACGCAGCTTTCTCCAGTCCGCGTTGGGCTCATCAGCGGTCATTTCTTTGGGGGCGACGGCCCCCGCCGTTTTCCAGCAGGCTATGGCGGCCGACAACAAGGCGAAAGAGACCGTTCTTGTGGTCGTGCAACTGAGCGGTGGAAATGATGGGCTCAACACGGTGATCCCTTTCGACGACCCGGTGTACCAAAAAGACCGCCCAAAGCTGGCAATTCCATCGACTGATGTTCTCTCTCTCGAGGATGGCCTGGGCTTTCACCCATCGGCACGCGGTCTTGCGAATCTGTTGGAAGACGATCAATTGGCGATCGTCCAAGGGATCGGCTACCCCAACCCAAATCATTCGCATTTTGAATCAATGGACATCTGGCACACCTGCCAGCGAAAACGCAAAGGCAATCCTCGCACCACAGGTTGGCTGGGCCGTTATCTCGACGGTGTGTCGTCAGCAACGGGTGGCGACCCTTCAGCGATTCATCTGGGTGCGAAGAAGCAGCCTTTGGCATTGGCCGCCGACACGACTCGCGTCCCATCGATCCGTTCGCTGGAGCGATTCCGCTTGCAAGACAGTGGCGATGGTGACGTACGCAGCGTGGCCAGCAATTTGGTCCAAGTGGAAAGAGACAAGGAAGATCCGTTGTTGAGCTTCATCCAGACCAGCACGACGGCGGCACTGGACGCCAGCCAGCGTGTCGAGGAGGCGCGGCGGGACTACCAGACACCTGTCGAATATCCGGATCATGATCTGGCGACGAAACTCCGCACGGTCGCTCAGCTGATTGATGCCGGCCTCAAAACACGCGTTTATTACTTGCAGTTGGACGGCTTCGACACGCACTCTCAACAAGCGGCGGCCCATGCGGTGCTGCTAGGTCGATTGGGTGGGGCCGTCGAGGCGTTTATCAAAGACGTGGGCCATCATGGGCATGGCGAGCGAGTTCTCGTCATGGCGTTCAGTGAATTTGGGCGGCGGGTCAAGGAGAACGCCAGCGAAGGGACCGACCACGGTGCGGCAGCGCCTTTGTTTCTCGCTGGCAGCAAAGTCCGCGCCGGACTGCACGGTCAGCCTGCCAGCTTGACTGATCTGCAGGACGGCGACGTGAAGTTTCACACGGATTTTCGTCGAGTTTACGCGACGGTGCTGGAAAACTGGTTGGGAGTTCCCAGCCAAGCGTTGCTGGGCGCCGAACACAAACCACTCGAAATCCTCTCGGTCTAAGAATAGTTGATGCAGATCGTCGTTTCGCTCCACGCCCAAGAGACCGTCCGTTGAGTATTCGCTGCGGAGTTGCGCGGCGACTGAAAACGGGATTTCAGCCTAGAACGGCCGTAAAATCAATTCTCTGGCTGCTCGACAGCGCGGCGATGCTATCACGGCACTGAGAGTTCGGATTGACCTGATTCGCCGATCGTGGCACGTTATGTGTCGCTACACGCCCGGTAACGTGCCTTCCAGGGAGGGAATCGCCATGCACGCACTTTCGTCGCACATCGTCTGCTTGCTTGTCGCTCAGTTTGGCCCCGACAGTGGTTTCCCCGCGGATCCGCCACCGGTCACACCGCCGGTAGTGCGCTCCGTGGTGCCCGCCGCCACAGTTGACCTTTTGAATCAACAGCCGCTAAGGACTCCGGAACGCACCGCGCCACCAGTGGGAAATACGGTCATCCTTGCGTCAACTGTACCGGTTCACTCACAGAAGTCGCTGGCACGGGCCGAAGCTCTTGTTGAGCAGTTCGTGGGCTGGGATCCTGATGCGATCGAGGGCGAGTCATTCACGTTGTTGGCTTGTGTTCAGCAAGCTGCCACCACAGGTCAGCAATCGGCCACGATCAGAGCTTACTGGCAGCTTTGCTCCGCCATCGGTCGATATTCGCAGGCGGAACAGGAATTGGTTACATTGGCCGGAATCTCCCCGCAGTTGGAATTCGAACAGCTGCAAATTCGGGCCGCACAACGATCCGCGGCAGCACACCGAGCCCAAACCCGCGTCGAACTCTTGACAGCCCAAGAGAAACTCGGCGAGGTCGCGGAGTTGCCAGACGAGACGCTCCCCCTACCTGCCGACAGGCCATTTGTAGGCAAATACCAAACGCGTTTGACCACGATGTATGCGCGTCGCGCCATACCACGGCGGCTGCGCAGAATCGACCGTGCCCTGCCCCACCAACTGAAATTGATCGAACAGAGGGCCGACGCCGTGGATGCCAACTCCCGACTGTTAAGCGACCTTGCCGCACTCTACCAGCGCGGCCAAGTCCCCCTTTCGGTGTTGCTTCACACATGCCGGGAATTGGTGGATCAGCAATACGCGTTTCTTAACGCGGTGGTCAACTACAACCACCAGATCGCCACGTACTCGCAGGCCGTCGTCGGAGTCACGTTGCCGTCAGAGTCTCTGGTTTCGACGCTGATTCGGCAGAGTTCCGCCGCCACTGCACGGATCATTCGCGACGAGAATGTGCGACCCGCTGCGGCCGAGCAGATCGAGCCAAGCAGCGTTCGTCCTGCCTTCGAACCGAGAACGTCGCAACCGACCTTTGAGCCTCGTACGCCGAAGGCAAACGGCGGAACAGCATTCGACCCAAACTCAGCATTTCCAATCAATGACTCGCCGTAGCAGATCCTCAAAATGAGTCGAGGCAGTTTTTGCGAGCGAGCGAGCGACAATGGCCTCAGTTCGACCGTGCAGGAATCGAGATCCTCTAGGGCGACCAGCGGAATCTGGTCTGCCAGTCGTAGGATGGGGCACTCTTCCCCGTCAGTCCTGCTGCGACGGGCAAAAGTGCCCGTCCTACAGGTGAGTTTCCATCTGCCCGTCGCCTTGGCGCAACACGGAACCTGGATGAAGATGCAGTGATGACTGTTGCCAGACCAGAAACTCCAGTTGCCGTGCCTAACGTGGTGCCATTGAAGATCGGTCCGGTGGTCATTGACCCGCCAATTCTGCAAGCGCCGATGGCCGGGTTTACCAACTATGCGTTTCGCCAAATCGTTCGAGCGTATGGCGGCGTGGGCCTGCAGGCAACCGAAATGGTCAACGCTCGCGGTTTTGTCTGGATGGACGACAATGTCGCCGAACATCCGGATCGACTGTGGGGCGTGCGCGATGAGCCGCGCCCCCTGGCCGTCCAGATTTGGGACAACGACCCAGAAACGCTGGCCCAAGTGGGCGCGCGGCTCGCCCATGACTACCAAGTCAGCGTGGTCGACATTAACTTTGGCTGCCCCGTTAGGCAGGTCACCCAAAAGGCTGGGAGTGGTTCGTATCTGCTACGCGAGCCAGACCGCATGGGGACGATCATCGAGCGTGTCGTCGAGGCGTGTCGACCGACGCCGGTCACCGCCAAGATTCGCTTGGGTCGCACTCGTGATCAGATCAATGCTGTCGAAATCTCGCAAGTCGTCGAAGGGGCAGGTGCCGCAGCGCTCACAGTACACGGCCGAACGGCGGCGGACTTCTTTCGAGGAAATGCCGACTGGGATCGCATTGCCGAGATCAAGTCGCATCTCAAACGTCTTCCGCTGATCGGCAACGGTGATTTGGATTCGGCCGAGAGAGTCGTCGCCGCGTTTGCCCGGTACAATGTTGACGGTGTCATGATTGCACGCGCATCGCTTGGCCGTCCGTGGCTGTTTATGCAGGCCGCCGCCGCGCTAGAAGGCAAAGCTGTACCGCCAGACCCCACACCCATCGAGCAACGCGATTGCATGTTGCGCCATTTCGCCCTGGTTGTGGAACGATTCGGCGTCGAAAAAGGAACACTGCTGATGCGAAAATACGCCTGCTGCTACGCCCAAGGACGTCACGGGGCCAAGCACTTTCGGGCGCACGTCGGTCGCGTAAACAGTCCTGACGAATTCTATCGCGTGGTCGAACAGTACTTTCCGATGGACGAGTAGATAACTTGGCAGAGAAATGTGGAATAGTAGGCCGAGAACAACCGAAGCGCAGGTCCGGAAAACATCATCGCGTCTACTTCCCGACGGCACCATCTCAGCATTCACATCATCGGCCTCAGCACCAACAGCCGACTATTTGGACTTGATGTCTGAATCCCAAGAATCTGAATCCAACTCAAGCTCACCACGTTGGTACTTGCCCCAATATTCGTCCAGTGCTCGCTTGACGCGGCCGCTCAACAGCGCCACACCCAGAATATTGGGCAATGCCATGCCCAATATCAACAGGTCGCTAAAATCCAAAATGTTTCCTGTCGTCACGATGGAGCCGATCACCGTGAAGATCAAGAACAAGACCTTGTAGGCGAGTGAAGACCTGGGGCCGAACAGCCTGGTCCAAGAGCGTTCGCCGTAATATGACCACGAAATCAGCGTGGAATACGCAAACAGAATCACTGCCATGTACAAGATGTACTTAAACCAGGCCACGCCATGTTCGCCGCTGACGGCCGCCGTGGTTAGGGCGGCACCAGACTTGTTCGCCCCTGAGACCAAGTCAGCATATTCGGGGTAAAGCTCGGCGTCGTAAACGCCCGTAATGATGATCACTAGGGCAGTCATGGTGCAAACGACAACTGTGTCAATAAACGGTTCCAGCAATGCGACAATGCCTTCGCTGACAGGCTCATCCGTCTTGGCTGCCGAATGCGCGATCGCCGCCGAACCGATCCCGGCTTCGTTGGAAAAGACCGCACGCTGAATTCCAATGACCATGACACCAATCGCGCCGCCAAGTCCAGCCTGCAGATTGAACGCGCCTGAAAAGATTGAGCCGATGGCATCCGGTATGGCACTCGCATTGACCCCCAAGATGTAGATGCACATCATGACGTATGCCAAACACATGGCGGGGACAATTTTCGACGCAACGGCGCCGATCGACTTGATGCCCCCAATGATCACAACGCCTGCCAGCATGGCCATCAAAAGGCCATAGATCCACGGGTACTGGTCAAGCAGTGGGACGTCCTGGCGAATCGCGTCCAACGATTGTCCGACTTGAAAAGCATTGCCGCCACCAAACGAAGCGCCAACGCACAGTATTGCGAACACAAATGCCAGCAGCTGACCGACCGGTTTGAGCCCCATGTCAGCCAGTCCGTCGCGCAGATAGTGCATTGGCCCGCCAGAGACCGTGCCGTCAGGTGCGACCTTGCGGTACATCTGCCCAAGTGTGCATTCCGCAAATTTGCTGGACATTCCCAACAGGCCAACCAAGATCATCCAAAACGTCGCCCCCGGTCCGCCTGTGCCGACAGCAATCGCCACGCCGGCGATATTGCCTAGCCCGACCGTCGCAGAAAGCGCGGAGGCTAAGGCTTGAAAATGCGAAACTTCACCCGAATCGTTCGGATCATCGTAGTCACCCTTGGTTAGCCGGATTGCGTGCCAGAATCCGCGGAGGTTGATGAACCCCATCCGCAGCGTGAAAAAAATTGCCCCTGCCATGAGCCAAAGCACAACAAACGGTATCCTAACTTTCAAGTATTTTTCGGACCAGAAATCAAAAAACAGAACTTTGAACATCGGTTGGACCAGCCAGTCACCGAAGAATTCATCGATTTGCTGCATCCAAGTTTGCGAGGTGGCTGCCTCTTGCGTTTGGATCGGTGCTGCATTTTCCCCATCATCCGCCGGCCCCATGCCCTGTTGTGGCTCGACGGGCATTGATCGGTCCTGCGCCAGGCTTGGCGCGGAAACACAGACAAACACCATGATCAATGCGAGCAATTGCATCAGGTGGTGAAGTCGTCCTGGTGAAAAACTCGCAGTTCGGTGCAACGTCATGAAAACTCCCTTGCCAGCTTGCGCGTGTCTTCTGGACACGTTCTTCAAGCTCAAATGAGCCTGCGGACAAATCGTAAATCGTCAGATCTTCTGAATGGGCAACTTCTATCCAATAACTCTCTTGATGTCAAGGCTTTACGTAAAGAGTCGTTTTTTTGAAACATATAGTTGTCAAAAATGCTTTTAATGGGTATAAATTGAAGAGCCGCAGTGAATTGCAGAAGAATGAAAGACCGGTTGCTCTGTCAGACCACTAGAATGCGTGCCGATTCACTTTAACGGCTTTACGCCGTTCGGACTCGTGAAACAGTGCGCCGCGGACACCTCACACCGGTGCGACATGCACTAGCCCACCCTAAGTTGATCCCAGCCATGCAAGCGGAAATCATCCCCTCTGATATTGCGATCCTGGATATCTTGCGAAAACGTGACGCGGCAAGCGTCGCGGAATTGGCCACATGGATGCAGGTGACGTCAACGGCGGTCCGACAGCGGCTAACGCGTTTGATGGCACAGGGCTACATCGATCGCATTACGGTTCGAGCGGGTCGCGGGCGGCCAAGCCATCACTACGTCCTCACCAAGCAGGGGCGTCGCAAGACCGGCTCGAATTTTGCCGATTTGGCTATGGCGCTTTGGCAGGAGGTCCGCGAAATCGCAGACGTGGAGATTCGACGTGGATTATCGCAGCGCATCGCGAGACGACTTGCCCGAGAGTATGCGCCGCACATACACGGCGAGACCCTTGAAGAGAAGGCTGGATCCTTGGCCGAGTTGTTTTCCACACGGCAAATTCCGTTCGAAGTCGACGCCACCGGCGATTTTCCGATTCTGACGGCTTTGGCCTGCCCTTACCCGGATCTCGCCGAAGAGGACCGCACGATCTGTTCGATGGAACGCGTGCTGTTTTCCGAGCTATTGGGTGAAACCGTGCAGCTGGACAAATGCCGGCTCGACGGCGAGCAGTGCTGTACGTTCAATCCCCACGACGACAGATTGGACAGCGAATCGCCAAACGAAACCGCTCGGCTGGAGGGGACTAGCTGAAATCAACCAGTTTGCGTAGGTTTTGTACTTGCTGAACTGTCAAAAACGTATGCGTCACTTGGAATAACAAACAGCAGGGAACCGCTATGACACAGCCCTGGATTGAAGGCCGTTTCGAGGAAAACGTCATCACGACCACGGTCGAGCAGGCCGTAAACTGGGCGAGACAGTCCAGTGTCTGGCCAATGACGTTTGGCTTGGCCTGTTGTGCAATTGAAATGATGGCTACGGGAGCCAGTCGTTACGACATCGATCGCTTCGGAGCTGGTGCTTTTCGTGCCACGCCGCGGCAGGCCGATCTCATGATTGTCGCCGGCACGGTGACCTACAAAATGGCCAGCCGCGTCCGACGATTGTACAACCTGATGCCCGATCCTAAGTTTGTCATTGCCATGGGTGCCTGCACCGTAGGTGGCGGGCCGTATTTCAAATGGGGCTACCATGTGGTCAAGGGCGTCGATCTGGTCGTTCCCGTGGACGTCTACGTGCCAGGATGCCCGCCGAGACCCGAGTCGCTGTTGGAAGGCCTGATGCGGATCCAAGATAAGATCAAAGGTCACAAGATTGCCAAGCGATCCGCGGCAGCCGGCACTGGACACCTCTTCCGGCAGGGGATCAAGGTGGACGACGAGCTGCCGGTGCCCCACCACTCTGGCTACGTGAGTGCACCTGCGGATCAGCAACCGATGACGAGTCACCAGAAGATTACTGGCTAAGACATACTCCTTTCCAAACATGATTCAGACAACAAACTTCATGTCCGATACACTGACGATTCGCGACCTCCATGTCGCGGTCGATGGAAAACCGATCCTTCGTGGCGTCAACTTGACCATGCAGCGCGGCGAAACGCACGCGTTGATGGGTCCCAATGGTTCTGGCAAGAGCACGCTGGGCTTGGCCATTAGTGGTCACCCCAAGTATAAAGTCACGCAAGGCACTATCGAGCTCAATGGCCGCGATGTGTTGAAATTGGCGCCGGACCAACGCGCTCGTAGTGGCATCTTCATGGCCTTCCAGCGGCCCGTCGCGATCCCAGGCGTCAAGATGGCAGACTTTCTTCGGCACGCCACGACGAACATCCGCCAGCCGGATCGGAAGGAAGGCGAAGAGCTGATTCCAATGCGGGAATTCCGCAAGGAACTAAAGAGCAAGATGCAGCAGTTGCAGATGGAGGTCGAATTCGCCCGACGGTACGTCAACGACGGATTCTCGGGTGGCGAAATGAAGCGGGCCGAGATCCTCATGCTTGCGATGCTACAACCAAAATTTGCCATCCTGGACGAGACAGATAGTGGCCTGGACGCGGATGCGGTTCGCCTGGCGGCGGAGAGTATCGCGGAAATTGGTCGCGAGAAGATGGGGCTGTTGATTATCACGCATCATGACAAACTGCTCGTCCACAACCCGCCCGATTTCACGCACGTCATGTTGGGCGGTCGCATTGTCGAGACGGGTGGCATTGATCTCGCAACGGAATTGCATGGCCAGGGCTACGAGCGGATTCGGAATGCCTATCCACAAGACGATGCGGAGAATCAAGCCATGTTGGAAAAAGAAAAACCACAGTCAATTGGCTAGGCCACGAATGATTCTCCAGTCGAATTCAAAGAATAGTGCTTAGTCCGTTCGACCCGTTGAGCCAATAGTTGCGCACACGCAGTAACGTCCGTCTGACGGACTTCAGAAGGTAGTACCATGGCGACCGATCTTACGGGAACACCAAACGACGAAATTGGTGAAATCAACAAGTACAACTTCCGCACTGAAAGCGCTGCGGTTTTCAAAGCGGAAATGGGTATTTCGAAAGAGATCGTTGCGCAGATCTCGGACATGAAGGCCGAGCCTGAATGGATGCGAGATTTTCGTCTGAAGAGCTTCGAGATTTTCGAGTCGAAGCCCATGCCCAAGTGGGGTGGTGAACTCGGCCTCGACTTCCAGAAGATCTACTACTACTTGAAGCCAACAGATCACCAGGGGAAGACGTGGGATGACGTTCCGACGGAAATCAAAGACACCTTTGAAAGACTCGGGATTCCAGAAGCCGAGCGGCAGTACCTGGCAGGCGTGAAAGCGCAATTCGAAAGCGAAGTCGTCTACGGTTCATTGCAGGAAGATCTGGCTAAACAAGGGGTGATCTTCACGGACACGGATACGGCGGTGCGCGAACATCCTGACTTGGTCCGCGAGTATTTTGGCACCATCATTCCTCCGCATGACAATAAATTTGCCGCGCTGAACTCTGCAGTCTGGTCCGGCGGTTCGTTTATCTACGTGCCACCCGGCGTCAAAATCGAATTTCCGCTGCAAGCCTATTTCCGCATCAATGCGGAAAGCATGGGACAATTCGAACGGACCTTGATCATCGTCGACGAAGGTGCCGAGATTCACTACGTGGAGGGCTGCACGGCGCCGATGTATACCACCGAGAGCTTGCATTCGGCGGTTGTCGAAATCTCCGTCAAACGCGATGCCCGTTGCCGCTACACAACCATTCAGAATTGGGCGAACAATATCTACAACCTGGTTACAAAACGTGCCATGGCTTATCGCGACGCCACAATGGAGTGGGTCGACGGCAACCTGGGAAGCCGACTGACCATGAAGTATCCGGCTGTTTATATGATGGAGCCTGGTGCCCACGGCGAGATCTTGTCGATCGCCTTCTCCAGTGCTGGGCAACATCAAGACGCTGGCGCGAAACTCGTCCATTGCGCACCACACACGACCGGGCAAATCATTTCCAAGTCGATCTCCAAGAACGGTGGCCGAAGCAGTTACCGTGGATTAGTCCGAGTGGAAAAGGGGGCCAAGCATTCCAAGAACAATGTGGTTTGCGATGCCTTGATTTTAGATCCACAAAGTCGTAGCGATACCTATCCGTACATCGAAGTTGCCGAACAGGACGTGACGATTGGCCATGAAGCGAGTGTGTCACGCATCGGCGAAGAGCAGTTATTTTACCTGACGAGCCGTGGGATCAGCGAAGCCGAGGCCGCGACAATGATCGTCAGTGGCTTTATTGAGCCTCTGGTCAAAGAGCTTCCCATGGAGTATGCCGTCGAGATGAACCGCTTGATTCAACTCCAGATGGAAGGATCGGTCGGCTAACCACACCAGTGCCGCTGGCACCCGTATGGGGCCGCGATTCAAACTCGTATCTCCTTCCCCCCCCCAAGTTTTTAGGCGCCCGACGCCTGATGCAACATATGGCGACTGTAACGCAATTGGGTTTCAATCAAGATTCATTTGAAGCGTTCTTGGCTGCTCGTGACGAGCCAAAATGGCTGACGGATGCCCGCCGTACCGCGTGGCAACATTTTCAGCAATCGGAATGGCCGGACCGCAATCACGAACGGTGGTTACGTACGGACATTCGGCTTTTCAAACTAGACCGGTATGCTCCACCCCAACCGAGTGGCGAACCGTCTTCCAACATCCCCGGCGGACTGCTTTGCCCCGGTGTCGCGCTGGCCGGGCATAACCGGTCTCTGGACGGCCATTCGCTGGACTACACGCTGCACAAGAACTGGTCCGATCGCGGCGTGTTGTTCGGTAGCTTGGACAAGATGCTGGCCGATCATGATGGTCTGTTGCGGCCGCATTTCCAGAGCGCCTTCGATCCGACCCATGATCGTTTCGCTGCGCTACATGCCGCATTTTGGACAGGTGGCCAACTGTTGTACGTACCGCGCGGCATCGTCGTCGACGAACCCTTGCACGCTTTGTCCAGCATGACCGATGGCGGGACCGACCTAGGGCACGTGCTGGTCGTGCTGGAGGACGGTGCGGAAGCCACCTTATTGTGTGAAACGTCCAGCCCCAGTGAAACAGCCGGCGGCTTTCACTGTGGTGCCGTAGAACTGATCTTGGGTGCCGGTTCACATCTCCGATTTGTCAATTTCCAGGATTGGGGACGCGGCGTATGGCACTTCGCTCACCAAAAAGCTATCGTTCACAAAGATGCCACGCTGCAATGGACCGTGGCAGCCTTGGGTAGTCGCATGGCCAAAGTCAACCAACAGGTGTCGATGGTCGATGAAGGAGCCAGTTGTCAGGTGAACGGCGTGTTATTCACCGAAGGCAAACAGCATCTGTCCTACGACACTTTGCAACACCACGAGGCTGCGAATTGTCGTAGTGACTTTCGTTACAAAGCTGCCTTACAGGACAAGTCTCGCACGGTGTGGCGAGGGATGATTAAGGTCGATGCAGATGCGCAGAAGACGGACGGATATCAACGCAACGACAACCTCTTGTTGTCTGGTAACGCTCGGGCCGATTCCATTCCGGGCCTCGAGATCGAAGCAGATGACGTTCGGTGCACGCATGGATCGACTAGCGGTCGCGTGGATGAAGAACTGATCTTTTACGCCGGTTGCCGCGGGTATACTCGCAAAGAGGCGATCCAGATGATTGTCACCGGATTTTTTCAGCACGTCTTCGATCGCATCACGATCGAGAACGTGCGCGAGGCTTTAGCCTTGGCCATTGCCCGTCGCGTACGCGAATACGAGTAACCATGTCCAAATTTGTCAAAGTCGCCAATGTCAGTGACATCCCGGATCCCGGCAAGATCACCCTGGAGGTCGGCGACCGTTTGGTCGTAGTCGTCCATGTGGATGGCGAGTTTTACTGCATCGACGACGTCTGCACCCATGACGGCGGCCCGCTCGGCGACGGTGAGATGTGTGGCTTCGAATTAGCCTGTCCACGCCATGGTGCCAAGTTCGATGTGCGAACAGGTGTGCCGAGCACAATGCCCGCCACCGAACCCACCGAATCGCACCTGGTGAAAATCCAAGGTGAAGACGTCTTGGTTAGTCTGAACAATCAAGAGGATGACAGTATGGCACTTACCGAAGATGCCGTCATGGAGGAGCTGAAGAAGATCATCGACCCCGAGCTGTTTGTCAACATTGTCGATCTCGGCTTGATCTACGGAGTCTCGATCGTCGATCGTGAAGACGAGCAAAAAGACGTCAAGATTGACATGACAATGACTAGCCCCGCGTGTCCAGCTGGCCCGCAGTTGATCGGCAACAGCAAGCAAATTGTCGGACAGATGGAGGACGTTTGCGAGGTCGAAGTCAAAATTGTACTCGATCCGCCTTGGTCACCTGACCGCATGACCGACGATGCCCGCGACCAGCTTGGCATTTTCTAGGTCACTCGTTCAGGTGATACTGGCAAACGGGCTCTCAATTTACCGGTTCTCGATCCTTTTGGCTCCTTGAATCTTGTCCCACGTAGCCGATGACCGCCATCCGCGTGTTCCTTTACGAGTTTGTGACCGGTGGTGGCTGTTGGTCGCTCTCGAATCCCCAGCCGCCCGGCGGTACGTTGTTGACCGAGGGGACGGCGATGTTGCAGTCGCTCGCCTGCGACCTGCTGGCGGTCGGAAATCTAGAGTTGCACGTGTTGGCCGACTCGCGGTTGGCTCCTTTTTGGCCAGAAGGCAGCTGGGCCCATGAAGTCAACGGAGGATCAGACGAACGACGTCTCCTGCTTTCGCTGGCCGAAAGCTGCGACATGACGTTGGTCATCGCACCTGAGTTTGATGAACTGCTTCTAACTCGATGCCAATGGGTCGCGAGTGTTGGTGGTACGCTGCTGACCCCTAACGTCAACTTCGTCGCACTGGCTGCCAACAAACAGAAACTTGCGGACTATTTACACGCCGCGGGGCTCCCCGTGCCACGGTCAGTTGCCTTGCGCAACGGCGAGCCACTGCCCCGCAACTTTCCATTTCCGGCCGTTCTGAAGCCAATTGACGGCGCTGGCTCTCTTGCCGTGCAACTTGTCAGGACCGCAACCGAGCTCAGGGAATATCGATCATCTCGGCAGTCCTGGCGACTGGAGATGTTTCAACCAGGAACAGCGGCCAGTGTTTCCGTACTGTGTGGGCCGCAACAGAATCTAGTGTTGTTGCCGGGTCAACAACTTCTGACAAAGGATGGCCAATTCAACTATCTCGGCGGCACGTGGCCCCTTGCCGTTGGTGATCAGGAGCGAGCAGCAAAGCTGGCCACCCGCGTCGCGTTGGCGCTGCCCGCCACATGTGGCTATATCGGTATCGATTTAGTCCTGGGGCCCGCCGGCGACGGCAGCGACGATGTCGTGATCGAAGTTAACCCGCGGCTCACAACGTCCTACGTCGGCCTGCGTCAACTGACACGAACCAATCTGGCAGCAGCGATGCTGCGTGTAGCCGAAGGATTACCCGTCACCGTGACGTGGCACGATCAGGCATTGACCTATCATGTCGCCGACATGCCGCTAGGAGACCACACATGCATTGGCTAGGCCTGGACATCGGCGGTGCCAATCTCAAACTGGCAGACGGTCACGGCTATGCCAAATCACAGCCGTTCGCATTGTGGCGGCACCCGGACGACTTGGGGGAAGAACTACGAAGGCTGATCGCACAGGCACCAACGTGCGACCACGTGGCAGTGACCATGACCGGCGAACTTGCTGATTGTTTCCAAAGCAAGGCCGAAGGCGTGCAACGGATCCTCGATGCGGTCGAGCAAGCCGCTGATGGGCGACCGACGCGTGTCTATTTGACGGGTGGCGCTTTTGAGACAGTGTCAGGCGCACGCCAACGCGTCACTGAAGTCGCCGCTGCGAATTGGCACGCTATCGCTCGGTTTTCGGGGCGGTTTGCACCGACGGGATCGGCCATCCTGATCGACGTTGGCTCGACAACGTGCGACGTGATACCCTTGTCGGACGGTCGGTCGTGCGCCGAAGGGACCACCGATACCGAACGATTACTCAAAGGCGAACTGATATATTCCGGTGTCATGCGCACGCCGATTTGCGGACTCGTCAGTCACATTCTTTGGCATGGTACCCTCTGCCCTGTCGCACGGGAGTGGTTTGCCACGACACATGACGTCTATATTCTGACCAACGACCTGCCTGAGGACCCAGCTGACACCAACACAGCGGATGGCCAGATGGCGACCATCGATGCGGCCCGAACCAGGTTAGCAAGGTTGGTTTGTGCGGATGAGATGTCGCGCGCCGATGCGGTGGTCTCGGCCAAGTCAATTGCGACAATCCACGCGACTCAGATTGCTGACGGAATTCGCCAAATTATCGCAAGAATTGGACAACCACCAGGCACTGTAATTATTTCCGGGGAAGGTGAGTTCCTTGCCAAACGTGCACTTGAGATCAATCAGCTGAGTACGAACGTGGTATCGATGAAGGACCAATTAGGTGATCGTATCTCGCGTTGTGCGCCGGCACATGCAGTAGCCGTCCTGGCCGAAGAGGATACAGTCACATGACACGTGCAAGAATCCGTGTCATCAAGGTCGGAGGCAGCTTGCTTGAGTGCGAGCAGTTGCCTCAGCTGCTCACCCGTTGGCTGGCACAAGCTGATGACGATCATGCAAATGAAGCCAGTGAGAAAGTGGCACGGGTTGATATCTTGATCGCTGGTGGTGGAACTTTGGCAGAGCATGTGAGACAACTCGATAAGCGTTTTGCGCTCGATTCAGAAACGTCGCATTGGATGAGCGTCAGCGCAATGAGCTGTACATCGCGCTTATTGGCAAGCTTGCTGAATGCTGGCCCGCCGTGCGAGCGCTGGGATGATCTGCAAGTGATCGTCTCGGGCGGGCGGTCACAGCTGACAGTCTTTGACGCTCAGCAATGGTTGACCGAGATGGAAGGAAGCCATCCCGGCATACGCCTTACTCATGATTGGCAAACGACCAGCGATTCGATTGCCGGCAGACTGGCTCGAGTGCTGTGCGCCGATGAATTAGTCCTGCTCAAATCGACCGACATTCCCACTGGTATTGACTGGCGGGCTGCCACGGAGCAGGGCTTAGTGGACGGGCGCTTTCTGCAGATTGCCGCAGAATTGCCTCGCGTGGTCTGTGTCAATTTGCGCCAATTCGAGGATCCTCCAGCCACGGCGTCGCGCCCGTTGTCCGATGCCGCACCCTCCCCTGAGGCGACACGGTAAAGGCTTCTGCATCAGGATTCGGAGGATTTTTGGGGAGGTCTCCGGCACGATACGGTTAATCGCTATAGACCGTCACTCAAGGCAGAATCTCCCATCCACCAGTGCAGATCCCTTTTCGCAGCCTGCTATTCTGAGCAACATTTGATATGGACGATTGCCTCAACGTTCGCAATCGCAAAACCCGCACAGACAACATATTGCTTCGCCTTGTTGCAGCCAGTTTTCTCTCGCAGTTTCAACACCTCCGAGTCACGAACGATGCGATTGCTTTCAGGAAGGTCGATCCGGACGAAGCTGAGCATACTGACGTGTGTCGTCGCAATCTCAGCGGCCACATTGACATGCATCGGACTCGGTGGACTTGGTTTTCATCTGTTGTGCACTTCCGAAGCGCATCAACTGAAGAACCACGCGCGACTCCTTGGACATTACAGTACGCCAATTGTCACGCTCCGCAATCGCGCGGAGGGTGAGCGATTTCTGGCGTCATTGGCACACGATCCGTCCATCGAAGCGGCTTGCCTGTTCGACATCGAGCAAAACTGCATTTCTAGTTATGGAAAAGCGAAGTCGATGACCTTTCCTTACCATATGAAGGACAAACAATATCGGCTGGCGTCATTCAATCGCCTTGAGGTTCTCAGTCAGATCAACACCGCCGGCCAACATATCGGCTACGTCTACTTGCTTACCAATACGAGTGCCGTTCAGGCACGGCTTGGGCAGTTCGTGCGAGGCACGGGCATCGTCTTCTTGGTCGTGTTTGGGCTCAGTTGCGTCGTTGCCGTGCCTTTTATGCGGATGATTTCAAGGCCCATCCTGAAGCTTACCAACGCTGTAAATGACATCGCCCACAACGACAAGCCTTCGATCAGTTTCTCAGGACACTTCAGCCCGGAATGCACTGCGGTGCTCAGTGCCATGAACTGCCTGCTCGCCAAGATCGAAGAGTCTGCGCTAGTTACCGAACGCACCACAACAAAGCTACAAGATCGCGTAGCCCAAGGTAGTCACGGACTCGCACAAGAACTCAAGCATCTCCAGCAGCGGCAACAAGACCTCGAACGGGCGAAGGACGCGGCAGAGGCAGCCAACATGGCAAAAAGCAGCTTTTTCGCGGACTTGAGCCAGGAGATGTCTGGCCCGCTTGACCTTATTGTTGACAATGTCCAAAGCCTGCAGCACGGCGAACAACCATCCGGTGGCCAAACATCTGAGAGTCAGTTGGAAGCGATTCGTCGCAATAGCCAACAGCTGCAACGCTTTGTTCAGGACGTTGCAGAGATTGCCAAGGTCGAGGCGGGACGTATCGAGATCACTCGCGTCGTCTGTTTGCCGCAGTCGATAATCGCGTGCGCCATCGCCGGACACCAAAGCCAGGCTGAGAAAAAAGGGCTCACTTTCGAATACCAGTGGCGGGGAAGCGAAGAGGAGTCAATGTGTTGTGATCCCGATCGAATCCAACAGGTCGTACAGGTCCTCGTCGACAACGCCATTCGATTCACCGAAGCAGGAGGCGTACGCATCGTCGCGAGTTTCGAGCACCTTCAAGATTCTCGACAACTACGCATTGAGGTAACCGACACAGGAGTTGGAATCGAAGGGGAAGATCTCAATCAGATCTTCGAGGCATCTACACAATCGACTTGTGTTTCGCCGGACAATCGCGATACAGCCATGGGACTCCAGAATTGCCATAGAATTGTCTCGGCTTTAGGTGGGCGCATCACAGTCAATAGCTCACTTGGCGAAGGCAGCGTGTTTACCGTAATGTTAGATGCGGATGCCTTTCGACCACCGACGACTTTCGCCGGTGCCCATGACTCGAGTGTTGATTCCCCCGTCACGGTGCATTCGGCTTCAGTCCCCACAGCGGCGGCAGCGTGCGCGGAATCAGACGATCAGCCCCGGCCCTCCACCGGCAGAATGCTTCCGCTCAGAATCTTGGTGGTCGATGACAGCGACTCAAATCGCAACCTAACTCAAACCGTACTCCGCCGCGCTGGCGCCAAAGTCGAATGCGCCGAAAACGGTCTAGAAGCTGTACAAGCCGCTGCCCGTGGACCTTTTGACCTGGTCCTCATGGATATGCAAATGCCGGTCATGGATGGCTATTCGGCCACTCGCGAGATTCACGCACAGGGCATCGACGTACCGATTATTGCACTGATTGCTTCGGCCGGCGATTTCGACGAACAAAGGTGTCGCACCGCGGGCTGCGTCGGCCATCTGACCAAACCCGTTGATGTGGCGGGCTTGCTTAGTGTCGCCAAACGTGTTTTGCCCAAGGGGAAGGCACTTGGTCGTGCCGCTCAACCGCCAGCGGAATCGCCGGAACCAGCAGAAGAACCGCGGACGGAGCCTGCAGCAAAACCGAGGTCGCCGTACGATATCGACTTGGAGCCGCAACAGGTCGACTCTTTCTGATCATAGACACATCTGGTACGGACTGCACATCGCTTATTGGGACCTCTTGGCGTTGCGCTGAAACCGTCGATTGAATATCTCTGGATCGAACGGATCGCGAGGCTGGTATTCTTCGGCGAGATTCGCGCCTCGACTTGTCTTTGATGGCGTTGCGGCAGGCGAAGTGTCGTCCGTCGAAAATGCATTTATCGATTCGGCCACCGCTTCAGCCCGCGTCTGCAGGAGAAATGCAGGAGGCCCAGCGATCGACGCTGGCAAATTTGCGATGGGCTGGCTGGCAAGATCTGCGATCCACTTCGCCAACATCTGGACTTGATGCGTCTCGGTTTCGGAAAAAACTGCTTCACGGCCGCCGTGCTGCGTTCTTGCCATTGTCACGAGTTTCGATTGGCGGGGATTGCGACGATCGACATAGCCGAGCGTCGCAACCAGATTGCGTTGCGTCATTCGGCGCGACAACGATTGACGCAAAGTAGGCCGCAGCAGTCGGAATTCTGATTTGCTCCTGGAGCCGTGGCATCCGTTGGTCGCGCAGCGGTTCATCAGCAAGGGTTGTACGGAAGTGACGAATTGCTGAACCATACCTGACGGCAACGCATCGACTGTCTGTTCGACTTCATGAAGTGCCAGGGCCGCTCTCGCTTTCGGTGTCACGGGCGTCGCATTATCGGCATGTCTCTCCATGGCCAGCAATTGACGCTCAATGATATCGATCCCAGCAGCATCTGAATCCAACGCAAAGGCCATCAACGTCTGATCCGCTGCGCGCGCTGCAAGATCATGCTGGAGACACCAGCGTGCCAGGGCCAGATGTCCCGCACGACTTCCACGTTCGAGTTGCAATACCTTGTATTGGTAAAGGGCTTCCAGATCTGCACACACCAGTTCGACCGAAGCAGCGGGCAGACGAACTTCACTCGTCACGCCCCGAGTCACCAAGTAGTAGTCACCAGTTCGCGTAATGTCGCCCTTCAACGTCTGCCCATTGCGCAGCAGCACGATGCCTTCGTCAGAACTCACGATCGTCGCTGGTGACTGGGCAAGTGCGCCGGAGACAATGAACGACGTCACTAGGGTGCACACCATGTGGATCTGAAATCTCATGGGGCCGGAGACTACGGAGCCCATCAAGCGACGTCAAGATCAGTCGTGGAAAGACGTTGCTGGTGGGATCCTAACCCGCAACGTGGCCACTAGGCCAACCGCCTGTTACCGGAACATCAAACGGCCTCCAGAGGCGCCGTCGGGGCACATCCATGAATCCGATCGCCGACGACCGCACCGGCAGTTACATCGACCAGCGAACCACAGAGTTCCGTCCCGCCGCTGAACTCGACGGGCGCGTATCGACACGAGGTACCGACCAGCTTGCCGGGTGATTCTGGGTCCATCCCTTCGACGAGGACTCGTAACGGCGTGCCGTTTAGCCGTTCAAAGTACTGTTTTCGCAGTTCCGCTTCCAATTTAGACATTTGCCGACTGCGTTGCGACTTGATCGGTTTGGGCAGTTGCTCGGGCATGTCCGCCGCCGGCGTGTCTCGCCGTGGGCTAAATGAAAAAACATGGACTTTGGAAAACCCAACTTCACCGACGACTCGGCAGCTCTCCTCAAAGTCGGCATCAGTTTCGCCAGGAAAACCGACAATCACATCGGTTGAAAAGGCGGGCTTGTCGAGCGCGTCAGCGGCCATCCCGCAACGATCGACAAACATCTTCGCTCCCCAGCGCCGCTTCATGCGACGCAGGATTCGGTCCGAACCGCTTTGCAAACAGACATGAAGATGAGGGCACACCTTATTCTCGTATTCTCGCATCACACGGAGCAATTCTCGCGTAACCTCCGTGGCTTCGATGCTGGACAGACGAATCCGAAAATCACCCTCAAGCTTCGCCAGCTGTTCGACCAGATCGGCGAGACGCGTCCACTTGCTCTTCGGCTTGTTCCGATTCCAGTCAACTCCGTAGTGCCCAAGATGCACGCCCGTCAGCACAATCTCGCGATAGCCGTTGTCCTGTAGGCGCCGAACTTCATCCAGAATTGGTTGCATGGGGCGGCTGTACATCTGCGGCCGCACTTTGGGAATGATACAGTAGCTGCAACGCAACAAACAGCCGTCTTGTACTTTGACGTAAGCGCGGTGTCGATTGCCAAAACCAGAAATCCCGGTTGGAATATCGACAACGCCGAAGCGTCCCAACAAATCTGGAAGCTCACGCTTGTCGGTTACAACTTCGACAACTTGCGGCAGGCTAGCAACTTCATCCGGCGCGCGCGTCGCATAGCACCCCATTACCACAATTCGCGTCTGCGGATTCTCACGCGCCAGCCGCCGGATGACACGCCGACTTTTCGCGTCGCCTTCATTGGTGACCGTGCAGGTGTTCACAACGCACAAGTCGGCCTGTTCGTCGTCGGCAACGTTTCGATAGCCAATGCCCACCAATCCCTCACGGACAAACTCCGTCTCGTATTGGTTGACTTTGCAGCCCAAGGTGACAGTTCTTAACGTGGCGCTCATGGGTTAGGTGATACCGGTTAATGGAGACGGCAACAAGGGCACGGCGTCGCAATGGTTACCGTTGAATGGCTCACGCACGGTGGGACGGATGCCAAGCGATGCTTAGAGATTACTGCGAGGATTGCAATTCCGAGTCGCGCGATGGTTCGGAACATGTTTTGTGATTCGACTCTACGACCATTTGCAGACCCCGCTTAGTCCACGGGCTGTATCGTCGACGACATGGACCCTTGGCATTTTGCAATCAGCTGGTCCCGGCCGAAGGCGTGGATTTGGTCTCGCTTGAGTTCCGCGTGCTCGCGCGTCGTCGTGAGACAGACGACTTTGCCATTAGCATCCACGTCACAGGCAAGTTGATAGCCTTTTTCAACGGGAAAACCGAACAGTTCCTTGAGCATTCGGATCACGTAGTCGTAGGTATGATCGTCGTCATCCCACAGAACGACATGATACCGTGGCTGGCGTTTCGGACTGTCACGACGGTCAGCCTGCTGCTTTTCTTTCGTCGTGGCTTCCGGCTGGGCCGTTGCGGAGGCTGCTTTCATGAATAGGCCATCGAACAGTTGGTATGGCGATTTCTAATGACCGCCTGAGTGACTCTCGGTAGAAACACTCGACCGGGAATGGTCGGTTCGGACCCAGATCATTATATTGTATCGCTTGCCATTCTTGAAAGGAGAATCATGTCCGAGTTGGAACAGTACTTGGGTGCTCAATGTTCGCAATTTGAAGAGGATCTTTGCGAACTGCTGCGAATCCGCAGCGTCAGTGCTGATAGCACGCATATTCCGGATGTTCGCCAGGCCGCCAATTGGATGATCGACCAGTTCCAGGACATGGGCTTGACCGTGGAGTTGGTCGAGACTAACGGGCACCCGATCGTGTACGCCGAATCTCCGGCAGTGGAAGGCGTCCCCGTCGCGTTGATCTACGGACATTATGATGTGCAACCACCCGATCCACTGGACGAGTGGATTTCGCCGCCCTTCGAGCCGACTCGACGAGACGGAAACGTCTACGCCCGCGGCGCGACCGACGACAAAGGCCAAATGCTCACCCACGTGAAGAGCGCGCAGGCCTGGCTGAAGGCTAATGGTGGTTTGCCGCTTCAGCTTAAGTTCGTGATCGAAGGCGAAGAAGAGATCGGCAGCGGGAACCTGATCACCTTCTTGCAGAATGAACAAGATCGGCTGGCCTGCGATGTCGTCGTGGTCAGCGACACGTCACAATTTGGACCGGGCCAACCGGCAATTACGTACGGCCTGCGTGGCATCGCCTACTATGAAATCCAACTGACCGGCCCCAAGCAAGATCTCCATTCGGGCTCTTTCGGGGGTGCTGTCACGAATCCAGCCAACGCATTGGTCGAGATGTTGGCGAGCTTGATCGACGAAGATGGTCGCATCCAAGTACCCGGCTACTATGACGATGTTGTTCCGCTGACAGACAGTGAACGCCAGCAATTCGCTGCACTTCCTTTCGACGAAGGTCGATTCATGACGCAGCTTGGCGTAAAAGCGCTGGGTGGCGAAAAGAGCTACAGCACGTTGGAAAGGCGCTGGGCTCGGCCAACGTTTGACATCAATGGAATCTGGGGGGGTTACCAGGGTGAAGGGGCCAAGACCGTACTCCCCGGCCGCGCGAGTGCGAAGTTCAGTTTCCGACTCGTTCCTAATCAAGATCCCACCAAGCTCACTGCCGCACTCCGCGATATGCTCGAATCCGTCTGCCCACCTGGTATCACGATGAACCTGATTGATCATCATGGTGCCCCCGGTTTTCTCGTTCCGCTAGAGAGCCCGTACATCGGCGCAGCCGCCAGGGCGATCGAGCGTGGATTTGGCCATGCGCCCGTGTTTATTCGCGAAGGCGGTTCGATTCCTATCGTGACGAATTTCTCGGAGAGTCTCAACGCCGACGTTTTGTTGCTGGGCTGGGGCCTGAATGACGACAATACTCATAGTCCCAATGAGAAATTCAGCTTGGCCGATTTTCATCGTGGCATCAAAGCGAGCACGCATTTGTGGCGTGAACTGAGCCGTATCGAAGTTTCCTGAGAATACGCCCTCTTGCGAGGCTTGCGTGCCCGCGATTCCCCATCAGAGGCACACCAACCACGCACCCGAATAATCGCCTTACCCTGCACGGATGACAACATGCTTGATCGCAAATTCATTTTGGAGAACGTCACCGCAATCAAACAGAACTGCGTCAATCGTGGTGTGACCGCCGATATCGACCTCTTGGTCGACCACGAAACGCAACGCCGTGCCAAGCTCAAACAGGTCGAAGAGCTGAACCGGCGCGCCAACGAAGTTTCCAAGTCGATTGGCAAAGCCAAGGACGAGGCCGAACGTGACGCGAGAAAAGAAGAAGGCCGCCAACTGCGGGGTCAAAAGGACGCAGCCCAAGCTGAACACGACCGGCTGGAGGCTTCCATCGGTGAATTGCAATTGGTGATTCCGAATATGTCGCACCCCGATGTGCCGGTCGGAGTCGATGACAAAGCCAACTTGGAAGTGCGTCGAGGCACGGCAGAAGTCCCCTGCTTCGACTTCACGCCGCTGGATCACGTCGATCTCGGCGTAAAACTCGACCTGATTGACCTGGAAGGCGGCGCGAGAACTTCTGGCCACGGATTCTATTTCCTGCGAAATGAAGCCGTCTTACTTGAGCTTGCCCTGCAACAGTTCATCATCACCAAACTGATGGGAAAAGGTTTCACACCCACGATTACGCCGGACTTGGCACAAGATAGCATTCTGGAAGGCATCGGGTTCAATCCACGCGGACCGGAAACGCAGGTCTACAGCATCGAGGGCTCGAATCTCAGTTTGGTTGGCACGGCTGAGATTACCTTGGGTGGACTCTACGCCGGAGTCACTGTCGACGCCGAGGAATTGCCGATCAAACTTTGCGGAATCAGCCACTGCTTTCGTACCGAAGCCGGCGCGCATGGTCGAGCAACGCGTGGTATCTATCGAGTGCACCAGTTTACAAAAGTAGAGATGTTCGCCTTCACACTACCCGAGCAAAGCGATGAAATCCATCAGCAACTTTGCGATATCGAATGCGAGATCTTTAACGAACTGGGCGTGCCGTTTCGTGTGGTTGACACGGCGACTGGCGACCTGGGCGGTCCGGCCTATCGAAAGTACGACTTGGAAGCGTGGATGCCGGGCCGTGGTGAAGGCGGCAGTTGGGGGGAAATCACCAGCACGTCAAACTGCACGGACTATCAATCACGCCGCCTGAAAACGAAGTATAAACGCAAAGGCGAAAAAGGGACACAGTTCGTCCATACGCTCAACGGAACGGCTGTCGCGGCGGGACGTGCAATGATCGCCATCTTGGAAAACAACCAACAAGCTGATGGTTCTGTCCTGGTGCCTAATGTACTCCAGCAGTGGGTAGGCAAGGAACGAATCGAGCCGAAGCGGTAATCGAGTCTTCGCGTGTCCAAAGAGAGGCAGCCGTTCCTAATCTCGATTGAGATTAAGAAACCGGTTCACCACCTCTGGCCGTGCTTGAAAACAAGTCCGGTGAAACCGACACACCGAATCCACGTTCACTTGACGCCTGAATGACGCCGGCCGTGGCGACGGGCGCACCGGCTAGACAAGTAAACCACTGGCGTGGTGATTCGGCGAGCGGCTGCGGATCGAGTGCCGCAATGGCTGGCAGTGCAAAGGGTTCGCAGCCACGATGCGGACAAACTCGCACACCCGCCCGTCGCGCCATCTTGTAGATTTCGATCAGCGTCGTCAGGCCGCCGCACCAGTTCACGTCGGGCTGCAACACCGCGTGCAATTGCTCGTCGATCAGCCGCTGAAAGCCGTCGGCCAGATACTCATGTTCACCACCGGCAATTGGGACGGGGCTCTCCTTGACGAGTCTCGCATATCCCAGCAGATCATTGGGCGGCAATGGCTCTTCCAACCAAGTTACCCGGAACGGCGCGATCAACTCGGCAACGCGCAACGAAGTCTCGACGTCCCACCGTGCGAATGCGTCCAGCATGATCTCTGCGTCCTCGCCCAACTGCCGGCGCGTCTCTTCGACCAACCGTGCAATGGCTGTGGCGTCGGGCCGATCACCGAACCGTTCGACATGCAATTTGATGGCGCGATGCCCTGCATTCAGCGCCGCCTGGGCCGCCGTGTCGTCGAATACGGTCATGTAGGTTGGTAATCGACGGCGAACATCGAATTCGTCCGCCAGCAACGCCGCAACGCTTTGATCGCGCGACTTGCCCCGCAGGTCCCACAATGCCAGATCGACGCCGCTGATCGCCATGACAACCAAGCCCTTCCGCCCGTAGAACGCGGTATGCCGGCACATTTCTTGGTGCAGCGATTCAACCGTTTCTGCATCTCGCCCGATCAGCAAATCGCGGATTACGGTCTGAATCACGTGCACCGCCGATGCACCACCACCGCCGACGCCATAGCCGCACAGGCCCGTGTCCGTCTGCACTTCAACTACGATCTGTCCGAGTTGCGTCCGCCAGTCATCGGGCGAGCCGGGCGTCGGCGGCTGAATAGCGCGAATCTGGGTGATGACCATGCTTGTTCTTCAGAGGAAAAGGAAGTGTTCGATCGGTGTCAACTGGAAGCGTTTCCCAGACCGACGATTTCGAGCAACTTCAACGCATTGGTGGTCGTTGCAACTCCTTCGCGCAGCCTGTAATCGAAGGTCATCGGATTCTCTGCATCGTGATCGTGCAACGTCTCGCGAAAATGAACGGGGCGAAACTGGCCGACCAACGCGTCACTGGCAGCCAGGTCTAGATCGTGTGTGGAAATAGCGCCGATCGCACCGTGCCGAACCAGATGTGACAACACGCGCACAACGGCAATGCGACGTTCTTGCGAATTTGTCCCCTGCAGAATCTCATCCAGCAAGTAGACCAGCGTGCAGTCGGGGCGGCCGCCAAAGTCAACCGCCTGATCGACGATTTCTTTCAGCCGCATGAGTTCGGCCATGTAGAACGAAACGCCGTCTTCCAGCGAATCACGCACGCGAATGCTGGTTGCCAGTTGAACAGGCGGCAGTCGTAGTTTGGACGCACAGACAGGTCCACCTGCCTGCGCCAGTACGATATTGACGCCGATTGACCGCAACAGTGTACTCTTGCCTGACATGTTCGACCCTGTGATCAACAGAAACGATCCCGCCACGCCCACTTGAACATCATTGTTGACGCGCACCGCATCGGGAAGTAACGGATGTCCCAACCCTGACGCTTCGATCGACGTGGCCGCCGCATCAACCTCTGGAAAGGTCCACCTTGGATGATCGTACGCCAATGTGGCCAGCGAAGCCAATGACTCAAATTGACCGAGCGCCTCGAACCAATTTCTGGCATGTGCACCGCAGTCGCGCTGCCACTTTTCAAGCAGATTGAGAATATGGAAGTCGTACAGCAAGCCAGCTTGCAACGGCAAATACAGAAAAATGAACAACATCGCTGAATGGCTGATGTTCGCCAACTGCATCACAAATTGCAGATCACGCATACGACGCAGAACGCCGCCACCACGTTCAGTCGCCTCACGTTTGATCTCGGCCAACTTGCCGCTGGTTTCCGGCATCGAATACATCAGACGAAACATTTGCAGGTAACGGCGGACTTCCCCTTGCCTCGTATTGACGCGTGCGAAGATGTCGTGAACATTGCCGGAAAACAGAACGCTGATCAAGATATTCGTCACAACCACGGCCAAGATAATCGCAAAACCAACATCGGGTGAGATCAACTGCGCCAAACTAAGCAGGAAGGCCAACAGTCCTGTTGCTGGTACAATCCGACACAGCCAGATCAACCATGGTCGCTCGTGCAACCAGGCTGGACCACTCGCCCATTGCACGAATCGTTCTGTCGCGTCTCCGGCAAGCAGCCTCCCTTCCAGAACCAGCTCTTCGCGGAGAGCTTCACGGTTGATCAATTCTGCGACCGCTTGTTGTCGAGCTTTGATTTCATCACAACTGGCAGGCTCGACGAGCCAGTCACGCAGGATATCTTTGCCTATCGGCGTGTTCGCACAGCTTACGAGTTGATACAGCGAGGCACGCCCAAACAGGTCCAGATCTGTTGCCGTTGCGACATGCCCATCTGGTGCCTTGATTGTTGGCGCAGGTAGTCGATCCCAAGCTCTAGCCAGGCGGGCCAACCCCTGGTCGTTGATCAATCGCAGATGCCGAGCTCGCTGCAATCGCCGGTCGACCGAGTCGTGATACGTGACCAGCGCCACGAAGCCAATCGCCGCGAAAACGCCGGGAAGGTACCACGGCTGGACGATCATCGTGATCCACCCTATGGCAAAGAATGCCGCAACAGTCAGGAAGACCAGCACTCGCAAATGGGTGAGCTGGCGATCCTTCCGCGTAAGCTGCAGCTCGTCTGCCAAAAACATCTCTACCCGCAGGAGATAATGCGCTGCAATTGGATCCGGATTGGATGGCATTTGAAACCTATATCTGCTTCTCGTTACGGCCTGCTCGGGTACCGCAGGTGTGGTTCAGCGAATTGTGACAATTAGACGCCCATGAGACCAGTGCCTCACACCTCGCCTTATCTTGTGGGTAAGACGGGTTGTGCTCCGTCCACATCTCGAATCGAGTGCAACTTCGACCCACCTAACGCCAACCCGCAATTGCCGAATTCCGTTCAATCTGACATGCTTGTCTGCTGCATTATGCCCGCGCCAGTACAGAACCCACGACAAATATGACCACCACACCCACGAACTGTTTCGATCTTGACCAGGTCATCGCACAAATCGCTGCAACACTCAAGGTCACTGCCGCGCAGGTACGCGCGACCATTGAGTTATTGGACGGCGGCAATACGATTCCTTTCATCGCTCGCTACCGCAAAGAGGCAACCGAGGGTCTCGATGAGATCGCCCTGCGTGCCATCGAGGACGCGATTGGCAAGGCGCGCGATCTGGCGCAGCGAAAAACAACCATTCTCAAGACGATTGACGACCAGGGCGCGTTGACTTCCGATCTCAAGCGGCAGATCGAGTCGGCGGCCGACAGACAAACGCTCGAAGACCTTTACCTTCCCTACAAGCCCAAACGAC
>JASLPZ010000320.1:0-8169 GCA_030744725.1 Pirellulaceae bacterium
CCAGCCTGGAAGACACAGCAGCCATATTGCGGAACTCGACGATTTCGCGGTCAGTCCCCAGCGCCAGACGCCCCGTAGCCGGATCGGCGGCCAACCCCATGGGCCGCGGAAAGCGGCGAAAATGCGTGTTCAACACTTGTGGCGATTCGCATCGCAGGATGACGACGTTTCCAGCCTGATACGTCGATGCCAGCAGCGATATTCCAAGCCGAGCCAGAATCTCGGAAACCGTGTTGGTCACCAGACTGCTCAGTGGCGAACCCTGCGGAGTGTGAGACGTGTTGTCGTGGGCCTCTGGTTTGTCACACTGCTCGCTTGACACCGCTGTGCAGTCCGATCGAGCGATTTCCTGACCGAATGTTTGCACCACTTTCTCGACTTTCTAGATCTAAATTGTCCTGAGCGTAGCCTGTTTGGCGTCTACGCCGAGGCACTTCCAACGGGATCGATCTCGCCGTTGTCGTTCACCAGACCATTGGCTGCGAGAGACAAATCTGTCCCCTATTACTTCTCTCGCAGACGGCGCAACCGGTTGACCACGGCAGTAGATCTTTCTGAAAAGACTCCATTCCCGAATGGACGTAACCCCTTGATTCCGAGCTGTTTATCCCACGCCAGAGTTTTTGTGAAATCTCCTTTCTGCTGTCAAATCTGGCTCCCCTATCCTGTTAGCCTCGCGAGACGAGCAATTGTTGAGGCAGCCAAAGTCCCGCTGATTCAGTCGTCGCGCGTGGCAATCCAGGGACCGAACTGCCAAAATGCATGTCCTCATGACCGAACAGGACACACAGACAGATCGGCTCCTGGGCCGCGTGCTCGACGGTGATCGGGCGGCGTTGAGTCAACTGTTCGCCGTCCATCGCGCCTACTTGCGACGGCTTGTCGGGCTGCGCCTCCATAAGGATCTGCGAACCAGAGTGGACCCGTCTGATGTGGTGCAGGAAACGCAGCTGGAAGCCGCACGGCAGATGGATGATTACCTCCGGCGCCGTCCGCTCTCCTTTCGAGTTTGGCTGCGGCGGACAGCCTTGAATCGACTGGCGGATGCACAACGCCGCCATACCGCGGCCAGGCGCAACGCACGGAGAGACGTTGCCTTGCCTGAACAGTCGTCGATTGCCTTGGCCCGGAAGCTGTTTGACGGAAGACCGAGCGAAGCCCTTCGACGTCGTGAAATGGCCTACCGTGTGCGGCAAGCCATCGACAGCCTTGCAGAGATTGATCGTGAGGTTTTACTGATGCGTTTCTATGAAGAGTTGACTAATCAAGAGGTGGCAGAGTTGCTTGCGATTGAGCCGGCGACCGCCAGCAAGCGCCACGGTCGGGCGCTGCGGCGACTGCACGCGAAACTTGTGGACCTGGGCGTCTCGGGAGCCAGCTCATGATCTGGCATTCGCAAACCGATTCGATCGACACGCTACTTGGTGAAATCGCCAACGAATTGTCGGAACGCCGAGCTAATGGAGAGAACCCGAGCGTCGAGGAATATGCCCAACAGCACCCGCAAATTGCTCACATGATTCGAATGCTCTTTCCAGCGCTCAACCTGTTGAAGGGCGACTCGAAAAGTGCCCCTCACAGTCCGGAAACGGATGCCGACCACCATCGGTTGGGGGACTTCCGTATCCACCGCGAGTTGGGGCGTGGCGGAATGGGTATCGTCTACGAAGCAGAAGAAGTCTCGCTCGGCCGGAAGGTAGCGTTGAAGGTGCTGCCACTGGCCGGGATGCTCGACGAAAAACAGATCAAGCGTTTTAAGAACGAGGCCCGATCAGCTGCCACGCTCGATCATCCGAACATCGTGCCTGTCCTATCGGTCGGCGAGGAGCGTGGCGTGTACTACTACGCGATGTCGCTGGTCGACGGCCAGAACATGGCTGAAGTGATCCACGAAATACGACGCTTATCCGACGACGCGAAACCGGCCACGAAGGGAAAGATCAGCGACATCTCGACCGACATCGCTCGTACCTGGAAAAACGGGCCCGCCTTCTTCCGCACGGTGGCCAAGTTGGGCATTCAGGCCGCGGAGGCGCTGCATCACGCGCACGAGAACGGAATCCTGCATCGTGACATCAAACCGGGGAACCTGATGCTCGACACAGAAGGCAAGCTCTGGGTAACCGATTTTGGCCTAGCACGGTTGGAGAGCGAGGCAAGTCTGACGATGACCGGCGACTTGATTGGCACGCTGCGCTACATGAGCCCCGAGCAGGCGTTGGCCAGGCCGGGGGCGATTGACCAACGCAGCGACATCTATTCGCTGGGCGTAACGCTATACGAACTACTAACGCTGCAACCGGCCTTTGATTCCACCGTCCGCGCAAAACTGCTTCGGCAAATTGCATTCGAAGAACCTCGCAAATTGCGGAAGCTGAACCCGTCTGCTCCTCTCGACCTGGAGACAATCGTCTTCAAGGCAATGGCGAACGATCCGCAAGAACGTTACCTCACAGCAGAAGAACTGGCCCAAGACCTGAAGTGTTTTATCGACGACAGGCCGATACAGGCCCAACCGCCGACACTCGCGATCAGGGCAACAAAGTGGTTGCGACGTCACCCCGAGGTCGTCAGGTCAGCGTTTTGTCTCCTGGTATTCATGGTCGTCGGACTGTCGCTGGGAGCTGGGTTGCTTCACCAGGCGAACTTGCGAACGATTGAGCAACGGCGCGCCGCGCAAAACGACTTCCGCCTGGCACTTCTGGCGGTTAATCACCTCATCGAGATCGCAGACACGGATCTGGTAGAGGTTCCATCCGCTGAGCCCATTCGCAACGACATGCTGCAATCGTCCCTGGACTTCTACACCTCGCTATTAGATCAGCATGAAGGCGACAATCACCTTCAAGCGGCCCTCGCCGAGACATATGTTCGGATGGGGATGATCCAGAACCAGATCGGTACAGACGCCGAAACATTGCGAGCTTTTCATCGAGCTTTGGCGATCCGCAAGACGCTTGCCAACCGGCACCCCAACGCGGCGCAATACCAACTCGCTCTGGCGGAAAGTTACGGCAAGCTTGCGAGGATTCACACCCAGGAAAGTCGCTCGGACAAGGTGTCCAAGTACCGCGAGCGGCAGATCGCCATCCTGGAGCAGATTCCCGATCTCGAGACATATCCCGACGGGATGTTAGCTTTGGCCCGTTGTTACTATGGTCAGAGCAATAAAACCGTCGCGGACCGCCTTGCCATAATAGACGTCCGTACCCGTCTCGCTGAAGCGCACCCAGAGATTGGAAAATACCAAACTGGGCTGGGAGTTGCTTATCGTGATCTCGCGCACGTCTACCACGACAAACAGCAGCTTGACGAGGCGCTTGCAGCAATTGGGAAGTCCATTCAGATTCGAGGGCGCCTCGTCAAGAGACATCCCGACGTGGGGTTGTACCAAAGTGGGCTTGCGCGATCCTGGCAATCGCTAGCGGTGTTCGAATGCACGCGGAACGACTATGTCACTGCCGAGCACTTGTTGGAAAAGTCAATGGCCATCTTCACAGCAATGAGGCAGAGACGTCCGTTGAATCGTTTCAATAAGAGCAATGTTGCAGAATGCTATTGTATCTGGGCGAAGTTGAAAGCGGCAATCGGAATGAGACAGGAAGCCGCTGACTATTACGAGGCTGCGATTTCTGAGTACCAGGAGTGCGAGAAGATCGACCCGACGAGGCGGTTCGATACAATCAGACTGGCCGAAATGTATCGCCAGGTTGCCTCGCTGGCGGCAGCAAGCGGAGAGCTCAACCAAGCGCTTTCTGCTCGTAAGAAAGTGGTCAGGGAGCTCGAGGAATTGGCCGCCCAACATCCTGACGAGACGTCCTGGCAACACTCGTTGGCTCTTGAGCACTCGGCCATCGCTGATCTGGAAGAACAACTGCAGCGGCTCGACGATGTAGAATCTTCCGAGGCACAGCCTCGCTAGTTCGTGTCGCACCGACGTGTAGCGTCCGCGGCGCTTTGTTTCAAGAGTCCAAACGGCGAAAAGCCGCTACAGTGAATCGGCAAGCGTTTTAGAACTTATATTCTGTGCCTGGTGCTTGATGAGGGCCCAAGCCGCCTCCAGCGGAGAGAGTCGATCATGGCCACAAGCCTGCCGCAATGTTCGTTGCCCCGCCGTCGGTTGGCGCGGAACCTGTTTATTCTCTGGACGTATATATTACTGTTGGTTGGTTCAGCACGCGCTGAACCAAGCCAAGTCGTCTTCAAGGACAAGACTGCCGAACTGGGTCTGCAAGCGCCGAACGCGGCAGGCTGTTGGGCCGACTTCGACAACGACGGGTGGGTCGATCTCTGTGTGTCGGGCAGCCTCTGGAAGAACAATGCCGGCAAGAAATTCACCAAAGTCTTTGACGTCGGCAGCTCCGTGGCCGCCGACTTCGACAACGACGGACTGATCGACTTGTTTTCCTGGTCGGCCCTGCGGCTGTATCGCAATCAAGGGGAAATGGATTTTGCCGACGTCGAGTTGCCCGAACTGCCCAAGTGCGTCTCTCGGGGTGCCTGTTGGGGAGACCTTAACGGAGATGGTTTCGTGGATCTCTTCGTCGGCGGCTACGAAGACTGGAACGCCGGCATTACTTGGCCATTCTTGATGCTGATCAATAACAAAGGCAAAACGTTTCAGCTAATGCGATCGGAGAGCAAGTATCGGGCTCGCGGCGTTACCGCCTGTGATTTCGATCAGGATGGTGATCTTGATGTTTATGTGTCGAACTACCGACTTCAGCCGAATCTCCTG
This sequence comes from Pirellulaceae bacterium, assembly GCA_030744725.1. Lineage (GTDB taxonomy): Bacteria > Planctomycetota > Planctomycetia > Pirellulales > Pirellulaceae > ARS98. Next base: position 4,739 of record JASLPZ010000320.1, read on the forward strand.
TGGCTAAATGACGGTACTGGAGGATTGCAAGATGTCGCGCTCGAGCGTGGTGCCGTGGCCACATCGCCTGGTTTTGGTGGTGGCCATTCGATCGGCGCTGCGTGGGGCGACTTCAATAACGATGGGCTGATCGACCTGTTCGCCGGCAACTTCGCTCATGTAGATGCACGTGGCGATCAACCAAAATCCCGCTTCCTGCAGAACCTCGGAGCGGAAAAAGGCTACAAGTTTCAAGACCTGGGACCTTGCGGCGTTCACTACCAAGAGTCATATGCCACGCCCAGCGTAGGCGACTACGACAACGACGGTAACCTGGACCTGTTCTTCACCACGGTCTATGGGACAGCCTCATTCGGGAAGAAGAACCACGCAGTTCTGTTCCGCAATAATGGGCAGTTCCCAGTGACCGATGTCACCACCGCGGCACAATTGGAGAATCTCACTCCGACCTACCAGGCAGCCTGGGCTGATTACGATAATGACGGCGATCTAGATCTCTTGACCGACGGAAAGATTTTCGAGAATCAAGGAAACAGGAACGGCTGGTTGAAGGTTCGCCTCCAAGGTGACGGCAGCGCGGTCAATGGCTCTGCCATCGGTGCCCAAGTCCGGATCAAGTTGGGTGAGAAGACTCTGACGCGCCAAGTCGAAGCGGGGACGGGCGAAGGAAATCAAAACGACATGACCCTGCATTTTGGACTGGGCGCGTACGACCGCCCCGTCCATCTCGATATACTTTGGCCCAACAGTCACAAGCAGACAATCGTCAACGTCACGATCAATCAGCTGACCACGATTCGCTTCAATGCGGCGCCGTAAGGCACACGGTGGAATCTGGCTTACCAGTTGTAGGACGCGTACTCTTGTCCGTATAGAATGCAAAGATGCCGTCACGCGGTCTTGCCGGTGGCAGCATCTCGCGCCTCGGACCTGCGGGCCCCGGGTTTGCGCGTGGTCGGTTCTTGGGTGGTACGTTTTCGGATGGAAGTTTCTTGTGTCGCCCTCCCAGATTGACTGCCATTGACGCCAACAAACTGATCCTTATCTGGACTCCACAACTTGAGACGCAGGCAAGCCGCAATATCAACAGGACGAAGCGACGTCGTGCCTGGCGACTGCAATTCCTTGAGTGAGGCCATCGCTTCCGGTAGTCGGTAGAACGGAATACGGGCGTTCAGGTGGTGAACGTGATGATAACCGATGTTACCGGTAAACCAGTTCATCAAGGGGCCCATGGCGATATAGCTTGACGAGTGCAAAGCCGCTTCGACGTGACTCCATTCGGATCGCAGCCTCAGCTTGGCTGCCGGATAGTTGTGTTGGGCGTAAAACAGATAGGCGCCCAGCGATGAAGCCAACAGCGATGGTACGAAAAGACCAAAGAGCATAATGTCCAGTCCCAGCACACCCAGATAGATCAACAAGCCGACGTGCACGACAATAGAAATCGCTCCGTCGAAGTGTCTCCGTGGGTTCAGCAGGAAAGGCCGCAGACACATCCCCCACAGGAAAACGGTAAAGTATCCGAGCACCATGATGAGCGGGTGACGCGCTGCCGCGTATGCAAACCGCTCTGCTGCTGATGCGCTGGCGTAGGTCTCCGTCGTCATGATGGGAAACGAACCGATACTAGCACCGAAGGTCTTGGAATTGTGCTTGTGATGATGATCGTGCGAGCGATTCCAGGCACTAGGCGGATTCAACATCACCACGCCATAGAGACTCATCAGAAGGGCCGCAAACCGCGAGTCGCGAAGGACCGCGCCATGCTGGAAATCGTGGTAGATAATGAACAGCCGTACGCCAACTAATCCTGACAGGACACTTGATGCAGCCCGTATTGCCCAATGCAGATCGCTCACGGCGATGGCAACCAGGACGGCCAACACTGTGAAAGTCGAGCCCAAGTGCCACCAACTAAGCCAGCGGTACTCCCTGGCAAACTCTTTGCTGGCGACCAGAAGTTCCTTTGCTGTGCGCATCGACTTGCACCTCCATCCCTTGAAGCGCACTAGAAAGCTTGTATCAGGTTCTTCTTTTCAATGAGTCAAGTTTTCAGCGACGGGCACCGACTGCAGGTTGGTCGGGCAACGTGGTCACCTCAACCGAGCGATAGCTCGCGTCGGTCCGAGGCACAGCCTCACTCGTGTGGTCAGCTCTCAATCGAATCGTCAATGGGCGGGGCTTCGATGGCCGGATTGGGCTGGCTTGCTGACAATTCCTTCTTTTTCTGCTTCATTGCCCTCTTTTCTTCCGCCTTTCGCTTCTTTTTTGCGTCTCGCTGATGTTTCTCGAACGTCATACGGTTCTTTGCCATTTAGCCGTCCTCGTTAGGAAGGGACCTACCTAGTCCAGTTGGGACGGGCAAAGGAGAAGTTGACAGGAGGTGGCGAATTCCCGTCGCATAAACTCGATCGGCGTACCAGCGTTAAATGACTATACAGCCTGGGGATCGGCCGGGATAGGGCCATTTGGATGTACGTGCTAAAACTAATGTTGAATAGCACTGCTCCGTCGTGTTGTGCATCACTGAAATTCCGACCAGCTCTTCGTTTAACGACCAGCCGAAGCTGCCTACCTGGTGATCGCGTGGCAGGGCCTGGACGCTGGAGACATCATGCCGGGAATCGTCGTTTCCGAGTGTAAGCAGGAAGTCTCGACGTTCAATCCAGAACCAAGCCGGTACGAAGACTTTCGAGTGGCGCGTGGACCGGCCGTCTTCGAGTACCATCGCACTGTCTGCGAGGAAGCTGGCGGCGCATTGAGTGTGTTTGACGCGGCCGATAGAATTGAGCCGGTGCCCACTTACGCGGCCAGTTCCAATACGTCGGGCGGAGTTCTGGCCGCCGAGAGCTTTGATCGGTTGAGCGCCGACTTTCTAAGCAGCCTGACTGAGGCGGGCGCAGTTGACGCCGCTTACTTCTCGCTGCTTGAAGCCGACAATGCCACACTTGTGGTTGGAACTTACTCGGTTAGCCTATTCGACCGCTCTTGGTTCGATGCCAATGGCCAGGATCCGAGAAACTTCGACATGGTGGTCACAAAGTCTCCGCACTGCGAGCCCCACATGTTCGCTGACTGGTGTGCCAAGCTGATTAACGTGGATGCTCCGGGAGCAACGAGTGCCAACCTGCGCAGTCTAGGACACACAGCGTGCGTCAGGCCGATCTTCCCTCTTGACAAAGTCGCTGAATTTCATCCGGTGGTGGAGATCTTTCGAAGGGCTAAATTCGGCAGGGCCCCGGGTTGATGCCCTGGCTCCGCAGTCGCAGTCGATAGACTGCGAGTTGCCGCAGGACGTCCGTTGCACTCCCCAACCGAGCGGGTTCAACAAATGGCAGTATTCCACCGATCTAGCCCAACTTCCCCACCAAATCTCGGAAGTACCGCGTTTTCAAGGGTGGCAAGCACGAAGTCGTCACTACATTTCA
>JASLPZ010000321.1:0-8136 GCA_030744725.1 Pirellulaceae bacterium
CGCGAAATCGACGACATTCGTGTAGCGGCTATGTTGCAGGATATTGACAACATTGAGATCACCGCCCGGGTAATTCACCGAGCTGTTGACGACTTGCAGAACTCGCAAGCCCTCGAATCAAACACGTTCCATGGCGGTGACTTGGTCCAGTCCCTTGGGGGCGTGTTGACGAGTGCCTTGCCCTTGTTAGTGGGACGCCCGGATGGGCTCGACATTTCGTTCAACAACGATTTGGAGCAAGGCGACGAGCCTATTGGTGCGGCCATTATTCGTGCCGTGCGAGAGTACGACGCTTTAACATCTCGCGCTGACCAGCCGCTTGCGCCACTAGAGGCGATTAAGGCCATGCAAGTCGAGCTGGACGGCGATTACCATCCAGGCGTGCTTGGCGTCCTCGAGCAGCTCACTCAGAAACCTGCTTACACGGTTGGTCAGAGATTGGAGTCGATTGAGACTCTTATTTGCTCAAGTGAATGATCAAATGGTGACCACCGGCAAAGCCGTCTCGCTTTAAAGTCTTCCTCGTTTCAAGAGTTAAGCAGTGTTCGATCTCTTATAGTCGTCTTTAGCGGAGCGAAAGACGACTATCGAACAGTACTAACCCACAATTCAGCCCGCGATTGCGATTGGGGGCAGGTGTCGGCGGTGTCCTAGCGTACAATGCCTACGACATGCGCAATCGTCCAACCTGCCCCGGCCAAGAGATGGATCCACCCACAAAGAGGCCCACAATTCAATTCAGTTTGCGCGAGCTGGTGGCAATTGTCGCTGGCTGTGCCGCAATTTTTGCGGCCTTCAACTACCGCGACTTTCTGGCATTTGCCGTGGTCAGCGGCGTCTTGGCTGGCTGGTCCAGCCGCGTCGCATTGATTCCGTTACGGTGGACACTGGTCGGCTGCTTGGGAGGCTGCAGCGTGTTCTGCGTCGGCTTGCTCTGTGTCGATCTGGCTTTGGAACGAAGCGACTTGGCGCGCGATCCGGTGGCGGAATCGCTGGCATTCCTGGCACCATTTTTCGCCGTATTCGGCCTCGCATTCGCCGCGATGGGCATCCTCCTGGCGCTTGTTCGATATGCCACCGGCAAACCAAAGTGACGGAAGTGATGCCCTTGCCGCCGTTGTTACGCAGCGGCCCGTGAAACGGCCAACGATGCGAAGTTTTCGGCGATCCCGACGGCATCGATTCCCAACTCCTTGTATCGGTTAACCGATTCGAGCGTCTCTTCTTCGGACGTCGCGCGAACATCCCGGACGATGATCGCTGCGTCCAACGGACAGGCGTCATCTCCCTGGAAACAGCTCCGCCCGTCTTCGCAGGGCACGCCAACATCGACGAGTACGAGATCGAATGTATCGCCGGCTTGGCCGAGGATCTCGTTGACCGCGTCGCTGTCGAGCGTCAAACCTTGTCGCGCGGCGTTGTTGGAGAGCGGTATCAGCGTTACGTTGTCGGCAATCGAAGCAACGGCGGCTTCGGACAACGATGTTCTTCCGTTCAAGGTTTCGTGCCAACTGCGTGCGAAATCGAGTCCCAGCGCTGTACCCAATTGCGGCGACCGCAGGTTGGCGTCCAACAACGCGACTTTCGCACCGGCCGCAGCCGCAGCGCGAGCCAGACAGATGGCTAACGTCGTGCAGCCCTCGCCTTGACGTGTCGCAGAGACTCCCAAGACTCGCAGGCCCTCTAGGCTGGCGTCGTGGAGCTTCTCGCCGGCGTGACGAAAATACTCACTTTCGGATTCATACAACTGATCGACGTTGCTTGGCCACAGGAAACGGTCCACCTCCCAGGCCGGCTTTAGTTTCTGCTTCGCGACATCGGGTTCCTCGGCCTTCGCATCCATCGCCACTCCGGCAACGTCCTTGTCGATGTTGGCGATCGAAGAGCCCAACGGAGGATTCTCCGTATCAGTTAGTTCTTCATCCACCACCGCGGGTACGACGATCGGCGGGCTGACATCGGTTTCAGCCTCATCTCTGTCTTCAACCGGCGAAGTTGGTTCCGGTTGTGTTTCTGTTTCGGTGTTTGATTCGAGGGATTCCGTCTCCGTCACCGTCGGCGGCTCATCAACCGCCGGATGAATCGTTGGCCATTGAAAATCGGACGATGCCACCAGGACCGAACTATCGGCCAACACTGAGAGGCCCTCTCCAAGGTCCAACTCATTTGTGGCATACGCGGGCGATGGCGCGAGCGGCTGTTCGATGGCTGGCTCAACGCTCGTTTCAACATCCGTTGGCTGTGGCTGTGCAGACTGCGCTGTGGCGAAATTGATATGTGGTCGAGGCACATGCGCATGAGAAGCGATGGGCAGGGACCCGGGTGGCAACGCGTTATCTCGCATGTCGAGATGGGGCAATGGAACGTCGACTTGCTGTTCGACGGCCTGCTCCCTCTGGACGGGATGCTCCAGTTGCTGACCGATTGCGGGCGGCACGTGCGGATGCTGGAGTGGAGTGTGTTGACCTTGCGCCGCTGGCGAAGTCGGCTGCGTTGCTGCCTGAGGCATGTACGTTCGCGCCGGCGATGGTGGCGATGGACCTACGCCAGCGACTTGCGGTGTGGCAGAAGGCGGCATTGCCGCCGGCCCGTCGACACGGATGTGTTTTTGTGGCATCGAACCAAATACAGCGTTCACGTTACTATCGGCCAGCGCCGGATAGTCGGCAGCGCGCGCTGCTTCGTCTGCGTAGTTTGGAACGAAATCGCTACCGTACGCTCTAATAAACGTTTGATCCGTTGTATTCATTGTTAGCCCGTGGTCGAGGGATTTCGATCGTACCATTCAATTGGGAGCCAGGATTGGCCGCGGTGTTGATGGGCCCGCCTGAATAGGGTCCTGCTGTTTCCAGTCTTCCCATACGTACAGCCGGCGCGTCCGCGACACCGCCAACGGTTGATGGGGACGTTCTGTTACCGGCGGCGGCCTCCGACGCATAGTAGCCTTTGGGCGCTCCGTTGGGAGCATCGGTGTTCGGCGTAGCCATCGCAGCTTCTGGCCAGCCGTCAACGGGCTCCGCAGCTGACGTTGACTGTGGCGGTGTCGAAGGACCTGTCGGCCATCCCAAAGTGGGCCCATCGTTGCGCGGTGCGGGGTTGCTCACTCCGTTAGCGGGCGCTGCAACCACCGGCATGCTGTAGGTGTGTTCGGAAGCTGGCAGCGTTGCTGGATCGTACGAATTCACCGGTTGCTGTCCCGGTTCAGTCGGCCAAACCGGAACCGATCCGGCCGCGGATGCGGCGGCGTCAGAGGAGGGTCCCGTTTGGTGTGCCAGCGCCGATTCTTCGTGACTCGCTGGCGAGTTTTGGTCAGTTGGCCAGAGATCCGCTTCGGGTTCGGACGTCTGTTCGACAGTCCGAACCACCGAGTCCGCTTCGCCATCAACCCACTTTCCCGCCGGATCTGCCGGATCTTCGTCACCACCGCTCAGTGCAAAATAGGCGAGGCCCGCGACAATGACCAGACTAGCGCCGATCAATAGTCGCGATTTGTCGAACGCCAGGATGTTTCGATCCTGCCCGACGACATTCGTGGCGAACGCGGTCCGATTTCTAGCAGGTTGCTGCGGTTCTTGCTGCGACGCGAACTGAACTTTGTCCAGCCGTTCCCCGTTCTGTTCTCGACCGCTCGAGTTGCGCCGACGACGCTTACGTGGCGGACCTTCAGGCGTGGCCAGTGTCAAATCTGTGTCGGTTGGGTTGGACTGATTGCCAGTCGCCTGGTCGTCAGATGATTGCTTGACCGCCGCTTGCGCCGCTTGTGGCTCGGCGTCGAGCGGCGTGGCTGTTGGTGGCGTGACAACCGCTGAGGTTGATGCTGCCGATTGGGAGGACTCCGGGTGCTCGGGCAGGTCCGTCTCTTCTTTGTCCGGGGCGGTTGGTGCCAGTGCAGCCTGCGTAGCGGCTGTTGGTGCCGGTTCGCGCAAGAGGGCCTGTGGAGAGAGATCCGGCAGGCGAATCAGGACCGGCACTTCTTCGCCGTCGTACCGCAGTCCGTCGGCGACGTGCTGCGGACTCGTAGAACGTGGGGCTCCCGTCGCGAAACTACGTCGGGGTCGCTTCGAATGTGAGTTGCTCATGGCTCGATACTCAGAATGGGTGTGTATTGGCATTCCTCGTTATCGGTTCGGGTTATGCCAGTCTTGAGTCTGAGGTGAACTTTGACGGTAGGGAAAAGTAGAACCCCCCCTCTGCTTGCAGCCCGAGGCGGTTCGTTAAGTGATTAACTTCTGACGAAACAATGACTTACAGCTTTCGCGTTGGCCTTGCGTGATCACAGGTCATCTGGGATATTCGCTCAGCAGAGGCGGTCTGCGGGATCATCTGCCGCTGAGATGCTGCGAATTCGGATTCAACGAGCCAGAAACTGATGTCAATTGCCACCCGAACGGGTACAGAAGCGATGTTGCAGGAGCTGCTGGCCAGCCGAATCCTGGTCCTCGACGGCGCCATGGGGACCATGGTTCAGGCGTTAAAGCTGGACGAGGCGGCAATTCGGGGCGACCGCTTTGCGGGCCACAATAAGGATCTCAAGAACTTTGTGGACGTGCTTTGTCTGACGCATCCAGACTCGGTCACGGAGATCCACCGGCGCTATCTGGACGCGGGCGCTGATATCGTCGAAACGAACACATTTGGTGCGAGCACGATAGGGGTTGATGAGTTTGATTTTCCGCACGAATTGGTCCGCGAAATCAACTTGTCGGCCGCGGCATGCGCGCGAGCGGCGGTGGACGAATTCAATCTTCGCACACCCAGCAGGCCTCGCTTTGTTGCCGGTTCGATCGGTCCGACGACAAAAGCCGCGTCCATTTCGACAAGCGTCGAGGATCCTGGATTCCGTTCGGTGACGTTCGACGAATTGGTAGATTCGTATCATGCCCAGGTGTCAGCGTTGATCGAGGGTGGTGTCGACCTGCTCCTTCCGGAAACGGTTATCGATACGCTGAATCTGAAAGCCTGCCTGTTTGCCATACAGAAGTGCATTGCGGAAACTGGCTGCGAAGTTCCCGTGATGGTCTCGGCCACCTTCGACCGATCGGGGGCAACGTTTGTCTCTGGTCAGGGGGTGGCGGCATTCTGCAACGCAATCTCGCATTTTCCGCTTCTCAGTATTGGGATGAACTGTGCGCTTGGTCCGCAATTAATGCGTCCGCTGGTCGAAGAGCTGTCGCAAATTGCGCCCGCATTCATCAGCTGCCATCCCAATGCCGGGTTGCCCAATGAGATGGGTGCGTACGACCTAAGTCCGGGGCAGATGGCGGAGATGATTGCCGAATTTGCCCACAACGGATGGGTCAACATTGTGGGAGGTTGCTGCGGTACCACGCCTGAACATATTCGCGCGATGTGCGACGCCGTTGAGAGTATCACGCCGCATCAGAAAACGACCGTCGAACCGTACACGCGATTGAGCGGCACGCAAGCGTTGACGTTGCGCCCAGAAAGCAACTTTCTAATGATCGGCGAACGCACCAACGTCACTGGTTCGCGTCGATTCGCTCGACTGATCCGCGACGAGCTTTTCGAAGAAGCGGTTGAAGTGGCGCGACAGCAAGTAACCGGCGGCGCGGCGGTAATCGACATCAACATGGATGCCGATTTGCTGGACAGCGAAGAGGCGATGACGCGGTACTTGAACTTGATTGCCGGCGAACCTGATGTGGCCACTGTGCCGGTGATGATCGATAGTTCGAAATGGTCGGTGATCGAAGCGGGTCTAAAATGCGTGCAGGGCAAGGCCATCGTTAATTCGATCAGTTTGAAGGATGGCGAGGAAGAGTTCTTTCGCCGCGCCACGTTGGTCCGACGCTATGGCGCGGCCGTCGTCGTGATGGCGTTCGACGAACAAGGCCAGGCGACACAAGTTGACGACAAAGTACGGATTTGCCAACGCGCTTTTCAGCTATTGACCAAACGCGTTGGTTTCCCACCGGAAGACATTATCTTCGATCCGAATATTCTGACGGTCGCCACCGGAATCGAAGAACACAACAACTACGCCGTCAACTTTATCGAAGCCACGCGACGCATCAAACGTGACTGTCCCGGTGCCAAAGTTTCTGGCGGTGTGAGCAACATTTCATTTTCGTTTCGTGGCAACGATGTTGTCCGCGAAGCGATGCATTCCGCGTTCCTGTACCACGCCATCGGTGCCGGCCTGGACATGGGCATCGTGAACGCCGGACAACTGGAAGTCTACCAAGAAGTGCCCAAAGAACTGCTCGAGCGAGTGGAAGACGTGCTTTTCAATCGCCGCGATGACGCCACTGAGCGGCTCGTTGTATTCGCGGAATCCGTGTCGGGGCCGGGGAAGAAGGCCAAAGAAGAGAATCTCCAATGGCGCCAATCCGATGTGACAGAACGGCTCACGCACGCGCTCGTCAAAGGCATCGACAAGTTCATCGAAGAAGATGTCGAAGAAGCTCGGCAATGTCATGAGCGATGCTTGCACATCATCGAAGGGCCGTTGATGGCTGGAATGAGCGTCGTTGGCGATCTGTTTGGCGCGGGCAAGATGTTCCTGCCACAGGTGGTCAAATCCGCACGGGTCATGAAAAAGGCCGTGGCCTATCTGTTGCCGTTCATGGAACAGGAGAAAGCTGACGCTGACGAGGCCGAGAATGCGGCTCGCGGTAAGATCTTGCTGGCTACTGTGAAAGGTGACGTGCACGACATTGGTAAGAACATCGTGGGCGTCGTGCTGGGTTGCAATAACTACGAAGTCATTGATCTGGGAGTGATGGTGTCGTGCGAAAAAATAATTGAGACCGCTGTCCAAGAGAGCGTTGATATCATTGGCCTATCAGGCTTGATCACGCCCAGCCTGGACGAGATGGCGCATAATGCCAAGGAGTTGGAACGCCAGGGGATCAAAATTCCAATCCTGATCGGCGGTGCAACCACCAGCGCGAAACACACGGCTGTCAAGATTGCCTCGCAATCCAAGGAGCCAACCGTTCATGTGCTGGACGCATCCCGTTGTGTCGGCGTCGTTGATTCGCTCTTGAACCCGGAGTTGCGCCCCAATTATGAGATAGAAAACGCAGCGTTACAGAGAAAGCTGGTCACGTCGTATGAAAACCGCAAAGTGCAACTGGCACCGTATACCGAAGCGTGTACTAAACATTTTCAGACTGACTGGCAGGCCGTCCAGATCGACCGGCCCACGTTCACGGGCACTCGGCAGCTGACCGACGCGCCACTGGCGGAAATCGTCCCCTTCATCGATTGGTCACCGTTCTTTGCGACTTGGGAACTGAAAGGGAAATACCCCGAGATTCTCGATGAGCCGACAGTGGGCCAGGTGGCCCGCGAACTGTTCGACAATGCTCAACAATTGCTGGCAGATCTGGTCGCAAATCGACGACTCACGGCCAATGGCGTTTACGGTTTTTGGCCCGCAGCCGCCGACGGTGAAGATATTGTTCTTTTCACTGACGAGAGCCGCGCCGTAGAGCTCACACGATTTCTTATGCTGCGCCAGCAATGGCAACGCAAGGGACAGTCCGAGTTTCGAAGTCTGGTCGATTACATCGCACCGCGTGATTCCGGGCGCGAAGATTTCTTGGGAGCATTCGCCGTCACGACAGGCGTGGGGGCTGCGGATCTGTGTGCCAAGTTTGATGCGGAAAACGACGACTACAATTCGATCATGATCAAGGCGCTGGCCGATCGACTGGTGGAAGCGTTTGCCGAGATGCTACACAGGCGCGCTCGCCAGGACTGGGGCTTTGGTTCCGGCGAAAGCTTGTCCAGCGACGACCTGATTGCCGAGAAATACCGCGGTATTCGACCCGCACCAGGTTACCCCGCCTGCCCCGATCACACCGAGAAACGGACACTGTTCAATCTGCTCGCTGCCGAAGCGAACACCGGAATTGAATTGACGGAGAGTTTCGCGATGCTACCGGCGGCGAGCATCAGTGGCTTCTATTTCGCGCATCCGGCAGCCAGGTATTTTTCCGTCGACCGAATCACAAAAGAGCAGGCCGAAGATTACGCGCGCCGCAAAGGCATGACCTTGCAGGAAGTCGAACACTGGCTGTCGCCGAATCTAGGATACGACAGTTAGTTCAGTGATTAGTCAATTTTTGATTTTACGGTTGAAGAAGAATGGTCGCCTGGCGAGATAGT
>JASLPZ010000322.1:0-296 GCA_030744725.1 Pirellulaceae bacterium
GGTATAGCCTCGCTAGCTCGTAGAGCGAGCAAAACACGCCTTTCTTGTCGCCACTGCTGCTTTTCACGCACCCCTGACAGCCGAACCGTACCGCTACTGAATCGCTTGCACCGGCAATGGCAAAAAAACAAAGAACGGTGTCGGCTTCTGAAGACCGTTTACGAGGGAAATAGAGGACAAGTGTTATTACCAATTCACATGCTTCGAGCAGCCAATGGTTATGCCGCACAATATCGGCGTCAACAGGCCTTATAGAAAGTCAAGAAAGACCGAAGGTAGAAAGGTTCCAAGGAGAC
>JASLPZ010000322.1:306-8126 GCA_030744725.1 Pirellulaceae bacterium
GGCTCCACACTTCCCCTGCACAAGTTCTTGTGAGGTGACAAGATGCGATATCTGCTCCTGACTGTCTGTGCACTCCACATACTCTCTCCTTCAGCCGCTCGGGCAGACATGCTTCTGTACTCCCTTCCCGGTACCAAAAGGGCCGTCGTACTGCAGGGCAAGGTTGTGGTGAATCCCGGAAGAACTGTCACGCTCCGGCACTTCAAATTCGGAGAGCTGCATTTCGGCCTGAAAGACGTTGAGTTCCATCGAGTGCCGACAACGCGCTCACTTGCCAACCGAAGGAAGCAAAAGGCTGTCCGAGATCAGGATGTCGACGCGTGTATCGATGCGGCCAGGTGGGCATTGCACCACGGCCTGCTGTCTGAGTTTTATGCGGCCGCCAAGGCAGCCTGGAAGATCGACTCGAAACACCCCACGCTAAGAAGACTGGCTGTGTTGAAGAAGAAGATGGACGCAACTTTGCCGGCATCCACGACGCAAGAGCAGGAGATGCGCACTTATGTCACAACGGGAAGGCACATGGAGTTCGTTCGAAGCAAACACTTCCTACTGATGCACAACACGTCGTCCGAGAAGAACGGGGCGAGGAAGACGCGAGCCGAAGACCGATTGCAACTGCTTGAGACGGTCTATGCGAGTTTTCTGCTGAAGTTCTGCCTCGAAGGCTGCGAACTCGATATTCCCACGGAGCACCTCAAGGTCGTGCTGTTCGCGGACAAGCGGGATTACCTCGATTTTGGCAGAGTGCTCAAGAATCCTAGCCTCTCGAAAGCCTCTGGATTCTATGCCATGAAAGAGAATGTCGCAGTGTTCTTCGACCACGGCACAGACGAAGACTATAAAACGTTGGCTCGCCTCAGCAAAAAATTACAGGCAACGAAGGACCAAGCGATCAAGCGGCGCGTTCGAGGCATCAAAGAGTTCGCACGGTTTGCCAACACGCTGCAGTTGCTGATACAAGTGTCCCGGGAGAACTCGGACATCGAGGTTGTCAGCCACGAGGCCACCCATCAGTTGGCTGCCAATACCGGATTGATGCCGAACGATGCACCGGTGCCACTTTGGGTCGCAGAGGGTCTTGCCACGTATTTCGAGTCGCCTAAACAGGCTGCCTGGAGTGGAATTGGTGCTGTGAACAAAGACCGCCTGGAATCGTATCGGACGCTGGCGCGTGACGAGGAGAAGTCCAATCTCGAGGTCGTTGTCACCGATAAGATATTCATGAATGCAGGCGACCATGCGTCCTCCTTGTACGCTTATGGCCAAGCCTGGGCCCTTACGCACTTCTTGATGGACCGACATTTCGACAAACTCATCAAATACTACCAACTGCTTGCCAAGAAACGCGCGGACAAATTGCTGTCGGCTGACAAGAACCAGGAAATCTTCGAAATGGTTTTCGGCGACATCGAAGAGAATCTGGACATCGAGTGGCGAGCCTATAGGCGTTCGTTGAGGACTGACCTGGAACGCGTGCTGGACGAGAGGTAGCGCTGATCTTCTCGGTTGACTGGCGAACTGTCCAAGTCTCGTCCGTCAAACCGCTGGCCACTGCTGGCCTCAAAACTTGCACCATGCATGTCTCGACGATATCGTGACAGTTGTCGAGTTGAATCCGTCTCCGAGCAGCTGGGAAAGTCGCCATTCGTATCTACCATTTGATGTGGCACGCAAGACTTTATGAACAAGCGAAGCAACCTGAAGCGACCGTTGTTGTACTTATTGGTTGCGTCCGTCCTGTTCGGCGCCGCGCTGGGCATCATCATCGTTCTGCGGAACAAATGGGATTGGTTCGAGGTTCGTGTCATTCTCACGACAGTTACCGTTGCAATTGCGAGTTTGCGGTCTCGCGTGCGATCTTTCCAGGACTCCACGCGGGAAAAATCTCTATCCCATAAGCGGACTCGGACTGACGTTTGTTGCAGCGTGTATGATTCTGATCGGCATGTGGGCCGATCTTGAGTCTGAATGGTATTGGAAGTCAACCGCTTCAGTTTCGATTGTTGCTGTTGCCACGGTACACATCTGCTTGCTCTCGATAGCGAAGCTCACGGGCAACTTCAAATGGGTGTTCTTCATTGCCTGCCAAGTCATATTTGGACTTGCTCTGCTTCTCTGCGTAGTCGTCATGTGGGAGGTAGAAAACGACCGCATGTATCGCTTCCTGGCGGTGATTTCCATCGTTGATGCAGCCCTCACCCTTGTGATCCCATTGCTGCATCGGATTGGCAAGACAGACGCGAACCGTTCTGCAATGATGATGCCCGTCGATGAACGAAACGTCGTCGCCCTCGACAGTGAAATCGCGCTGTTGAAGAAACGAATTTCTGATTTGGAGATGCTCAGATCTGAGATTGCTGGCAGTGTGGAAGACGCAGTATGACGATTCGTAGGTTGGAACCTGGCGGATGATCCGCCGCGAAGCTGTCGGCAACGATCGCCAGAGAAAGAACTCAAGGAAACCAATCTACTGTCGAGTTGCTTTAGGGGACTTCTTGCCAGCTCTTGTAGCCATCATTGTTTACTTTGATCGTATAGAGGTAGCGATCAGGCCCAGATTGCGTGCACAGTAAACCGCAACGATGGACGGGGACGTAGGTTTTGCGAAAAGTAGGGCCTCCTGAGCTTAAAAACGCATTCCTGTTTGAGATCTTGACGGTAAAGAGTACAATCATAGTCTACATAAGATACGATTTGGCCTGCCATACGTGTGCGTGTCGCGCACCATGATGATGGTCTTGTTTTCGAGGGTTTTTCCAAGACCATTCCCGCCTGGTAATTGCAGTACAGAATCTAGGTGCGTCTGATGAACGTCCCCTTTCAAAATGCAGCCGGCGACCTCCTCAAGAGGAAGGTCGTCAATCTGCATGGCACGATTGAGGATGAGCTGACGTCGAGCGACTCTGGGTTCTCTGCCGCCAATGTACGTTTGCTGAGATATCACGGCATCTTTCAGCAGGACAACCGCGACGAACGCCATCAACACAACGGACCCCGGCACTACCAGTTCATGGTGCGGATTAGAGCAACCGGGGGTAAGCTATCTGCCTGGCAATTTCTAGGTCTATTGGATTTGGCCGACGAGCTTGGCGATGCAAATCTGCACATTACATCGCGGCAGGGAATACAACTCGCTGGAATTGAAAAGGCAGCCTTGCGGCCAGCCATGCGTTACATTGCGGATCTGCAGTTGACTACTCTGGCTACGGGTGGGGACGCCGGTTGTAACATCATGTGTTGCCCAGCGGCGCAAGGGCACGCCTCTGTGAACGACGACCTCCAAGCCACTGCCGACAAGATTGACGCGTACTTGGCGCCCCAAGGCAAGGCCTACGGCGAAATCTGGCAGCGGGACCGCCCATCGATGCATCGCAAGTTTGCACGACCGAAGTCGTCGAGTGACCACTCGGAGTCTATCGACGAAGCCATACTTCTGCCACAGAAGTTCAAGATCGGACTTGCGACGGCTAACGATAATTGCACAGAAGTTTTCGCCCAAGATCTTGGCTTGCTGGCGGTGACTGAAGACGGGCGAGTCGTCGGTTACAACGTGCTTGTTGGTGGCAACATGCGAAACTACCTGAGTGTGGCAACCCGATCTTCGGCGTTAGCCCAACCTCTGGCATATATCGACAGGGACGATGCTGTACCCTTGGTCAGCGCAATCGTCAGTGTATTCCGCGACTACGGTAACCGAAGCGACCACAGCCGTGCCAGGTTGAAGTACTTGATCCAGGATTGGGGAATCGATCGGTTCAAGCAGGCGGTCGAGGATCGATTCGCTCCCCTAAAACCACCGCGATCGATTGACGTTGTCGATCACAAAGACCATCTCGGCTGGCAACGTCAGGATCTCAAGAAATGGTCTGTGGGGATACATCTCGAAAACGGCTGCTTCAACGACAAAAGAAACTCCAAAGTGGGATCAGCACTACGAAAAATTGCTGATCGCTTCGCGTGTAGTTTTCGGCTTACACCTCAGCGGAATATCCTGGTGTGTGACATTGATTCTTCTGACTGTCTCACGATCGACACTTTACTATCGCATCATGATGTGCCGGCCGTTGGATCGCTCAGCAACGTTCGCCGCTTTACAACAGGCTGTCCGGGTTTGCCCGCCTGCTCCTCGTCAATTACAGAGAGCCAGCGGATGCTTCCGGGAATCATTGCCGAATTGGAATCCGAAATCGCGCGACTCGGCCTGACTCAGGAACGATTCACACTTCGAATGACTGGCTGCCCTTTCGGATGCACACGAAGCTATCTCGCAGATATTGCCATCGTCGGTCGAACTGTGGATCCGAAAACGAAGCAGGGCAAGTACGCGATCTTTCTGGGCGGCGACAGTTTGGGTCGACGGCTCAACACACTTTACAAAGATCTGGTTCCGGCGGACCAAGTCATGGCTACCTTGCGTCCGTTGCTGCATAACTTCTGTGGTCAGCGTTTACCAGGCGAAACGCTGGGAGACTTCTTTGTCCGCACAAACGCAAAGGATTCTTGAGATGAAGAGCATGATCTTCGAGCGAGGATCACAGCTTGTCGTGTTTTGGGTCATGGCGTTGGTCCTCACGAATGTCCCTCTGCATGGCGACGACCAACTCGACGGTCGCCGCCGCTCGGGCAAGGCACTCGGTGACACGGCGGCACTTCGACGGGCAATCGAGGACTTGACTACGACCTTTGGCGCAAAGTATCCAAAGGGCCGAGAGTACCTCAGGCGATTGACCGAAATTGAGAATCAATCGCCCAGCGGCACAAAGGACGAAGGAATTGCGGATTCGCTGCTGACGCTACAACGGGAGGCGCTCCTGGCCAACCCGTTGCTCGATTTCGAGCGTCTGCTACTCGTAAAACGTAAGAGCAACTCACCGAGGCTCGGACTGCCGATGAACTGGCAAGGCAACAGCAGCCTTCCGCGAACGGGCTTCGATGATGAACTTGCCGTGCTGTCACCAGTACAGCCCGAAGGGCAATTGACCACCTTGTACAAGCCAGAGGGAGGCCTCTTCGTCGGCGACGTCGACTTGCACTTCAGTGCCGATCGGCTGCTTTTTTCTTCGATCGGTACCAACAATCGGTGGCAAGTTCTCGAGATGACACTAGCAGATCGCGGCCTGCGCCAATTGACACGTGGTCTGGAGGACGACGTCGACAACTTCGACGCGTGCTACTTGCCCAGCGGCGAAATCATTTTCAGTTCGACGGCTTGTTTCAAGGGCGTCCCATGTGTCAAGGGATCAGATCACGTAGCCAACTTGTACATCATGGACGATAGAGGTGAGCATATACGACAGCTGACCTTCGACCAGGACCACGATTGGTGCCCCACGGTGCTGGAAAACGGCCGCGTACTCTATCTGCGCTGGGAGTATTCGGACATACCGCACTTTGCCTCACGGATCCTCTTTCACATGAATCCTGACGGCACCGAGCAAACAGAATTCTACGGCAGCAATTCCTATTGGCCGAACTCGATGTTCTACGCTCGGCCGATCCCTGGCCATCCGTCGAAATTTGTCACGGTAATCAGCGGTCATCATGACGTACCGCGGATGGGAGAACTCGTACTGTTCGACGCGGCGAGAGGTCGCCACGAAGCGGACGGCGCACTGCAACGGATTCCTGGCTACGGTAAGACCGTGGAACCAGTTCTTCGTGATGACCTGGTGAAAGCAAGTTGGCCGAAATTCCTTCATCCGTGGCCCCTGAGTGACAAGTATTTCATTGTTTCAGCCCAACCGACAGCGAAGGCGAACTGGGGAATCTACTTGGTGGATGTCTTCGACAACATGCTATTGCTCAAGGAATCGTCCGGCGATGCACTGCTCGAGCCGATTCCGCTCCGACCAACGAAACAGCCGCCAGCAATCCCCAGCCGAGTCCGCCCGGAAAGCGCGGAGGCGTTGGTCTACATGGAAGATGTCTATGCTGGACCTGGATTGGCGGGGGTACCACGCGGCACAGTAAAGAAACTGCGACTCTTTACCTATCACTTCGCCTATCACGGCATGGGAGGCCAAGTGAACCGAGTCGGCTTGGACGGCCCCTGGGACGTCAAGCGGATCATGGGGACAGTGCCCGTCGAAGACGACGGATCGTCGGTCTTTCGAATTCCAGCCAACACACCGATCTCCGTCCAGCCCCTTGATGCCGAGGGCAAGGCCCTGCAATTAATGCGCAGTTGGTTCGTGGGAATGCCAGGTGAACGTGTTTCATGTATTGGATGCCATGAAGGACATCACAGCGGCCCACAGAACAAGGGAACGATCGCTCTGAGCAAGCCGCCCGCTGAGATCACTTCCTGGCACGGCCCCACGCGAGGATTCTCTTTCAAACGAGAGGTACAGCCGGTCCTGGATCAGCACTGTATCCGCTGTCACAATGGCAAGCCACGGCCAGACAAAAAGGTCATTTCAGATCTGCGTCGACAGGCGGCTGTCTACCCCGTGGCTGCAGGGAACAGCTACAACAAAGGAACCAAGTTCAGTCCATCTTATCTTGCACTGCGCCAATTCGTTCGCTCGCCAACGATCGAGAGCGATATGCATCTGTTGACTCCCATGGAGTTTCATGCCGACACAACAAGACTCGTGCAGTTGCTGAGGAAGGGGCACCAAGGCGTGGTCCTTGACGACGAGGCATGGGATCGGCTGGTCACGTGGATCGACCTTGGTACGCCGGCCCATGGTACGTGGCGAGAAATCGTTGGCGACGATTTGGTCTTTCCACAACACATCCGACGCCGCGCGATGCTGAAACGCTATGCAGGCCGAGACGAAGATCCGGAGGCATTCGACACGCCACGATTGGAAGACAACAACTTGGCGCTCGTCAGCAGTGAAGTCTCGGGTACAAAACCTGTTGGCGAAACAGGTAAAGAGGCGCGCGAAGGACTTGCCCGTGATCCCACACCTCGTGACCTACCGAAAACGCAAACTGTCGATGCGCCCGTCAAACAAACGCCTCGGCCGGTGCCTCCTATCCAGAAGATCGATCTTGGCGGTGGTGTTGAACTCGAGTTGGCGCTGATCCCGGCGGGGGAATTCCTGATGGGCGATGCGACGGGCCATCACGACGAACAACCTATGCATCGCGTCCGCATTGAACGGCCTTTTTGGATCGGACGTTTCGAACTGACCAACGAACAGTTTCAACGATTCGATTCGTCGCACGACAGTCGACTGGAAACCGGCGACTTCCTGCAGTTCAGCCACGCTGAGCGCGGTTATCCGCTCAACGGACCTCAACAACCGGTCTGCCGAGTTTCATGGCAACAGGCGATGGCATTTTGCGACTGGCTGTCAAAAATGACCTCCCAGAAATTCACATTGCCGAACGAAGCTCAATGGGAATATGCCTGCCGAGCGGGAACTCGAAGCTCACTCTATTACGGCGAACTCCACGACGATTTTTCCGCCCACGCCAACTTGGGGGACGCGAGCCTGAAGAATGTTGATAGCTTCGCACCATGGAAGCTCCCTGTTGGCGCGATCCAACCGTGGCGCCCGGCCGAGGATCGGTTTAACGACGGCTCACGAGTTGCTGCACCGATTGGAACGTACCAGTCAAACGCTTGGGGTCTGTTCGACATGCACGGCAATGTCGCCGAATGGACTCGCAGTTCGATTGACAAGTATCCTTACTCAACCGGCGAACGGAACAATCGCGCTCCAGTGGGTCGTCGTGTAGTCCGCGGTGGTTCCTGGTACGACCGACCGTCGCTGGCGCGATCAGCCTATCGTGCGAGTTATTGGGCAACTCCCAGCAATAAATGTACCGTCAGGTTTTCTGCGGCTGAATGCGGACGGCGTATT
>JASLPZ010000323.1:0-8094 GCA_030744725.1 Pirellulaceae bacterium
GAAATCGCTCTCTATCACAACCTCGGAGCACTTCCTCAACCTGACTTCACCCACAGATTCTTCTGAGGAGGCGTTTTCTCCGATATTTATCATTTGAGTACCGCTTGGAAACATTCAAGGACTGAATCACGTCCAATTATAACATGTCACTTTGGCATGCCCTTTCAGGGCGAAGATAATGTTGCTGTGACCCATGATAGAAACGATCGTCAGGAATATCCTTCGTCGCAAAGTGGCGCTGTCCAACTAGGCATGGCGAAGTGGAAACAGCACTTCCGATACTCGCTAACCGACATGTTGGTGGCCTTAGCGGCATTACCTGTAGGTGTCGGACTCGTACTGGCCCTTGACGAACTTGCGTGGCTAAACGCTTTTGTCTACTTAGGCGGTTACGGTCTCGACTGGGGGCCAATAACGGCGTTCAAGGCGGCGCCACTCACGCCAACAGAGAATCCTTATGTCCACATTTTTGTTTTCGATGATTGGCTTCCAGGTTTTCTTGTCCTGGCTGGCGCTGGATTCATCATGGGTCTGATTCGTTCTCGGAAGACGCATGTTGCGTTTTGGTTCTTGCCGGCGTCATTGGTATTTCAGCTAGGGTTGTACGAAGTCCGGCTGATGTGGCTTCTTCTGCAGATACAATTGATCGGAGCCTTGGGTGTTAAGGTCTCTCGTGGTCACTGCCGCGTGCCGTGCGTGTGTGTTTGGTTGCGGCAGTCGGGCCACGGTAAGACGTCGGATGATCGCTGGCCATCTTTCTGTCGAGCGACGGAACCTACGGCGGTGTCTTCGCCGGCTTTTCAGGTGCCGGCTTTTCAGGCGCCGCCTCTCCAGATGCCGGCTTTGAACGTCGCAGATAGACATCGGCGGAACCGAGTGCAAATCGTCCGCCGTCTTCGACAAAGACGCGTACATGCGACGGCCCCGTCGCATCTGCCGGTACGACCAGTTCGCGCTGGAACTGCCCCGCCTGGCACGCAAACACCTCCGAAGTCCAACGGCGGTCGTTCGCCTGTGCATACATTTCGGAATAGGCGGCAAGCGCGGCATTTGAAGGGACAAACGACGACCGTTGGGATAACACCTGCCGCGTTCGGTCGCGCCGACAAGCCAACTCCAGCGTGCAACGCCCGCCGAATGGAACCGTGCCGACAATCGTGATCCGCTCGCCGGCGTAAGCACTCTTCGGAACACTCACTTCCAATGCCTGCGGGTGTTTCATCTGGAGCAGCGGATCGCCGATCAGATTGAACAATAAAAGGTGCTCCATTCGCTCCGCGTCCAATTGATCGGGCGCGGGGCTGATCACCTTGGCGATCGCATCCAACATGGCTCGGTTCGTGTCCACGGGTTTCTCTGATATGGACTTTGCCATCCGCTGCTTGGCGTGCAACACAACCTCGCCCAGCGTGACGCGGCGATGTTGAAAACACTCGTTCATCATTTCGATGCCCATCACCGCCATGGCGTAAGGCATCGTGATCCGCGAACCACCGTAGACTGCCACAGGCCCCTGAGGACTGCGCAACAACTCCTCCGCCAGGCAATCGCGTCGTTCGTCAAAGGCACCTGCGTAGCACGACAGAAAAACGGCAATCGGCGCGCCGCCTGCACGTTGCAATTCACGCACATCATCGACGTCAAAGATCGGAAACGCGCGACCAGGAACTCGAATGCTATCCAAGTAGCGCCGTTGCCCGTGACCAATGTAGATCCAGAACAATGACCCTTCATTGAGTCGATCCATCGTGGCGGCGCGAAACGTCCGCGGGTCTGGGCAATAGGGACTGCGCCAACTTCCGTACGTCATCGACATCGCGTATCCAGATGGAATGCCCTCGGTCAGAAACTTCTTCGTGGCAGTCTCCAGGACTTTGTCTACAACTCCACCGAAACCGCCGACTCCCGCCACCACGCTCAGACGCCGACACCACTGCCCGCTGTCCGTGTGATTTTCATAGTCCAAGATCTTCTTGACGATCACCGCAAGTTGTTGCGGATCATCGGCAGTCAAGCGGCCAATGGCCAAGTCTGGAATATGATCGTCGTCCAGGTCGGCAAATGGCATATCCGAAGCAATCTCAGGTTCGGATCCCCATTGCACGTTGATCTTCGCCTTGCACAGTTGGGTCGGCACGGACCTCGCGAGCAACTCCTGGCTGGTGGCTGCCAGAGGATCGGCGTCACCAACGAAGACCACAAATCGCAACGGATGCAACGTCGCCTGACGGCGAATCTCGTCGCGCAGTTGTGTTGCGGACAACGTATTTGAGATTTGAACAAACCGATGTCCCTGGGCCCGTCGATGCTCGATCCAGGGCTGCAAAGCCGGCAAGAACTCGTCCGGGCAGACCAGCGCCGTGTCGGCGGGTCGTGGAGCGCTGACCAGAGCCAGACAGATTATTAGTGCTGCGTGCATGGCGATTACCACTCGGGGGCACGTACGGCCTTATTATAGGCGCGCACTCGAATAGATTCCGGCCAGGAGTTTATCGCCGATCCGGATGGTGCGGCAAGACGAACCTGTCGCACCACGGTGCCCCACGCGGCCTGAAACCGCAGAAATCTTGCTGTCAGTGAGAATGGAAAGCGAATTCCCTCGCACAGGACCCGGTTTGCTGCCGCAGAATCACATTCCACCCCCCATGCGCTCCAGCATGACGGTCAGGATCCGCAGCCCAATCAGGACCACAATGGGCGAAAAATCAAACGACCCCATGGCTGGCAGTGCTTCGCGGACAGGCTTCAGCACAGGTTCGGTAATCTGGTAGATGAACTCGACAATTGAATTCGAGCGGCTGACATTCGGCAACCACGTCAGAATCACGCGCACCAACACGACAAGTGAATACAACTGGACGACGGACACCAGAAACTGAACCACGTTGTTCGACACAATCGACGTCTCGCTCGATGTAGGTTGAATCTCGTCCGCAGTTTAGCGAGTTCTCACCACTTCTTGAAGATGGTGTGGTTGCATTCCCAAGCAACTTGCCGGCAGGAACGATGCCGAATATCCTCCAACATGCAGAACGAGAACATCGTTCTAGTGACGCGCCGGCAGCTTGGTCATCGTCGCTGCTAGCGTGCCCGTCGAATGTCGCGATTAGCACCGGATGGAACGAAGAGGGAAAACCACCACACTTATCAGGCCGTTTCCGGCAACGCACTCGGCCGCACGATGGAGGAAACACTAACCAAGTGAGGGAACCCAGATGAACGTTCGAATTACAATCCTGTTAAACGTTACTGCCTTGACGTTGCTGATGTCCGTCCACGATGCCGCGGCGAAGGACATCCCCAAACAACTACCCAATCCAGACACAAAGCCACCTGTCACTAATAAGCCCGTGAAGGTCTACATCCTGTCGGGCCAGTCAAACATGGTGGGGATTGGCCAGGTACGAGCCGGCGGTACTCGATGGTCGGGCGTTACCGACGCAACCGTTTCGGTCTACGAGGGCCAGTGGTCGCCCAACGCTAATTACGATGAGTTGACTTCAATCGAAGCCAAAGCGCTGCCGGTCTACGGCGGTGTCAAGCCGACGCCCTTCCCCGGTGGTGGAACGCAAGTCGTCCGGGGATTTATCGAATTGAAGACTTCCGGCGTTTATAGATTCAATCCCGGTTACCAGGCGTCCACCTTCAACATTATGGAACTCGATGGCATCGAGGTTTACAGGAAGGATGTCGGAAAGGAGGCTGAACATGCCGATTTCGAAATCGCCGGCGGAAAGAAATACCCTTTCAAGATCACATTCCTGACCAAGGAGGCCAATGGGTTGGGGTGGTGGTGGAGAACGGACATCCCCGGAACCCTGGACACGTTGGTGAAGAACAGGAAGTTTCCTCATCTCGTTGACGACAAGGGAGACTACACGGCACGAAATGACGTCTGGTACAAGGGGCTTGTCACCGCGACGGCCAGCAAGTGGCTGACCGTCGGTTGCGGCGCTGGTAGGAACCAGATCGGCCCTGAACTTCAGTTTGGCCACATTATGGGGTACTATCACGACGAACCGGTTATCATCCTCAAATCCTCCCAGGGCAATCGAAGCTTGGGGTGGGATTTCCTGCCGCCGGGGAGTGAACGTTTTACCTACGAAGGCCGGACGTATGCCGGATACAAGGACACACCATCGTCATGGATCGAAGGTGAGCCAAAGAAGAAGGTGAACTGGTATGCCGGCAAGCAATACGATGATTGCTTCAAGGCGGTTCGCGAAGTCCTCGACAACTTTGCCACCCATTTCCCGCAGTACAAGAACCAGGATTATGAAATCGCAGGCTTTGTCTGGTGGCAGGGACACAAGGACGGAAATCCAGCCCATGCCAGTCGGTACGAGCACAACCTGGTGCATCTAATTAGAACCTTGCGCAAGGAATTCAAAGCGCCGAAAGCACCGTTCGTCATCGGGACGATTGGATTTGGCGGTTGGGAAATGAAAGGCCCTCACCTCACCGTCGCCAACGCGCAACTCGCCCTCAGCGGAGAAAAGGGCAAATACCCGGAGTTTGCTAGTAATGTCTTAACTGTTGAAACGCGGGGCTTTTGGAAGGACGCTTCGGTCTCTCCCCGAAACCAGGGCTTCCACTACAACCAAAATGCCGAAACCTACATGATGGTCGGCGACGCCCTTGGGCGTGGCATGGTCAAGTTGTTGGACAACAAGAATGAGTGACAAACAACCGACCATGACAAAGTGGAACTCGCCAAAATCATGTGGCGGGATTGGTTCTCCTCTGCAATAATCCATCACACAACAACGAGACGAGATCACAATGCGACGATCAACCACAATCCTGTTAACAGGTCTAATTAGCCTCTTAAGTTTCCATGCCGTTGCCACTGCCGCTGAAAGGCCTCTCAAGGTCTACATCCTGGCCGGCCAGTCCAACATGCAGGGACATGCTCATGTGCGGACCTTCGACCATATTGGCATGGATACACGAACGGCACCGATCCTGAAAGAGATGCGCACCGCCGATGGCACGCACCGCGTTTGCGATAACGTATGGATCTCGTCGCTTGGTAGTGCCGTCGAGCAGCGGCAGGGCAAGTTGACGGTGGGCTTCGGAGCGGCCGGCGGTGGCCCCAAGATCGGGCCGGAGTTCACCTTCGGGATCTACATGCAAAAGCTCGTTGATGAGCCGATTCTGATTATCAAAACCGCTTGGGGTGGCAAGTCGCTGCACACCGATTTCCGCCCGCCGAGTGCAGGGCCGTACGAATTCAACGAGCAGCAGTTGAAGAGACTCAAGGAGCAGGGCAAAGACATCGCCGAGGCCAGGGAAGATCGAGCCAAAGTGACGGGCCATTACTACCAACTGATGATGGAACACGTCAACAAGGTCTTGAAGGACATCAAGCGGGTCTATCCTGGATACGATGCGAAAGCGGGCTACGAACTGGTCGGCTTCGTCTGGTTCCAAGGATGGAACGATATGGTGGACCGAGGAGTCTACCCGAATCGGGGCAACCCCGCTGGCTACGACCAATACAGCGAAGTGCTGGCACATTTTATTCGCGACGTGCGCAAAGATCTGGCCGCACCAAACATGCCGTTCGTGATCGGTGTCCTGGGAGTCGGCGGCCCCATCGAAAAGTACGGGCCCGATCAGCAACGCTACAAAGGCATTCACGGCGAGTTTCGCAAAGCCATGGCCGCGCCGGCAGCCATGCCGGAATTTGAAGGAAACGTAACTGCGGTGCTGACAGAAAGATATTGGGATCTCGAACTCACCGAACTTGCGGCGAGATGGGACAAGGTTCGGGCGAAGAGCCGGAGTTTGAAACAAGACAAAAGTCTGAGTGGTGAGCAGCGAAAGAAGGCTCTGGATGCATTCACTGCAGACACGTTCACCGCGAAGGAACTCGAGATCTTCCGCGCAGGCACCTCGAACGCCGCTTACCATTACATGGGTTCCGCCAAGATCATGGCCCAAATCGGCAAGGCGTTCGCCGAGGCTGTGGCTGAAACCTCGAAGACCATCGGCGAATGACGAAACGGCGCGAAAAGGAACTCCCGCCGTAACGAAATGCTACTGGATCAGAGTGAGCGACGGCCGTAGGAACTCAACCGCTTCGTGTCTCAGGAATCGTCCGCATCTCTGGATTGAGACCGACTGTAACTCAGCTTGACGGCCCGCGCGGTAAGTAGTTTTGAGGCCCGCGCTTTACCACAGTCGGGCCGGCGATCACCTCAATGGCGGCTGGATTTTGGCTCTTGGGGCGAAGGCACGTCGTCACTCCTGCTACAATGCTGCCATGCCCAGCGAGCGAGACAAAGAGGGCCTACCGATTGATCAAGGGGAAACGACGCAATGAACTCGAATTGACGTTCGGAGAAACCGTGCGTACGCGTATTCATATACGACGAAGGAACGTCGGCAAGAGGGGCGATCCCGTAAATGTTCTTCCCGGTGCCGACGACTCCTATGGCTTCGGCAAGTACTTTCTCGTCGAGCCATGTCATCACTCGATTCTTGCTAGGCGCTGCAGGCATTGTTCGGACTCGAGATGATGCGATTGGCGCTGATAGGTCCTCGTAGTTGAACCGCACACCTCCTCCCTTTTCCATGATTTCCGATGCGGCCCTTTGCTGTTTGGAGACGTAGCCGATTCCCCGCCCTAACCAGGACAGCGGTAAGACGATCAACACAATGGCGATCAGGAAAGAACGAAGACTGAATTGCAGCCACCGCTGAGGCCAGACTTGCGTCCGAACGTTTCGACGGGGAGGCATCCGTTCTCCATGTTGGATGACGTCCTGCAGAACGCAAGGCCGCTCGCTCCGGTGAGGGGTTAAACAGCACTTGCAGCATACCGAGGCCGCTAGGCGGGGCGACCCCTCCAGTCACATTCTACGGTTACTTCGATCCGCCACGGAACGTGACAGGCCCGGAGTTGTTCCTCAACGTAGGTGTAGGCTTGATCGGGGGTATCAAATTCACGGTTCTCCCAACCCAATTGCTGTGCATAAACCTTTGTCCAATTGAAGCCCTCTGGCACAGGCAACGGCACCCCGTCCGGCCATGCATACTTGCCCTGAACCCAAGTCAAGTCGATCGAACCTATGGCCCACTTTTTGCCGGGGCCTTGGATCAAGTGAACTTCTTCATGCGGTGAGAGCTGGCGGCTGTCATGCTTCCCGCCACTCTCGTTCATTCTGCACCTCCGATCTTGGATACCCGCCTCATTATACAACCGTTGCAACCGCAGGCAACGAAGACGGTTACGCCGCTGCCAGCAAGCGAGTTACGTACGGCTTCCAAGTCGCCACGAGCCAGGAGCAGTCCAGCGATCTTTAACGCACGATTGTCTTCGACCCCATTCTGGGTCGGGATTGGTGGCGATCGGGCTTTGGCGGCGCCCCTGACGCCCGTTTACGGCGGCGAGTTTGGCAAAGTGCCGACGCGGCTACCTGAACGCGCAGCCTCAAGTGGCATCGAGGTTCGTCAGCAAAAGAAACTCAACTAGCTGGCGCGTGAATCACCGGTATCACCGGCGCTCCTAAGGCGAGTTCTGCGAAGTGCTCGCGTATGTCGCACAGTTCGCGAAACGTCCCTTGTGGTACTTCGGAAACTCCGTTTGCTGTGAGAAGTTGAAAAGAATAATCGCCTGTTGTGTGAACTCTGCGATCTGAATCTTCCTGTCGGTCAAGCGCATCTCATCCGACAATGCCCTGGCAACTTGAAACGGATCGGATTCGTCGATTTCTTTGGACGCTTCGACAATCGGCGTCAAGCAGCCAACGATCTCCGCAACGTCTTGGTATCGATTCGCAATGTTTTGTGAGAGCCCTTTTGTAAGAAATGCCTCTACCTGAACGATTCTTGCATCATTCGGTATCGAGTCGTGGAGTGAGCGACCGTCGTGAAAGTGAGGCAGTTTTTCGCTTTCGTCCTTCAGTTGTCCTACCCCATGTCCGGTCAAACAATAGTACAGAAGTGCACAAAGTGCGGTGAGGTCGCTTCTGTGATCGCGGCGATCGCCAAGGGGCGTATTCGTTTCTGGAAGCGCAAGAAACCAACTGCGAAACGACTCGTTGGGTTTGGACATCGGTTTGTCGTCGGCGTTAAAGGATAACCCAA
>JASLPZ010000324.1:0-8060 GCA_030744725.1 Pirellulaceae bacterium
TTGGATTAGCGTGACGACGCCGACTGCAATTCGCGTCCTCTGTGTCGAAGGACGTCCCAATGCCGCACGCTATGTCGCTTTCGCGCTGGATCCCACTTCCGACGGCACTGCCGATTTCCAAACCAATGTGGTTTCGGAGAACGCTTTGATCGATCTCGAATTGCAACAATACGATTGCCTTGTACTGTGCAATGTCGGTCGGCTTGGCGGTGGCGAAGTCACGCGACTATACGACTTTGTGCACGCGGGTGGCGGTTTGATCACGATTCTGGGAGATCAAGTACAACCACTGAACTACAACGAACAACTTGCTGGTGAGAATTCCGGAAGGCCACTCATTCCGGCTATCATCGGCGAACTGGTTCGCGGTGGGCCGCATCGGTTGAATGCCCTGCAGTATCAGCACCCGCTGATTGCCGTTTTCCGAGGGCACGAACGAGCTGGCCTGCTGACCTTGCCCATTTGGCGCTATTTCAAGCTGCTGCCGCGAACTGGCTCGCAGACTGCGTTGGCGTTCGATAGTGGAGATCCCGCGCTGATGTCTCAGAACATTGGGCGAGGTCGAAGCGTGCTGCTGGCGACTTCGGCCGGAGCCGATTCAATCGACCGCACATCCGATCCGACCGTTCCCTGGTCGGCGCTCATATCTTGGCCTAGCTTTCCTCCGCTCGCTCACGAGATGGTGAATTTCTCCGTCGGCGGGCGCGAGGCGCGAAGGAACTTTTTGGTGGGAGAGCTCTGGGACGTTGCCAGTCTGATGGACAACGTTAGAGAGGTTGTCGTCGTAGATCCGACCGGTCAAAAGCAACATGCATCGATCGACGCCGCGCAGAACGCAGGGCAGACCACGCGGTTGAGCGGTGTTTATCGGATTGAACACCCGTCCACCGAAATCCCCACCGAGTTGGTTGTAGTGAATCTTGACACGCACGAGGGTGATTTGGAACGCCTGGCTTCCGATGATCTGCCCAGCCAATTCGGGCGCGGAGTAGCCGACCCGGGTGACTCCGGTGGCTTTGGTGCTAACGACCATCCTTCACAGCTGTTTCGTCTGGTTCTGGGCGCGGTATTTTTGCTGGTCCTTGCTGAATCCACTTTCGCCTGGCGACTAAGCAGGAGGTCATCATGATGAACTCAACGGGAACACGGATGATCGATTTCGTACCGTTGCTTTCCGTTACGGGGCCAGGCCCAAGCCAAGGGGTTGAGATTCGTTGGCAACACTCATGGCCCTGGCCCGCCTGGCTAACGCTCGTCGTCCTGTTGGTGGCTGCGACGTTGATTGTGGCGATCTACTTACGCGAACGGAGCCAAACCGGTCGCCGAATGCGTTTGGCGCTGGCGACCATACGTATCGGCCTGCTTGGAATCTTGTTGTTCATGATGTATGGCTGGATGATGCACCGTCAACGTACCGATCTACCGGATCTGGTGATCGCCATAGACGTTTCCGAGAGCATGTCTGTGCAAGACGAGTATCCGTCTGCGAATTTGCAGGCGAAAACAGAGCGGCGCGTGCAACGTGCCGGGCTGACTTCCACGACACGGCTCAACCTTGGATTGAGCCTCCTACTGGATCGTGGCGGCGATTGGCTACACCTTTTAGCCGAACGGTACCATGTGAAAACTTTCTATGTCGGAAATGACGCCCGCCGGCAAACAGGAAGTCTGGATGAACTGGATATCGACCTGAGCCAGCGCAAGGCAACGGACGCGTCGAGCCGTCTGGGGACCAGCTTGCGACAGATCCTGCAGACTCAGCGCGGACGGCCGACTGCGGCGATCATCTTCCTGACCGATGGTGCGACCACGTCTGGCGCGACTCTGGCGGAAGCGGCCGAATTCGTGCGAAAACGGACAATTCCTTTGTACGTCGTCGGGATTGGAAACGACACACCTCCTCGTGACGTTCTGATTGCCGACCTGCTCACTGACGATGTGGTCTTTGTCGACGATGTGGTCAACTTCGACTTTACGATCCAGGCCAGTGGCTACGAAGGACAGACCGCCACCGTGCAATTGCGTCGTCAAAACAGCGAACGCGTGCTAGCCGAACAATCGGTCACCCTGGCAGTCGACAGCAGGTCGCAAACTGTGCGTCTGACGAACCGCCCAACCGAAGAGGGTGTGGTTGACTACGTCGTCGAATTGGTTCCGCTCAAAGGGGAAATCAACGTCGACAATAATCGGCTGACCAGGCGAATCGATGTGCGAGACTCGACAATTCGTGTACTGTTCGTGCAGGCGTACCCGAATTATGAATTTCGCTCGCTCAAAGGTCTACTCAGCCGAGCGGTCAAGAGCCAACGCAATGTCGACAAAGCGATCGACTTGACAACGATTCTCCAAACCGCAGACGTTCAATATGCTGAACTGGACGCGACTGCACGCACCGACTTTCCTGTTACGCGCGACGAGTTGTTTGCCTTCGATGTCGTCATCTTTGGCGACGTCAATCCGGCCTTTCTGAGCAATTCGATCATGCAAAACCTGGCGCAGTTCGTCACCGATCGCGGTGGTGGCATCGTCTTCATGGCCGGCCGCCAATTCACGCCACATTCCTACCGAGACACTCCCCTGGCGCCGTTGTTCCCATTTGCCCTTGAAACCGTCGTCACGCCTGACCCCAGCATCCTGTTGACAGAGTCGTTTCGCGTCCTGCCAACACCGTTGGGTCTGGAAACGTCGCATCTGCAGCTAGGTGATTCGCCAGCGGCCTCAAAGACAATTTGGAACGATTTGGATGGCATGGTCTGGCTCCTTGAGACTCCTGACGTCAAGCCCGCGGCACTGGTCCTGGCAATTCATCCCCGACGGACCAACAATCAAGGTCAGCCTTTGCCGGCAATCCTGATGCAGTTCGTAGGCGCAGGCAAAGTCGTATCACACAATATCGACGAGACCTATTTATGGTCACGTCATGATCGTCGCCAAGAACACTACGCGCGGTATTGGTTGCAAATGCTCCGCTATCTGAGTCGTGGCAAACTCCTTTCTGAAGACCAACCGGTCCGAATCGTCACAGATCGCACCGAGTATCAGACCGGTGATCCGGTGCGGATCTCACTACGACTTGTGACTAGCCTGGCCAGTTTCGACAACGAAACTCCCGTGACCTTGATGATCCAGCATGAAGACGGGTCGCGACGTGAACTGGCATTGGCGCGGGACGATGTACGTGGGTCGTTTAACGGAACGATCGCCGACTTGAAACCGGGCGCCTACCGAATTCGGCTCGTCTCACCGCAACTGACGTCCCCACCCCCACCCCATTCCTTACGTGTCGTATCGCCACAGAGCGAACTGACCCATTTGCAAATGAACGTCGCGGATTTACGTCTCGCGGCGACGCGATCGCGAGGCCGCTTCTATTCGATCCACAACGCCGATCGGTTGTTACGGGATCTGCCGCGCGGCCGTCAAGTGCCCATCGAGTCGCTGCCCGTCATTCCGATCTGGAATTCGCCCGTACTAGCTGGCCTCTTCATAACCCTAATCACCATGGAGTGGTTAATGCGCAAACGCGCTGGAATGGTATAATTGACTCCGATATGCTCCATCCCTTAAAGAAACAAGTACGTGCTGTTCGGCGGCGCGCTCACCGTTTGGTGCTCGTGCATGGACTGGGCTGGTGGTCCGCACTGGCACTGATAGCGGCATTTCTTGTCGGGCTTGCTGACTACTTGTTTCGCTTTCAAGACGATGGCGTTCGTGCCTTGGCATTTGTGGCGGTAGTGAGCTTCTTGTCGGTGACCTTTTGGCGGATCGTCCTGCCTGGCCTTCGTCGCCGAACCAGTGATCTTCAAGTCGCGCAGCTTATTGAACGGCGATTTCCACAACTGCAAGACCGACTGTCCAGCTCGCTCGCTTTCTTAGGCGAACCCTCCGGCAAGGCAGCCATGGGTTCACCTGCTTTGCAAGAATCGGTGATTGCCGAGACCGATCGGCTGGTTTCGACGTTGAACATCTTCGACTGCCTGGAAGGCAACGCTGCGCGGCGCGCCGTGGGGGTGGCGATGTTTGTTGCCGCGACAACGTGTGCCCTCTGCGCACTTGATCTACCTGCCGCGCGAATGGCTTCGCATCGTCTTCTGCTCCCATGGAGCGATGCTGCCTGGCCACGCCGAAATCAGCTCGAATTTGTTGATCCTCCGCGTCTTCTCGCTCGGGGTAGTGATCTTGAAGTAGCTCTCATCGACCGCAACAGGCACCTGCCGGCAACTGCAACACTGGAAATCAAGTTCGCCGAGGAGGGCAAGTTGCATTCGCGCCAAATCCGCAGTGTCAACGGGCAGATCGTGGCGAGATTGGATAACGTGACTCGTGCGTTCAAATTCCGCGCGAGCGGCGGCGATGATCACACGATGGCCTGGCACGACGTGGAAGTGCGGGATCCAGTTCAAATATCCAACGTGGTGATCTCCGTGCAAGCTCCTGACTACACGGGATTGCCATCCAGGAACTCAGACCGGCTCATCCGAATGTGGGCAGGATCAGGGCTTCGCTTGAAGGCCGATCTCAGCGCACCTGCGGAAATTGTGACGATCGACTCGAGTTTCGCCGGTGCGCCTGAAACCCAGCTCGCATCAGACGGCAGGAGTCTTCAGATACCTCCCGCTGCGAGTGCCCCTTGGGTTCCCACGGAATCCGGTACCTTTCGCTTTCGAATCAGGGATCACAGCGGGCTCGAGGTCACATCCGACCTCAGTTTTGATTTGACGATTGTCCAAGACGCACCTCCCACGGTAACGCTGGAATTGCCGATGGAGAACGAGTCCTTCATGAGCAGCGCGGAAGTTCCGGTGCATGTCATCATGAGAGACGATCTGGCGGTTCGATCCGCTTCCTTAATCTATCAGGATCAATCGTGGCCCGTGTTCGGGAGCCCGGCCGACCGCGGACCATCGCAGCCTCGAATGTCACTTCATGATGGCGATCGGCACGTTATTGACACTGTGTGGAAGCTCAAGCCACTGCAATTGCAGCCCGGCGATATCGTCGAATTCCAAGTCGTTGCCAAAGACGACAAACCGCAAACCGGCGATAGTGGCATTCGTCACCTGACAATCATCTCGGCGGACGACTTCGATACCCGTATGAACCGTGATCAGGCAGAGATTCGACGACGCATAGAGAAAGCGCTCAAGCTCCAGCTTGATGTCCAGTCGCATACTGACATTCTGGTTGAATCTACGGATTGGTCTGTGGCCACGTCAGATTCCGAGTCGTTGCAGGCAGCGCATTGGAGGCAGCAGCAAGTCCGCCAGTTCGTCAGCGGGACGGACGGCGCATTGCCACTTGCCGAGAAGCTCTTGCAACGCCTGGCAAATAACCATGCCAACAGACCAGACGTCGCCGATCGCCTGCAATCCGTGATTCAGAAACTCCTCGAATTGGACGCAATCGCGCTGCCAAACATCGAACACCAACTGGGAAACGATTTTAAGAATGCGCAGACACGCGGACTGGATCCCACAACGAAAGAGCGATTGCAGTCCCAAGCCGCCGTCCGATCGGCACTGCAAGACCAGCAGCACGTGGTCGAGGTCTTGGAGACACTTCTGCATCGATTTGCCAAGTGGAGTGACGCTCGTCGAATCGCCACCGACGTTTCCAACATGCAGCAACAGCAACAGGAATTGATCCACGATACGAATGGCGTCAATACAGTCGGCAAAACGCGGGACGGCTTGACCGCTGAGGAGGCTGAGTCGCTACGGCAGCTGGTCCAGCGTCAAGCCCAATTGGCACGTAGAGCAGATCGTTTGCTGCTTGAACTCGAACAACTGCATCAGCAAGTTGCTGCCGAGAATCCCGCGTTTGCAGCGATGTTGCGTCGAGCGTTCGAGGCGGCTAAACGGACCGATGTGGCTGCCACCGCGCACGAAGCGCGACGCAACCTCGAAGAGAATCAGATCGGCAGTGCCTCTTCACGACAGAACGAAGTCCGAGCCGGCCTGCAGGATATCGCCGATGCGATTTCTCGACGCTCACCAGATCCCACTACCACATTGCTGGCCAGCGTGAAAGGCTGGCTCGTGCGTCAGCAGTCTCTTGTGACCGCAACCATTGAGCTAAGTTCTCAAGGGGCGGGTCAACTAACGACATCAGAGCGACAGCGAAGGGTGCGAAATGTGGCCGCTCGGCAAGAGGACCTTGCGGGTGAAATCTCGGTCGCCTCGCAGCTACAGCACGGACCTGTCGTGCGGTTTATCCTCAGCGACGCGAGTCGCTTGATGCGCACTGCCGCACGTGAGTTGGCGCGAACGAAGACGGGCCAGACCGCTCAAAAGCCTCAACAAGCCGCACAAACGCAGTTGATTCGATTGGCAGATGCGTTGCGGTCAGAGAGCCAGAAGACAGCGGAATCGCCGGCGTCCGACGGCGACTCGACCGGCCAGCAACCCGAAGCGCAGGCCGCCGAGCAGCGAATCGGGATCGCAGATCTGCAACTCTTGCGACAACTGCAGTTGGAAATCAAACAGCAGACCACCGAAATTGAACGAGAGCGTGACGACAAGCGCGTGCTATCCGACCAACATCATGCCGAGTTGGCGAAGATCGAAGGCCGTCAGCAACGTCTGGCAGATTTGGTCTTCTCACTGCTTGGCAATCAGCCGGCAGAAACAGGTCCTTCGCAACCGAACGTGGGAGCCGATCTTGACGACGCACTTCGCAAGGCAAACATCCCTGGTTTTGACATCAACTCGGCACGTCCGCAGGATGGTATCGAGCGATCAAGTGCCGCGGTCCAGGGTGAAGACATTGGCACCAATAGCGTGCATCCATTGCAACAGATTGGTTCAATCATGGTCGACGTGCAAGTTCGACTGCATGGCCGAGACACCTCACAAGAAACTCTTGCGATGCAGCAGAGTATCATCGAGGGACTGTCGAAGATGATTGACGAACAGTTGAAATCAACTTCGCAGCAAAGTGCCACGGGCGGCCAGGTCCAACGGCCTGGACCTGCTACAGGCGATCGCCCGAGGGCATCCAACGGTACTGGGGCGGCACTGAGCTCCGACGGTGGAACAGACAACATGGATCTAGTGTTTCAGCGGATTTGGGGGCACTTGCCGGACCAGGTTCGCCAGCAGATGGAAACACCATTGCATGAGAAGTTTCTACCACCATACGACGATGTGATTCAGAACTACTTTAAGCGACTCGCTGATGATAATCCAAAGTAGTAGCGAGATTCTATTTACCGTAGGTATCGAAGAATGGCCGAATCGTCAAAACTCCTGAACCGCAGGCAAACGCTTGGCTGGCTGAGTGTTGGTGCGGCATTGGGCTGGCAGCCTCCCATCAATCTGGCCCAAGCGCCGACCGATCGGGTGGGGGCGATGGACGTTATGACACGGGAGGTTTCCCGGTCAATTCTGCGTGGCCTGTCATTCCTGGCGGCAAGGCAGAACGAAGATGGTTCCTTCGGCACTGGAGTTTATGGGCGAAACGTGGCAGTGACCAGCTTGTGTGCGATGGCATTCGTGTCCAACGGAAGTTCACCGGGACGCGGTCCGCACGGCGAGATCATTAATCGCGCCATAGCCTATGTCCAGGGGCAGTCGAGCGAAAGCGGATTCATCAATTTCACGGAGTCGACCAGCAGAGGCCCGATGTATAGCCATGGCTTCGCCACACTTTTTTTGGCTGAAGTGTATGGAATGTCGCTGCAACCGCAGCTAAGAGAACAGCTATCCAGAGCGACGGCATTGATCGTTGCGACACAGAATGAAGCAGGAGGCTGGCGCTATCAACCTCGCCGCGATGAAGCCGATCTGTCCGTTACTGTTTGCCAATTGATGGCCTTGCGGGCAGTTCGCAACGCAGGCGTGTTCGTTCCCAACACGACGGTCGATCAGGCTGTTGAGTACATCAAACGCTGTCAGAATCCTGATGGCGGATTTTCCTATCGAGTCGTTGAAGCCGGCAAGAGTGCATTTCCACGCTCAGCAGCCGCGATTGTTGCCTTGTACAGTGCAGGCATCTACGGAGGCGAAGAAATCCGTCGCGGGTTGGACTACTTGATGCAATTCCCGCCAACGCCCGATGCT
>JASLPZ010000325.1:0-8026 GCA_030744725.1 Pirellulaceae bacterium
AAGATCTAGACACCACTAGCCTACCAAAGATCGCACTGCAACAGGTCGGCGATGGCAAGTCCAGGCTGCCATATCAGTGAAATTTGGTGGGCTGTTAGGCGTACGGTTGGCGGATCAATTCTCACAGTTGCGAGAATGCTGGGTGCGCAACTCTTAGTTGCACGAAGGAGGCGGGCCGCAGATTGATTACTCGGGAATCGGCTCTGTAGTATAACCCAAATTCGCCCTCGGACGGAACGCTTAATGCCCGTCGAGAACTACTCGACCACGCGCGGAATCCAGTTCAAACCGAGTGCCAACACGCAGACTAAGGGCTCACATAATTGGAGTCTGTTTTCGTCACTTCTGCGCACCTTGCTCGCGTGTTTGATGGTCGCAGGTGCGCTCCGTGTGCCTGCTACTGTGGTTGCGATCGCTGGGCCGCGGTAGCTGTTGGAAGCCGACTGAGCCATCCACGCAGCGTGAAATCCGGTTCCCCCGCCTCATCGTCACGCAAGACCGCGAGATCTGAAGGAGCCAGGTATTTCACGTCACGCTCGACAACAGTCGCTCCACGCAGATGCAACGCTGTTCCGTAGAGCTTTTCGAGCTTTAACTGATGTTGGTCGCACCAATCGCCGAAGTTGATCTCGCGCAATTGATGACTCGCCGGTTCCGGTCGAACAGTTCTTAGTAGCCAATCGACCACATGTGGGTGGGCGGGGTACGGGCGGTGGCCACCATCTGGTTCCAGCCACGTCTGGATCGTGGCGGTAAGGCCGAGTTCTTTTGCCTTCGCACTAGCCCGATCGACCGCTGCCTGCGTCCCAGTCCATGCAGATCCGTCACCGTTGCGATCAATGATCGTATCCGCGTCTCCGTTTGTGATCAACACATGACATTGTCGGCTTATCAACATCAAGTACTCACCCCACGTCATCTGCTCGCGCATTCGCTCGACGGGCACGCGAGTACAGAACTTGCTGCGCATTGCGATGTCATCGAAGGCCCAGCCGCTCACGATGGCAAATCGAATTCGTGGATCCAACGTTGCCGTCCAACCGGCTTTGGCACCGCCGAGTGAGTTGCCGGCTACACCAATTCGCTTCGGATCAATGTCCTCGCGACTCAACAAGAAATCTACACCGCGCATGGTATCCCAAACCAGTTTCCCCATGATCGGACGTCCCGCTTGCCACGCTTTCAGATGCACGGCATGTGGATCGTGAGCTCTTGTGCCTCGTCGCGACTGATAGTGCCGCTCCTCCTCGCCAACTGGATCGGCAGCCAAACACGCAATACCCAGCTTTGCGTAGAGCTGTCCAATGTACTGGTAACATGGATGGCTCTTGCTACCACCGTGACCAAACGTGAGCACGACCCCAGGCAAGCGGCCCGTGAAAGTTCTGGGACGATACAAGACCGCCGGCACGCGCGACCCGGCTTCACTGGTGTAGACCCACTTTTCCATCACAATGTCAGATAGGTCGATCTGACCACGCGACTCGGCCGCCAAAGGAACGTGATCGCGTGGGATTCCGAGCGTCGCTAGCAGCTTCCTTCTGGCACTCTGTTGCCAACTACGAAAGGCGTCGAGGTCCTTCGCGCTACCAAACTGAGCTTGTTTTGGAACCGATGCTGTTCCTGCATCTGGTCCGGACCAGACGGCTGTATTGAGTGCAAAGTACTTGTTTACAAAAGGTGGTTTCTTGCGGCTGGCGTACCAGATACGGAAGCTGCCATCTGGTTGGCGAATAACCGATTGGCTTGTCGTGTAGTGCGATTCCCATGGACGTTTTGGATCGGGTCGCAAGACCGGATTATGCGGGCTCCGATACCACTTGTACCCGTCCAAGCTGGCTGCAATTCCAACTGCAGTCGTGTTCGGTCGCATTGTCCAGTAGCTGCCATACCACATAAGGTACACGCCTTCGACTTTCAGCACTGTCGGATAGAACAACCGCGATGTTTCCCACTTCTGGCCCAGCTCGAGTACGGGATCGGGATGAACGCGCCACCGCGTTCCGTCGCTGCTGGTCGCCAACCGTATCACCCACGTTGGACCAGAGACGTCCGTGTACCACATTCGGTATTCGGGGCCCTCTTTAAGAATCGTCGGAGCATAGACGTGATCGAGTAACGGCGGCGAAGGGGCCTCCCACACGAGACCGTCGCGGCTGCGGGATTCGTGAAGCGTGTGTCTTGCTGATCCTCCATCGAAATGTGTCGAACTGAACCACATCCGTAGCTGACCACGTTCACGCAGAACGGATCCATCTGGACTGCGCAGCAACGTCGCCGTGAGGATCGAGTGCTTGCCATCTCCGAATTGAAACACTGGATTGTTTGCGTGTTTCTTAAAGATGCGACCGTTAGGGCTCGTGGCCAGACCGAGACTGAACACACGTTTGGCAACGGTGCCCGTCGAACCGCTGTACCATAAGTGATACCGATCGTTGATTGATGCAACACACGGCGCAAAAACATGCGTGTCGTCAAACTGCCCCGGATCGCCGAGTGTGAGAAGCGGCCCGTCGGTGTCGCGTCGCCATCTCTGCGAGCCTAGCCATTTCTGCAACTCGCGAGGTGTGCTGACAGGTTCTTCGCCGCCCACGCGGCGCGCGACTTGCCCCGAAGTGACGAGCACTGCGATGACCAGTATGACAAGCCAAAACCAACGTGCCCTAACCGCCTCAGGTAAGTCAATCTTGCTGAGCATCTTCGGTGATTCCTTGTCTTGGCTAGCGGCAATTCGCTGCCTTAGGATCGTTCGAGGAATTGCTGTCTGATAGTCGCCTTTCGCTCCGCGAAAGGAGCGTGCTTTCGCGGAGCGAAAGACGACAACAGAAGATCGACCACTGCTTAGTTGCTCGTTCTAAATGACCGTTGTGCCGACCGCAGTTTTCCTATCTTGCTTGTCCACCGCCGATGGTTGTGTTTCAATTGACTCTTCGAGAAAACGATTTCCAATTGTATCGCACCAGCGCATGCCGTGAAACGACACGCGTGGCGGGTGATGTGCTGGAGAAGTGAAATGAAGTCAAAGCGATGGTTGATTCTTACAAGTGCCTTGTTGTTGATTCCGCGAGTCGCAACGCCAGCGGACACGCCAGAATCGGCGGTTGACATCTATGCCAAAGACAATCTCGTTGCCTGGTGCATTGTCCCTTTCGACGGTAAGAAACGTGGGCCGGCGGAACGTGCCGCGATGTGCGCAAAGCTCGGCTTGAAGCAGATCGCCTACGATTGGCGAGCAGAACACGTGCCGACGTTTGAGCAGGAAATCCTCGAATACCAGAAACACGAGTTAAGCTATTTCGCCTTTTGGGGTGTGCATGAAGAAGCTTTTGGCTTGTTTGAGAAATACGATCTACATCCGCAAATCTGGACGATGCTCGCTGCGCCCGTGGGTGAGACTGACAAAGAGCGAGTCCGATCTGTCGCCACGCAACTAGTTCCGCTAGTCAAACGGACTCGCAAGATGGGGTGCAAACTAGGCCTCTACAACCACGGCGGCTGGGGCGGCGAGCCGGAGAATATGGTCGCCGTGTGTGAGTTTCTTAAGCAGTCCGATGATGGTGGGCATGTGGGCATCGTCTACAACCAGCATCACGCACACGATCGGATTGACGACTTCGCCAAGATTGTCGACCTGATGAAGCCGCACTTGCTTTGTTTGAATCTGAACGGCATGACACGCGATGGCGACCGACGCGGGCAGAAGATCCTCCCGCTGGGCGAGGGAGAATTCGACGTCGCGCTCCTGAAGACGATTCGTGATTCTGGCTACCAGGGGCCAATCGGCATTATCGGACACACGCAAGATGATGTGGAAATGCGGCTACGCGATAATCTCGATGGTCTCGCCTGGATTCGCCCGCAACTTGATGGTCGCCCTGCCGGACCGAAGCCGACGCCTCGAACGTGGTCGCCTATGAAACCGTCACCGACCAAGGAAAGTACGAATGTGCGCGGTACCGTCCTGAAAGGACAAACCGCCTTTCGCACCGCGCCGCTAACGGTCGAATGCCGTGTGATGCTGCCGCGCCGCGATGGCTACAACATTCTGGTCGCAAGCGACGGCAAAAACTCAGGTGCACATTGGGAGATTTTCACGGTGGCCGGCAGCGGCTTGTTCACCGCCTACACACCGGGCCTGACACCCGATCACACGCGATCCAAACTGATGCTCTGCGATGGGAAACCGCATAACGTTGCCATGGTGTTGGAACCCGATCGACTCCGCTTGTATGTTGACGGAAAAGTTGTCGCCGACCAACCGGTCAAAGGAAGAGGAAAACCCATTGTTCCGGGTGACCTCGGAATCGGGCAGCTTGTCGAGGGACAGCTTGGTTGCAGTGGTCCCGTCGATTGGGTGCGACTCTCCAACCAAGCTAGGTCGACGATCTGGACGCAAACGGTGGCACCACCGAACGACGAATCAACGCTGCTCAGCTGGCAGGCGGAGGTGGCAGATCCGGGCCAACCTTCGGATGACAAGGACAAGAAGGCCACGATGACACTGTGGGGACCGACACCGAAGTATTCGCCAGAACTTGTCACCACGCTTGCCGAGGCGGCGAGTACCGGCGGTGACGCCGCGCGTGGTATGCTGGCCTTCGCGACGGCCAAGTCGGCCTGTCTCAGCTGCCATCAGATCGGCTCACACGGGGGCACGGTGGGTCCGGCGCTTACCGAAATTGGCAAACAAGGCAAACCGCATGAAATTATCGAGTCTGTGTTCTGGCCGAAGCGGCAGGTGAAACCTGAACACGTCGCGCATGTCGTTGTTACGTCCGACGGCCATTCGCACAACGGCTACATTCTAAAAGAGGACACACGGCAAATCGTGCTCCGCGATCCCACCAAAGGCCTAACCCACGAAGTCACGATTCCGCTCGACGGCGTGGAAGCTCGGCGTGAAATCGGTTCGCTGATGCCCGAACATTTGACGGCTGCCATGTCCTCGCAACAGGTCAAGGATCTGCTCAAGTTCCTCATGAGACTGGGGCGCGCGGATGGGATTCCGTTGGCCGACATAGACTCGGTGCTGCAACACGCAACAGCACATCAACACGGCCCGGCTGACTTTCCCCATGATCGAGATCCGCTTGAGGCTGGAGACTGGCCGCTTTGGAAGGCACCGATCAATCGCGACCGTCTGTATGATTTCTACGCCAAGGAAGCGGACTATTTTCGCGGCGTTGCTGCGGCCGGCGCGTCAGTGCCGCCACTGTTGAAGGAGTTTCCGGGGCTCGATGGCGGAACATTCGGGCACTGGGGCAACCAGAATGAACAGTCGTGGGCCAGCGATGCCTGGAATGACGTCAAACTGGGCTCCGTGCAGGCCGGCATTTTTCGTGGCGCCGGCGTAACGATTCCACGAGGCGTCTGCGTTCAGTTGGGTGACAATCGCGAGCTGGCTTGCTGCTTTAATCCGGACACGCTGACCTACGATGCGGTTTGGAAAGGTGGGTTTCTGAAATTCTCCTCGGTGCGTCACGGTTTTCTGGACGGACTCTTGATGGACGGTACAGCCGTTCCATTCATAGAAAAAGGGAAGCGGTTTCACGACAAGCAGGCCAGTGACGATTTTGAGTACGAGGGTTTCCACCGCTTCGCCGATCGGATTGGATTTGCATATCGCATTGGTGAGAAACGGTACCTCGATATGCCGTGGATAGGAGACGGACAATTCAAACGTAACGTAAGTACTATTCCTTTTAACTCGCCCCCCTTGCGGGTCTCGGGCTCGCGTCAATGGCCGGAGACCATCGAGACCGCCATCCGGCATGGCGGCGAATCTCCGTATGCAATCGATACGATCGAGATGCCAACAGGCAACCCGTGGAATGTACCGCTGTTCGGTGGCGGGCTCGGTTTTCTCGAAGACGGTTCGGCACTCCTTTGTACCATGCACGGGGATGTCTGGCGGATCACGGGTTTCGCCTATCCCTCGAAGAAAGCCACCTGGACGCGATTCGCCTCGGGACTGCATCACTGCCAAGGCATGGTCGTCGACAGCCGCGGCATCTTCGTTTTGGGTCGCGACCAGATCACTCGACTGCACGACACAGATCAGAATGGCGAAGCAGACTTCTACCAGTGCTTTAGCAACGCCTATCAAACGTCCGCCGCTGGGCACGATTTTGTTTGCGGTCTCGAAAGAGACTCAGACGGTTACTTTTACACGTCGTCGGGAAATCAGGGAGTCGTCCGCATTTCTCCCAATGGCAAACGCGCGGAGGTGATTGCCACTGGCTTTCGCAACCCAGACGGGATCGGCTTGACCGCTGATGGCCTGGTCACCGTTCCTTGTTCCGAAGGAAGTTGGACACCGGCGTCGATGATTTGTGCCTTCGGAAAACCTGCTGACGATGTCCGTCATGCCCCGCCGTTCTTCGGATACCATGGACCGAAGAACGGCGAACGGCCGGAGTTACCTCTTGTCTATCTGCCGCGTGGGCTAGACAATTCTTCCGGTGGTCAACAAGTCGTCAACAGTGACCGCTGGGGCCCGCTCCGCGATCAGCTGCTACATTTCTCGTTCGGCACGGGTTCGCACTTTCTCCTTCTGCGTGACGAGGTCGATGGCCAACTGCAAGGGGCAGTCGTTCCGCTCCGAGGAGAATTCCTATCGGGTGTCCATCGAGGCCGGTTTTTCTCAGAAGATGGCCAGTTGTATGTCACCGGTATGCAAGGTTGGGGCAGCTACGCGACGGAGCCTGGGTGCTTTCAACGCGTCCGCTACACAGGTGCCCCGGTCCAACTGCCGGTCGCGTTCAAAGTGCATCGCAACGGTGTGTTGCTGACGTTTTCCGAGTCATTGGATAGGAAGACCGCTGGTGATGCCACAAACCACTTTGCGCAGTGTTGGAACTACCGCTACAGCAGCGCGTACGGGTCGCCTGAGTTTTCAACGCGGCACGCCGGAATGCGCGGTCACGATCATGTCGCCATCACATCGGCGCACATCGTCGGAGATGGTCGATCGCTGTTCCTGGAAATGCCCGGTCTGCAGCCCGTCAACCAGTTGCATTTACGCATCCAGTCGGCGCCAGAGAAATCACACGAACTGTTTGTGACTGTTCACAAGCTTGCTAAGGACGATTTTACAGGTGCTGCCGGTCTGCGACTGCTGCGGGATAAAGTGATTACGCCACATCCGATCCTGTCGGACCTGGCGATGGCGACGCGCAGCGTTGCCAACCCGCACGCGCCGATCAAGCCGGGTGGTCGCAAGATCACGATCGAAACCGGTAGCAATCTTTCATTCGCGATACGCTCGGTCCACGTTGTACCGGGCGAGTTGATCGAATTCACATTGTCGAACCCGGACGTGGTCCCGCATAACTGGGCTTTGGTCAAGCCCGGTACGCTGAAACGCGTTGGCGACCTTGCCAATCGGCTTATCTCCGATCCAGAAGCCGCTATCGGTCACTACATCCCCGAATCAACGGACGTGCTGGCCTACACCAATGTCGTCCTTCCAAAGGAACAATTCACGATCTACTTTAACGCCCCCGACCAACCAGGACACTACCCGTTTCTCTGCACATTTCCTGGCCATTGGCGAGTGATGAACGGAGAGATGATTGTCGGGACGAACGACAACTAACGATGATTGATGTTCGTACCATTCACGTTTGAGATCTACGCTTTGGCAGAATGGGCTTCCAAGGCCGTCGAAACCAACAAACCGATAGCCTTGGAAGCCCACCGTACAGTCTGTAGACCGTGAACAAGCGAGGCGAAGTTCCGGCACGTTTTAACACGAGGAACGACACAAGGTGTCAGAAGCCTGTGGGAATCGTGCGTACTTGCCTGATCAATTTGGCGGGCGGGACCACTTCCAACAACGCACATTTGTAGTGGGCGTCGGCAACAGGGCAATGTAGCTGATCGAGAGTGAGTATTCGCACTAAGCTCGCTTTTTCCAGCAATTTAACTGGCAACTGGATTTCATCATACCTATGTCGTAGCCATCGCTGACATCACGATCTGGCGATCAGGGCGTCCAACGCGGCATTGAACGTGCTGCTGGGCC
>JASLPZ010000326.1:0-8012 GCA_030744725.1 Pirellulaceae bacterium
GACGTTCGGCAGCATCAAGGACGAGCGTTGTTGTTCGAGCAACGAGACGGCGCGCTCTATCAACTCGCGTGGCTGCTGTTGGAAACTGGCGACCAAACTCAAGCCGATCTTCGGTTCGTGCAGCTCGTCAAAGAACATCAGCGTAGCCCGTTGTGGGTCGACGCGATGTTTCGTCTTGCCCGAAATGCCGCCGAACGAAATGACGTGACACAGGCAAACTATTGGCTCGACGAACTGCTGTTCGGCGTGGCACGCAATTCGACTC
Organism: Pirellulaceae bacterium; assembly: GCA_030744725.1. Lineage (GTDB taxonomy): Bacteria > Planctomycetota > Planctomycetia > Pirellulales > Pirellulaceae > ARS98. The sequence continues at coordinate 266 of JASLPZ010000326.1, forward strand.
GTGACCATCAGAGACCACACGACACGCAACGCGATTCCACCACAACTACGACCGACATCAGCCGGATTGTCTGTCACGCACTTTATCTGCAAGGCAAGCTTGCCGTCGATGCGGGAGAGTGGCTCGCGTCGTTGCGGAGTTACCAGCGCATCGTCGAAGAATACCCACAATCTGATCTGGCGAGTGCCGCATCGTTCTGGTCGGCGGAATCGCAATTCCATCTGGCCCATTACGAGCAGGCTGACGCGATGTTGGCACAACAACAATTCACGGCAACCGATTCACACAAGGAATATCAGGCGATGATTCCCTTGCGTCGCGCCCAGATCGCCGTGCACCGCCGAAAATGGGCGGACGCATTGGAGATGGCGCAAGGAATTCGCGACCGATTTCCAGATTTCAGTTTGCAGTTCGAGGTGGACTACTTGATCGGACGTTGCCTGCACAGCCAGGCCCATTTTTCCATGGCCAGGCAATCATTCCGCCGAGTAATCGACGCGCCCCAGGCGCGGCGTACCGAGACTGCCGCCATGGCGCAGTGGATGATCGGCGAGACGTATTTTCATCAATCAAACTACAACGACGCGATCCGTGCCTATTACCGGGTCGATGCACTCTACGCTCTGCCTCGGTGGCAAGCGGCGGCGCTATTGCAGGCTGCCAAGTGCCATGAACTGAATGATCAATGGAAGGAAGCTCAGCAGCTCTATTCGCAATTGCGCAGCGACTATCCAGAAAGTCGATTTGCCGCCGAGGCGATGCGGCGTCTGCGAATCGCGACAAAGAACCGCGCAGAGTAGCGATCGAAACCTGTGACGTATTAGAAAGTTGAGGAATCCATGTGGACGCGATCACTGATCCCCGAGAGGGATAAGCCAATAATGTGCACCGGGCGATTCAGGCACTCGAATCGCCTACGCCGAGGACCATGCACCGTGATGTCAAGAGTATGTCTGGGCATGGTGTTCTGCGGTCTGCTGTACGCGCCCTGGGTTTCCGCTCAGGTGCCCGATCCGCCGTCCAATGTCACAACCTCGGCAGCCGCCACTGAGCAACTCGCGGTGCCGTTGGCTGCAGAGAATCCCATCCCCACCAAAAGCCTGCTGCAAGTGATTCGAGACGGTGGGCCGTTGATGCTGCCGATCGCGTTCTGTTCGTTCGTTCTGTTGGTCTTCGTATTTGAACGCGCCATTAGCTTGCGACGCGGCCGCGTAATACCAGGGCCGTTTGTCCGCAAATTCATCGAACAGCTACGTACCAAACAGCTTGATCGGGAAACGGCCTTAGAACGGTGTGAAAAGAATCGCAGTCCGGTCTCGGATGTCTTTGCGGCCGCCATCAATAAGTGGGGCCGACCCGCCGTCGAAATCGAGCAGGCAATCATCGACGAAGGCGAGCGGATGACGCACGGCCTGAGGAAGTACATTCGTTTGTTCAATGGAATCTCGACCATCTGCCCATTGCTCGGGCTGCTGGGCACCGTGCTGGGGATGATTCGCGCCTTTAATTCCATCGCCACCGCGGATGCCATGGGGCGTCCCGAGTTGCTGGCGGCCGGGATTAGCCAGGCCTTGTTGACGACGGCGGCGGGACTCACCGTCGCGATTCCCGCACTGATCGCCTATCTGTTCTTCGTGGGCCGTGTCGACCGGCTGATCATTGACATCGATACACTTGGTCAGAAAGTGGTCGGACTCATTTCTGCCGAGACACGAAACCGAGAAGGGGAACCAAAAACCAAATCTCGTACGAAAGCCGCATAGCATGACCAGGCAGGGGCCGGGACATCAGCCGATGGATTGCCAGCCTTGCCAGGGAAGGATGTGAAAGACGATGCCGATAAAGACAACTCAATCCGACGAACAACCGTCGCTGAATCTGACTCCCATGATCGACGTGGTGTTCTTGCTCATCATCTTTTTCATGGCTGGTACCAAGTTCACAGAACTGGAGCGGAAGATCGCGTTGCAGGTCCCGCAAGTCGCTGACTTGAAAGCGCTCTCGCCAGCACCAGAAAGACGCGTTATCAACGTTTACCGAGATGGCAGCATTTCGCTGGATCGGATGGAAGTGACGGTCGAACAGCTCGTCGAGCGGCTGTCGTCCGCCCGGGGCGAATACGCACAGCTGGGCGTGGTGGTACGCGGTGACGCAACGGGTGAATTTCAGAACGTGGCGTCTGTGTTAGGTGCCTGCCGCCGCGCTGGGATTCAAGACATGGGCATCTCGGTGCGTTTGGCGCAAAGGGAAACACGGTGATCGGGTTAGTGGAGACATTTTGGATCAGAACCTTCAGGACCGAGCAAGCTAGTGCTCTATCAAGACCAAGAATTAGGGTTGTCGAGCCTGATTGTCGTGGTTCGCTCTGCGAACGAAACGCTTTGGTTGCGGAGCGATCAACGACTATCTCGCCAGACGACCATTCTTCTTCAACCCTAAAATCAAAAATTGACACAGCACGTGTATCAGCTCTGCCTTTACAAATGAGTCGAGTTTTCAGCGACGGGCACCTACCGCAGGTGGGTCGCGGAGCGAGTTGCCACTACCGAGCGATAGCTCGTATCGGTCAGAGGCACCGCCTCACGAGCCATTGAGCGAGTGTAGCACGCTTGCGGCAACGTCGAGATAAGAAGCATGAACGCAATCATCCTGGTCGGTAGCCTCGGAGACGCCTGGTTGTCGGCTCGTACCTTGGGGCTGATGTTGTGGGGCGGTCTGGCCGTCCTCACATTGGCACTGTTGATCGTGACTCGGACTCGCTGGGGACACGCGCAGCCGCTTTCAAAATGCGTCGTGCTTTCCGTGTTCGCGCACGTGCTGTTCATGGGGTACGCCTACGGTACCAAACTGATATTTGATGCGGGACACCAGACGCGGGAAGAGGTTATGCAATTGGCAGTGATTGCCGCGGACCGCGATACGAAGTTCACGCAAGCTCCTGCCGACGCACTGCAACCATGGGACCGTCTCGCGAGCGAAGCGGCCAGCCCAGCCGAGATTGAAGCGCCTGAGCGTTTGCTGACCAGTTTTCAAGAACCAACCACGGCGATCACCGTGACGAAGCCGAATTTCGAGTCGTCCCCCGCGCCGCAAGACATCGAAACTCCCGAACCAGAGCGACCACTTCCCGCAGCGGCGCCCGTTGAAACGTCCCCGCTGATGCCCGCTGAAATCCCGAAGGTGGAGATTGATTCGACCAGCGACGAACCGTCCGTAGTTGCGACGCCCAATGCTCGGCCGGAACCGACTGGGCCAGAATTGCCACGAGCGGTGGTCGACCAAAGTCCAACGCCCAACGATTCCACCGATTCGCCACGACACGACGAAGTCGGTCCCGACGGCCAGCAAATCCAGCGTCTGATCGACGTACCCATCGAAGCAGATTCTGCGCAGACTGCCCGTGGAGCGTTCGACCAAATGGAAGCCACCGACAACGCAGCGGATTTGCAAAACAACGCGGCGCCGATTTCTGTGATTCAGGACGGAACTCCCGTGCCGCTGGTTGAAGCAACGGTTATGCCAACCCCGGTTGTCGCGGGCCCAGCTCGACGTCGTCCCGGAGATGGCCTGCCAGTCCCCAAGCTCTATCAGATGCGCAACCCTGAGAATCGACTTCGTATGGCACAACAGTTTGGTGGAAACGAGCATTCCGAAGGCGCGGTTGATGATGCGCTGTCATGGCTTGCGTCCGCACAATCGGCCGACGGCCGCTGGGATGCAAACCAATTTGACGGCGGTATTGAATCCCAGACGTTGGGTCACGATCGCCAAGCCGCCGGTACGGACGCAGACACGGGGATCACGGGGCTTGTGCTGTTGGCCTTCCTGGCGGCCGGGCATACGCACCTGGAGGGCACGTACCGAGAGAACGTCCAACATGGCCTCGAGTTTCTTTTGCGAAGCCAGGCCGATAACGGAAACCTGTATGGCGATGCGAGACTCTTCGCCAGGATGTACTGTCATGGGATTGCCGCCTTGGCGCTCGGCGAAGCGTACGTCATGACGGGCGACCATCGCTTAATGCCATTTCTCGTACAAGCCACACGGTATATCCGCAACTCACAGCATCCTTCGCTCGGCGGCTGGCGATATCAGCCTGGGGACGAAGGGGACATGAGTCAGTTCGGTTGGCAAGTCATGGCGCTTCGCAGCGCCGAACTTGCCGGTATCGAAATTCCGAGTGAGACGCGCGACGGTATGCTGCGTTTTTTGCGACGAGCACGTACCGGACCGCATGGTGGATTGGCCGCCTATCGTGCCGGCGAGCGTCCGTCCCGGACGATGACCGCCGAAGCCATGGCGTGCCGTTATTTTCTGCGCATGACACCGACACAAGCAAGCGTCGACGAAGCGACGGACCTGATCCACCGCGAGTTGCCTGGGACGGGTCGAGTGAATCTCTACTACTGGTACTATGCGACGCTGACTTTGTTTCACGGTCAGGACCCTGATTGGGAGCGATGGAACGAAGCCCTGCAGGACCAACTCCTTAGTTCGCAACGCCGCCACGGGCAACTCGGCGGCAGTTGGGACCCAGATACCGTTTGGGGCGGGTACGGCGGTAGGGTGTACAGTACGGCCATGGGGGCACTGTGTTTGGAGGTCTACTACCGGTATTTGCCGTTGTTTGATGAAGCGGCTAAACCATAATCACCCCTGAAACAGTGACTGTACTGCCCAAGCGGAACCGTACTGTGGTACTGTCCGTCGTGATGTGTCGCTGCCTTTGGCACGTCTGGCACAACCGTCACACTCTTTGTGAAATGGCTGGGACTTGACCACTTCAGCTCCTACTCACACGGGTCAGACTGCGCAAGCTTTGTCTATCAAGTGGCTTATGTGGTTGGCGATGTTGCCTGCAAAGCCCCATTTGTGTTTGACAAGCGGAACGCTGGCGTTAGAATTGAGAGCAACAGAGGGTACGTTTGTGCGGAAGTGCAAACAGCGCGCACGTTGGTTCTGGAGACGCCCTTCCAGGGAAGTTTCCCGCTTTCGCCGGTCGATTGCGTGCTAGTGCCCAACATCCCACCTTTTAGTGCGAGAGCGTTTACCATGTTGATGTCCAATGCAGTTCTGTTCGGCTTCTTCGGAATGCCAGGTCACATCGAACTTCTGATTATCGCAGGAATCGCGGTTCTTTTCTTTGGCCACCGGTTGCCAAGTGTGATGCGCTCGATGGGTCGAGGTGTCGTCGAATTCAAGAAGGGTGTACAGGGAATCGAAGACGAATTGGATTCGGCCATCGATGAAAAGCCCAGCAAGGACGCTTAGGTCTTTGGTCTCGATGATCGTCTCTAATCGAATGCAATCCGCTTACAGCAGGCGGCCATTGCACCCTGCCACGAAGAACCACCCTGCATGAGAGAACTCCCATCATGTTTGGACTAGGATTTCAAGAATTGGCCTTGGTCGGCGTTGTCGCCGTCCTTCTGTTTGGCAAACGACTACCGGAAGTCGCCCGTTCACTGGGCAAGAGCTACCACGAATTCCGCAGCGGTCTGACAGATATCCAGTCGACCTTCGACTACACGAACATGGGCAGCACGTCAAAGCCTTCCTATTCGAGTTCACAAAGCGACTACGACGACCACGACGAACCGACCGCGCCGAAATTCGAGCCGCCGCCGGCGGAACCACAAATCCCGACGGGCGACATCCCGAAACCGGTATCGGAGAAATAGGTCACGTTTTTCCAACCGCAATTCACAACAGGCAAGGGCTGAACAGAATTCGCCTCAGCGCGGCTTCTATTCAGCCCTTGTCAGGTTTTGTACATTGGTGATTCGACAAATTGAATCGAAGGGCGTTTAGCTCAGTTGGTTAGAGCGCTGTGTTCACACCGCAGAGGTCACTGGTTCGAATCCAGTAACGCCCACTGCTGTTAAAGTGTTTAAATAAAAGGACTTGCAACTTGACGCGTGCAAGTCCTTTTTCTGTTGGTGATACCTTTGGTGATACCTTTCTGTTGATCCTTGGTACAGTCCACCCCCGTCGTGACGTGCCCCTGTGCCAAGGTCTCACCACATTCACTTCGCAGGGCAAGTCAGTCAAACCAACTGTCTCCATCCTGATAAAGGGCGACCGTTCAAAATGTGGCAAAACCCAAGCAACAAGCCCCGGCCGCAGGGGTTGATGCGTTGGCATTTCTCACCCGTCGCTCGACCTCTGCTTAATCCGCTTCTCGGCTTCCTTCTTCACCTCAGCCAGTTTGCTCTCCGCCTCCTTCGCGAGTTTCGATAGGTGGGCAACGGCTTCGATTGCGTAGTCACAAAGCTCTAGAATCTTGTCGAGATCACCAGCAGGTCTGAACCCGAACTCGATCGCCGGTATCCCGTCTCGGTCGAACCATGATTCATCATAGCGACGAAGCCATTTATCCGTGTGCTTGTTCAGTTCGTCGATGGCCTGAGCCACGGTCGGTTGCTTGGTTGGGCGACGTCCTGGGTATTGGCTTCTGCTCATGTCTGGTCTCCTTGCTCTGAGTGGTTGTGATGACCGTTTTCGCCACGGTCGTTTCGATACCCACTGAGCGAGAGCGATCAGCCAGGAGGGCCAAGAATTCCAGGAAATTTTGAGTCGTCCGGGAACGGCGTACGAAATCAAGACAGAGTGTCTGCTCGAATTCCCCGTGACGAACACGATTTCAAGCCAAACTGCCCAGCCAGACAGGAATCGAGCACGGGGCTAAGTCATTCGGACGGAACGTTCCGTTGAGTCCCGACCATGGGTCCGCATTTGAATAGAGCTGATTGTTCACTGGCCACTTTCTTACTGCTTCTTCATCAGCCCTCGGCTCCGCATCCACTCTTCACAACGCTGCGGCCATGTCGATGCAGGATGCTCTGACGGCCTCAAGCCGAAGCCATGCCCTCCGCTGGCGTAGATGTGTAGCTCTGCTGGCACTTTGGCCTTCTTCAGTGCCAAATACATCGTGATGCTGTTCTCTGAACTGATCCGATCGTCACTGGCATGAGCAAAGAACGTCGGTGGCGAGTCCGCCGTGACGCGGATCTCTGGAGCCAGTCCGTCACCCTCCGTCAGATACGCCGGATAGACCAGCACGGCGAAGTCTGGGCGGCAGTTGACGTCGTCAATCTCGTCGACCTGGCCGTAGTGCCGCTTGTCGGAGTTTGTCGCCGTGGCCGCTGACAAATGACCACCCGCCGAGAAACCCAGAATTCCAATCCGCTTGGAGTCGATGCCCCATTCGTCCGCGTGATTTCGGACTAGGCTCATTGCCCGCTGGGCATCCTGCAACGGTGCGTCATGCTTGTCGCGATCCTTACGACGCGGTACTCGATACTTCAGCACGATGCCAGTCACACCGATGGAGTTCAGCCAGTCGGCGACTTCGGTCCCTTCCTTGTCCCATGCCAGAATGTTGTACGCTCCGCCTGGGCAGATAAGTACTGCGGCTCCCATGTTTTTCTCCTTGTCTGGCCGATACACCGCGATGGTCGGCTTAGTCACGTTGGCGAGGCGTTTGACGGGCTTTCCTTTGCCGCGTGGCGGTTGGACATATTCATCGCCTATGTCACCTTTCTCACCGGGCACTTTGTCTGGCCAGACATCGAGTACGAGTGGCTCGGCGGCGATGATCGGAGATGCGAGGGTGGCAAACAAGAACAATAGGGTGAGCCGAATGTTCATTTGGTGATCTCGATCGAGTGCATTGTTGGGACTGGTCAGCAACCAGCTCAAGTATCTATGACCGATGCTGTAGATTCAATCTGTCAAACGTTGCGGA
>JASLPZ010000327.1:0-7990 GCA_030744725.1 Pirellulaceae bacterium
TGCGCAGCGGGCCGCGACTTTTTCACATTCGCTGTGCATCGTGGGCAGTTTCAACGCTTTCAGATGATGCTTCAGTACGGGATCGCAGATTGTCTAGAGATCGTCGGCGATGACATCGCCCAGACGGTCCGCTGGAAGGAATCCCCCGACGTGGGCACGTTAAGCGGGAAACCGGTGCGGCTGCGGTTTGTGATGGCGCAATGCGACCTCTACTCGTTCAGATTCAAGTAAACGGCCGACGAAGTAGCGCCGGCCGAGCCGCATTTTCAATATTTTTCGCTTCCCATCTCCACGGTCAATTCCCGCGAGCAACGACCGAATTGCAGTCAAGTGGGACATGTGGGACATTACGGGAGTGCCTGCAACCCAAAGCATCGATTCTGTTCTGGAGATCACCAATGAATCGCATGACACGCCGTCGGTTCATCCAGGGAGCATCGGCCACGGCCGGCATCTTGATGCCGCAGGCGTGCGTTCTCGGGGCCAACAACGACATCCGCGTGGCCGTGGTGGGAGTTGGAATCCGAGGCCGTGGACTGGTTCAACAGTTCCGCAAGGTTTCCGGCGTGCGAGTGGTGGCGCTGTGCGACGTCGATCGCAAGATGCTGGGTGAACAAGCTCAGCAGTTCAAAGAAAGAAACGAGCCGGTCGCCACTTACACCGATGTTCGGAAGCTGCTGGAAGACAGAAGCATCGATGCTGTCGGCATTACCACTCCCAATCACTGGCACGCGCTGATGACGATCTGGGCTTGCCAGGCGGGCAAGGACGTCTATGTCGAGAAGCCGACCTCGCACAACATCTGGGAAGGACGCCAGGCGGTCACGGCAGCCCACAAGCACAAGCGGATCGTCCAGGCAGGAACGCAGAACCGGTCCGACGTCGGATTGCGGGCGGCGGTCGAGTATCTCCGTTCGGGCAAGCTCGGCAAAGTCTTGTGGGCGCATGGAATCTGGTTTCAACGGCGCGAGAGCATCGGCAAGGTCGACGGGCCCCAGCAGGTTCCCTCACACATCGACTACAACCTCTGGACCGGTCCGGCTCCGCTGAAGCCGCTGATGCGCAAGAACCTACACTACGACTGGAACTGGGACTGGTCGACCGGCAACGGCGACATGGGCAATCTCGGCGTGCATCAGCTCGACGACTGCCGCTTCTTGCTCGGTCACACGGGGCTGCCGTCGCGAGTCCTGAGTCTGGGGGGCCGGTTTGGCTACGTCGACGACGGCCAGACACCCAACACGCAGCTGGCAATTCTTGATTACAACCGCGCGCCGATCCTGATCGAGATTCGCACGCTGCCGATGGTCATGGAAAGTTATCGTGGCGTTCGACTCGACAAGACACGACTGCGGCGATTTTTCAGTGTGATCCGCTGCGAGCAGGGATACCTCGGTGTCGGACGTGGCGGTGGTTGGGCTTACGACCTTCAAGGCCGAAAGATCCGGCAATTCAAGGGTGACGGTGGTGCCGGCCACCCGGCCAACTTTATCAAGGCCGTACGCAGCCGAAAGCGAAGCGAGTTGCGCGCCGAACTTGAACAAGGGCATTTCTCCAGCGTGCTGTGCCACGTTGCCAATATTTCGTACCGCAGCGGAGCGAGGTCTTCGCCGCGACAGGTCCGAGACGTCATTTCGAGCAATCCGCAGTCGTTGGAGGCGTTTGAGTCATTGCGGAAACACCTGGAATTGAATCGCGTCAATCGCAAGGACACGTCCGTTGTTCTCGGTCCATGGCTGAGACTCGACCCGCGTACAGAGAAGTTTGTCGGTGAGACAGCGACCGATCGGGCAAACGGCCTGCTGACGCGTGAATACCGCAAGCCGTTCGTCGTGCCGGAGAAGGTCTGAATGATCACCCTGCTGTAGCGGGGTCATCTGCCACATTGCGTAGTTGATCTGGGTCTTTGCGGAGATCATACAGTTCTTCTTCCGACCGTTTCTGTTGCTGTTGAGACTCGATCATTCTCGCCTTCCATTGTTCGTAGGCTAGCGTCATTTCACGCACTACTTGCGGGTGTTCGGCAGCGACATTCGTTGTTTCACCAATGTCATTGGTCAGGTCGAACAGGAGCGTGCCTTCAGGGTACTCGTAGTCCGGTGCTGCGGACGCAAGTCCTTCTTCGTCCAGCACGTAATTGCTGTGAGTCCATCCCTTGGAATGAATCAGTTTCCATTTTCCACTGCGAATAACCCATGTGTCATCGCGTTTGCTCTTGGCCCAACACAGATGATCATGAACGTCGACTGATTGCTCCGCTGTGATCGTCTTAACAAGACTTCGGCCATCCAGATCAGCGGGCACGTCATCGTTTCCAGCGAATTCAAGGATGGTTGGGAAAATGTCGATCGCTGACACCAATGAAGAGTTCCGCTTCCCAGTAGGCAAATGGCCGGGCCAAGAGACGATCAACGGGATCCTGATCCCGCCTTCGCCGAACATGTACTTGTAGCCACGCAACGGCGCGTTGTTTGAATAAGTGTTGATGGTACCCCCGTTGTCGGACAGGAACATCACGATCGTATTCTCTCGCTGTCCTGTTTCCTCGATTGAGTTAAGTATTTCAGCGATTCCATCATCCATGGCCATCAAGTGCGACAGATAGCACTTTCGCCCGAGCGGATCCACCTTTCCAAGGTGCCCCCAACTCTTGTGCCATTCCCCCCAAGACATCTTCCGGGGATCCCAATAAGGGAAGTCCCATTCTTCCGCCGCGCGGTCCCACTTTTTCTGTTCCAATCCCACGCGCTTCGCGTACGCTGGGTGGGTAACGTACGTCGGCATGTGAACAGCGTTGTATTCGAGTTCAATGAAAAACGGTTTGTCAGACTTCGCACCCTCTCTGATCGTGCGTACCGCCTCATCGGTGAAAATCTGCGTCGTGAACCCATCCTCGTACGAAACCTTCTCATCTCGGCCGCGTGTAAGCGGTCCAACGTACAACATGCCGAGCTTCTTACCGTTGGCGCGGGCTCGGTATGCGTCGAGATCCGATTGACTCAATCGCACGTAGTCCCAAGTGTGCGTAATGAAGCCGAGAAACTCGTCGAACCCGTGGTCTAATGGATGTTGTGCTGGGCCTCCGTTCAGATGCGTCTTGCCAATCTTCTTCGTGAAGTACCCGAGTTCCTTTAATGCATGCGCGATCGTCACCTCTGACTTGGGGAGACCACCTTGACCGTACCAGTAGTTGCCCCATCGCTGCTGATACCTGCCCGTTATCAGACCTGCACGTGACGGAGAGCAGATGGGCGACGTCGCGTAGGCGTCCGTGAAATACGTTCCCGAGTCAGCCAGCCGGTCGATACCCGGCGTCTTCACGTCCTTCGGTGATTGCGGAAGGAAACTCATGTCGGCGTAGCCAAGATCGTCAGCCACGATCACGATGACGTTGGGCCGCTGTTCAGCAGACACCACCACCGGACTTGTGGCGAAAACGGCGCACACTGCGACCAAGAACAACGTGGACGCAGCCGAAAGTGACACTCCTGGGCGAATGGTTGATCTGTTCGGACTTTCCGTCATGCAATTAGCTCCAACTTTCTACTTCACTGTGAGAGTCACGGCGGACTTCGAATAGCTGATGGTGAAGCGAGAACCATCGCTGCCAACGACTTCGCCACGTGGGTTGGCGAACGTGCCCGTGACTCGATTGGCGGTGAGAACGGTGTAGGACGTTCCGGGCGTCGGTTTGAAACCTTTGGCGATAACGATTGCAAGTACGCCGCTGAGTTTCGCTGCTCCCGTGACTTGGACCGCCGGTTTTTTACTTGCGATCGTGACGTTCAGCGCAGCGTCTTCAGACTGATGGTAGTCACCGCTGAGGTTGATTCTTGGTTGATTGCTGCCGGTAACAGCGACGGATCCGTTGTTGTAAACAATGGCGTTGAGTGAACCGTGGCCATTAAGTGTGGCGCTAGGGTGGATAACGATCCAGCGGAGCGACGAGACAGTTCCGTCGTTAACCGTCAGCGTCGCGTGGGAAGCCAAGCGGATCTCATTGCGCCCCATGAGCTTGATTTCTGGGCCGAGGACGAGGGACTGTCTGGCCTTCTCGCTGGCGTTGCCACGGATTTCGAGACCGAGAAATTCCAAGTCGGAGTCAGCGAGAGCGGTGCTGGCCTTGCCCCCCTTGTTCTCCACGCGTCCAATCCATGAAAGTTGCGGCGCGCCGTCATCCGACATATACGTGACGCCAGCGTTGGCGTATTTGTAGTCGGACCAGTTGTCTGGATCAGACGTGGTGGCGCCGTCTTTGCCCGTCCAGCGGTGGTACGTGTTGGCGAAGCCTTTCGGCTCCGCAACGCGCTCGCCGAGGAGTAACGAGTGAAGTTCCTTGACGAGTTCCGGATGATCGGCGGCGATGTCATTCGCTTCCGCGTGGTCCGCTTCGAGATCGTAGAGTTTGAGGGGCGAGTTCTTCGAGCGGATCAGTTTGTACTTGCCGCGGATGATGGACTGACCGTTGCCCGCTTCGTGGATGATGAAGTCACGATAGCGTTGGCGGCCGCTACCAAGAAGCGTTGGAGCGATGGACACGCCGTCGATGCCCAGCGGGATGGGAGCGCCGGCAAGTTCGCAGAAGGTGGGTAACAGGTCGGTCACGTCAACGACGATGTCGCAGTTTGTGCCTGTTTTGAGCGCTGAGTCCGCCGTGATCTTCCCGGGCCAACGCATAACGAGTGGGACGCGGATGCCACCCTCCTGGATTCTGCCCTTGTTGCCACTTAGTCCGCCGTTCGCGTCGAGTTCGACATTGTTCCTTCCGCCGGGACCACCGTTGTCGGATTGGAAGATGACAAGCGTGTTGTCGGCGATCGAGTCAGATCTATCGCCGTCGTTGTTCGGATCTTCGAGGGCGGCGAGGATATTGCCGAAGTGCGCGTCGATGCGCGTGACCATCGCAGCCCACTGCCGCGTTTGATCGGAGAGTGATGCAAAGTGAGGGTCTTTGGCGTACGCTCTGTCCCATTCAGGGAGTGTTGTGATCTCGCGGAATGGAGCGTGAGGTATCTGCACAGCGAGAAGGCCAAAGAAAGGCTGACCAGACCGGTTGTAGTTCTGTCCCTGGTTTCGGACAAAGTCGAGAGCGGCGAAAGCGTAGGCATCATCGCAATACGCGGTCTTCGGATAGTCGATGTGATCTTGTAGGGCAGGTGTGCTTGGATAGTCCTTGTTGTTCTTGTAGCGGCCCAACGAGTTCGGGATGAGCTCCAGACCGCCAACAGCGCGGGGCGCTGCGGGAGCGCTCCAAAGTGTCGGCTGAAAGAATGTGTGAGCGCGAACATGGTGGAGTTCGGCGAGCACGTACTTGTAGCCGTGCGAGGTGGGGAGAGTCTGAACGTTGTCAATGACAGGCTTGATACGGTCCTTGGAACCACCGTAACCCCACTTGCCCCAGTAACCGGTCACATAGCCGGCGGCCGAAAGCGCATCGCCGATGAGGACGTCGTCGGCACGCATGGCTTTCTTTGCGTTATTGGGATCATTGCGATCGGCGAACGTATGTCCCTGGTGGAAGCCGGATTGCTGTGACGAGCGAGCGGGCGAGCAGACGTGGCAGCCGTAGCCGCGAGTGAAATTGACACCCTGCTTCGCAAGTCGTTCTAGGTTAGGCGTGCGCACGTAAGGTAGGTTCTTGGCTTTACGAGCAGCCTGACCATTTGGGCCGATCGAGCCCCAACCCATATCATCAACGTAGAAGTAGAGGATATTGGGTCGCGCGGGTTTGGCGGCGGCAAGCTCTGTGGCTGACATTGCAGTAAGGGCTAGGCCGAGGAGGAGTAGGTAGGTTTTCATTTTGCTGGTTCAGCGTTGTTTGATTTCAAGAAAAACTCGACAGCGCCACTCCTTTGATTGTGAGAGGGCCTTACTTCCTTTTCCGACCGCCGCGACTGGCCTTGCCCTCGACCAGCAGGGCCTGCCTCCACTCCTTGAGAACACTTTGCCACTCTTCTAGTGACTTCGTGGGATACTTTGACGACCAGCCGCCCTTACGAAACTCCTCGGTCACCCCGACGTCCTTCACGTCTTTTCGCCAGCGATTGACTTCCGCCAAGAGCCTCGCTTTGATTTCCGCGTACTTTGGGTCGTCCGCCAGGTTGTTTATTTCGTGTGGACCTTCGTGAAGGTCGTATAGTTCGAACTCTGGCTTGGTAGCTGCCATGAACCGTGCTTGAATCGGATTCAGTTTTCCCTGAATGTTGAGTACGTTCATCAGGGCGAGAATCGGATACTGGCGTTCCTTGTATTCGTTCAGCTGGCAATACGCCCGTTCTGGCATGAGGTTGTGGATCAGCTTGTAGCGGTCGCTCCGCACGGCACGCATGGCATCGTGCGTGCTGTCCATCTTGTCGCGATTGAAATGCACATACTCGCGCGCCTGCACGTCCTCGCCAAACAGATAGAGTCCGTGCAGTTCGTGATCAGGTTTTGCGCCGGCGAGCTTCACGATGGTCTGGTAGATGTCGAGCGAGGATACCAATTCACTTGAAACAGAGCCCGGCTTGATGTGCTTTGGCCACCGCACGATTAAAGGGATGCGAACACCCGCCTCGTAGAGAAATTGCTTTCCACGAATGTGACAGCGCCCGTGATCGCCGATGAAAAAGACGATCGTGTTATCCGCCAAGCCCTCATCTTCCAGTTGCTGAAGCAACTTGCCTACCTGACGATCCACAACCTGAACAGTCTCAAGACCGTTCGCCCAATCACGACGTACCAAGGGCAGGTCCGGATAATATGGCGGAAGCTTCACTTTGTCGGCATCAATCGGTCGCTCCGGATCGCGCATGAAGCTGCGATGCGTGCCGCCAAAGGTCGCCTGCACGTAAAATGGCTGACCTTTCTTGCGCCCCTGCCAACTCTTTCCCATGAAGAGTTTTCGTGATGTCTTGAAATTACAATCGGTCTTCGCGCCGACCATTGTTGCCGTGTAATACCCGACCTCTTCCAGTAGATGCGGGATCGGTTTGATCCCATAAGGCAACGGCTTCTTGTCCTTAGTGCGATGCTGATGGGCACCTATGTAGTTTTGGTGAAAGCCGGTCATCATTGCCGAACGCGAGGTCGAACAGACAGGCGAGGTTGTATAGGCTCTTTCGAACCGAATGCCCTCATTGGCTAGTTTGTCGATGTTCGGCGTGTGCACCAGTGGAGCGCCATAGCACGACAAATCGGTGGACCAGTCCTCGATCATGATCCACAGAATGTGTGGCTTCTTTCCGTGCCACTTTCCATCAGCGTCCTGCCGGCTTGCTTCATCTGCATGGACGCGGCAAAGACATATCCACCAGAGTGCCGTTACGACCAACAAACGCTTAATCATCGCTTTGCGGATTGAATTCATTGTGTTCCCTTTGTTGGACACATATTGTGTGCTTCGCCATTTTGTTCTCGGCGACACACTGCTGTCAATTTGCGACAGATGCAACGGTGAATCTGAAGATCCTTGATGTTCCACGAGCCAAAGCTCGAACTCGTTCGTCTGAACTGCGCCGGGTGTGCTACGGTTTTCGATCTTCCCATGGTGAAGTGGTCCACCGACTTTCACCATGCGTCGGATGTGGTCGTCCAGCGAGTTTTGCGCTGGACAAGAGTTCGTCAACATCGCCCAGATTAGTGCAATTCTGTTCACCTGAAAAATCGCTGGACCACTACATCGGATCGCGGCTAGTCGCGGTCCGTCAGAATCAGAAAACTGGCGGGTCAGACACTCTTGGTTTCAACGACTGCCCTGTTCCCAGAAGGCCGGATGGCGCATAGCTTCCGCTGTCCGGGCGCGGATTTCCAGGGCCATCGGCGCTACCCGCGGGTCCAGGATCATTTGCTTACCCGCCCATTGGCGCAGGATTTTCCCCACCCAGCGGCACTCGGCGACTAGCTCCTCTTGGCTCCCGCTGAGTTCCACCACTGCTGTGAACGGCGTTTGAAAACGCTAGCGCTTGGGCGGTTGAAAAGGCTAGCGCCCGATGTGGTTTTGTTATTGTAA
>JASLPZ010000328.1:0-7975 GCA_030744725.1 Pirellulaceae bacterium
TGCCTGCTGCCCGCGAAGTCTGCGAAGCGTCCGGATTGAAGTCACGTCCGGTTGCTCGCCGGTTGTGGGATGCAATATGTAGTCAGTTCGGTTCGAGGATCGCGTTGCCAGTGGCAGTACGTTTGGAATCGTGGCGATGAATTCCTGATTCAGTTCTGCCCAGATGCTGAGTTTCGCATCGTTGTAAATGCGGTGAATGTCGCTTTGCAGTCTTGGTTGCAGGTCCCACGATCGATCGCCATGACCCTCGGCAACAAACAATCCCCGCCCGCGTACATCGGCAAGTTGCTGTCGGCCTTCTTCGAGGATCTCCTGGTCACGTCTCGCATCGCCTGCGCGGCGGCGGTATTGCAGGAACACCCAAAGCGGGTCGCCAAAATGATCGGTCCGTTGGCCGGTTCGGTCGATGACGCCCAGTTTCTGAAAGAACTTCCACATCGGGTCGTTGATGCGGTATCCGAACGTTTCACGCAATCGGACATGGTCCTGATACCCCGTTGTCAGATATCCGAGCATCGGGTCGATCTTTGTGGGCAAGGCCATCAGGTAGGCGGGGTTGGCCGGCATGATCTGGTCCAGGCACCAGTCGAGATCATCGAGTGAAATGTCCATGTGCAGTGTCGAGCACACGTCCAGGCCGATGCACAACCCGTGAAGCTTGCCCATTACAATGTCTTCCAGACAGCAGCGCACGAGCTGTTGGCGTGTGCGGAAGACCTCCGGACCAATGAACCCGGCAACATCGTTCAGGTGCACCCAGGGATCCGTGGGATGCCCAGCCGCGCGTCGCGCCCGCGAAACTTGTCGGGTCAGGGCCCGCGCGAAACCATACTTGCGGGATTCGTGCATGACCATGTCGAAACCGTGACTGTGGCCATTGGTGAAGTCCGCTCCCTGTCCAGTTTCAAAATACAACCCAAACTGCCCGGTCCGCGCCCCTGCATATCGCATCATCTTCTCGACACTGATGTCGAACGTTTCGTTGGCCGCGTCGCTGCCCGCGATGCTCTGAAACCACAGCGCAGTCGAGCCCGGCCATCTGCTCTCGACCTCCGCCTGCACGTCAATGTGTGAAAGGACACAATGCGGCATCAGATGATTGATCGCGAATGTCGCCAGCAAGTCCTGCAGCGTCCGTTCGATTGCCGCCACGGAAGCCGGATTGCTGGAGACAGGATTCGTTCCCAACAGAACGTCACCCACCGCGTACGACCAAGCGTTCAGTACCTGCCAGCGAATGTCGTCGACGTTGTCTGTTGGCGAATTGGGTTGAATCCGAGCGCCAAGGTAGCCCTTTGCGCCGATCTGACTCCCCGGCAGCGGATTGAAAACACTCTTGCCGACGTGGATGAGTTCCTTATTGCTCATCAACTTTACGACGCAGGCAATCACGTCGCTGGACAGCGCGGGCATCACCTCCTTGATCGCATCTTCATCGGCAGTCAAAAGAAACTGCTTCAAGCTTGCCAGCGTATCCTCCGCGAGGAGCCGTTGTGGACGCTCGGTCGGTCGGAAAGAAATGGCCTTGAACAGACCATCCTGATGAAGTGCGTGTCCGTCGATATCCGCCAGAAGCGTGTTTGCCAGGAGGGATCGCGCGTTTTGCCGTGAACTGTCATTCGCGGCGGCCACACCCACAATCTTGTCGCCCTCCTTGAATTCATTGGCCGCACCCAGAATCTGTGCATACAGTCTTGGGTCATGCGTTCCTCGCTGACGCCGAATAAAGCCGAAGACATTCTCAGTGGCTAACGGTCGATCGATCGCGGGAGCAGCGTCGCCTGTGTCATCGGAAACAGTATCTTGGGAATCTTGCAAAACGGTGTCCGCAGAGAAGCAGCGTCGATGGCGAGCCAAGGATGAACTGGCGGCTGCACCACCGGCAAGTCCCTGCAAAAATGATCGTCTGTTGATCATGCGTGTCGGGCTCCATTAACAGGAGCAGCCATTCTACCAAGCCGCTGGCGTGAAATCCGATGAGATCGCCCATTATTTCTGGCCAAGTACAACCCTCCAGAGACGGTATATGTTCTTGCCGGCCTGATTTCTCTGGCCGAGAACTAGGTTGAGGTGTCAGATCGCGCGCTCGTTGAAGCTCCTTGGAGAT
The DNA here is from genome assembly GCA_030744725.1 of Pirellulaceae bacterium. Classification (GTDB taxonomy): domain Bacteria; phylum Planctomycetota; class Planctomycetia; order Pirellulales; family Pirellulaceae; genus ARS98. Next base: position 2,108 of record JASLPZ010000328.1, read on the forward strand.
GGCTACTTTGTGGTGTTCGAGGATCCTCTTTTTTTCCAGCGGGACTTGCTGGCGGCGATGACGAACTCCAACGATCGCTTCGTATCTTCATAGGTCGTGCTGTGACCGCCGTTTGGTCGGTGGACACCGAAGACATCCGAATGATGGTCGCGCACACGGTCGATCAGTCGGAGAACACTCTCGGCAGGCACTGTGGTGTCTTTGCCTCCTGTTGTCGCGGCGAAGGGCATCGTGAACCGTTTCGGATAGAACTCGGCGCTTCGTTTGCGATACTCGATCGGCACCTGCTGCTTCGAACCGCCAAACGATTTGGCAATGGCATCCTGGAAACGCGTGTACTGCACAAGGTTTGCCGTTCCATTGAATGCGACAACCGCGTCAATCACCTCCGGGTGCAACGCGGTAAAGGTCAGGGCCCCGGTTCCACCCATCGAACCACCACACAGTATCACTCGCTGGACTTTGAACCGCATTTCCAATGTTCTTATGATCTGAAGCAGATCGGCCTCCGCGGCCGGGCCCATCCATGAAGTGGTCGCCCGGTAGTCAGGCGAAACCAGGACCATCTTATTTGCCGTGGCGACATCGCGTGTCGCGCGACATTCGCCACGCGATTGCCGAACGAATTGCCAACGGTCCGCCCCATGTCCGTGCAGGGCAATCAAGAGGGAAACGGGTTTATCCGGAGTGAACCCGTGCGGCATCATCAAGACATATTTCTGTTCCGAACCATCAAATTCGGCTCGAAAGGATCGATCCCGAACACTGGCCAGTGCCGTTGCCTCGTCTCCACGACATGTCAACGAAGTGGCAAGTACGGCCAAGAGCCACGTGGCAATCCAAGAACAGTTCGGTTGCGATCGGGTCTTGGCAAGCCGTGTCAAAGTCTCACCTCGATAGGCAACTGGGTCGCGGACACGAGATAGCTCGCGTCGGTCTGAGGCACTGCCTCACCAGACGGTTCAGAACTAAGTATACTGCAGCCACCGACTGACAGCACAATTGAGATAATTAGGCGGCTTTCGAGGCGGCTCAGCCGGCCCAAGCCGGTTTGGTATTCTGGCGGACGTGTCGAGCGGGAACCACAGGAGTTGACTCATGCGAATCGCAACGGGCGGAATCATTCACGAGACCAGCACGTGCGTCGATACACCAACGACGACAAGCCAGTTCGAGTTTGATCGGGGGATCATTCGCGGGGTTGATATGTTGGAGCGATTCCGTGGGACGAATGTCTGCACCGGCGGCTTCATTGAAGGGGCGGAGATCAACGATTTTGAACTTGTGCCGCTGTTGCGTGCGTCGGCTTTCCCAAACGGGTTGATCGTTCGAGAAGACTACGATGCGATCAAGCAAGAATTGCTGGAGCGATTGGCGGAAGCAGAACGGGAAAGCGGGCCGGTGGATGGAGCGTTGCTCGATCTGCACGGCGCGATGGTAATCGATGGTATTGATGATGGCGACGGTGATGTGATCGAAGCGTTTCGAGACTACCTTGGGCCTGATCGTCCCATTGTCGTTACACAGGACCTTCACGGCAATCATACGCGAGCGCGCGTTGCCGCCGCTGACGCGTTGGTTGGATTTGACACATTTCCGCACATCGACATGGCCCAGCGTGGCGTCGAGGCCGCCGAGATCATTGCAAGAACGGTGCGGGGTGAGATTCGGCCGCGCATGGCGATCCATCAAGTGCCGCTGTTCTGGAGTACGCCCTGCCAAGTCACTGCCCATCCGCCGATGGATGACGTGCTACGCTACGTCCACGAAATCGAAAACCGTCCTGCCATTGTCTGTGTCACAATTGCAACCGGCTTCCCCTGGGCAAACGTGCCGGAAGCCGGCTGTTCGGTGATGGTGGTGGCTGATGGCGACGAAGGGTTGGCACAACAGACTGCCGACGAGCTGGGCAATTGGATTTGGCAACATCGCCAGCGATGGTACTCGCCACCCCTGACGGTCCGCGGAGGATTGCAGCGTGGCGAAGAGACCGGCAAGTACCCGATCATCCTGGCCGATCATGCGGACAACACCGGGGGAGGTTCGCCCGGCGATTCAACGGAAGTCTTGCAGACGTTCCTTGATCTCGCCCTGCAGGACGCACTGATTCTGTACATGGTCGATAACCAAGTTGCCGTCCAGGCTCAGCGGGCGGGAGTCGGCAGCCGCATTGCTGTTTCGTTGGGCGGCAAGTCGTCTCCCGTACAGGGTCAGCCGGTCCAAGCGGATGCAGAGATTCTCGCGACCTCCGACGGTGCGTTTGCCTACGATGGACCAATGTTTGCCGGCCTGACAGGGTCGATGGGCACGTCGGCATGGCTCAGAATCAACGGGATCAACATCGTGGTCGTCACCGCGCGTGAGCAGCCTTTTGATATGGCGTTCGCCCGATCACTCGGCATTGACTGTGCGAAGATGAAGTACATCTCGCTCAAGTCCGCCGCACATTTCCGCGCTGCCTTCGAACCGATCGCCGGCAGCATCCACAACATCGACGCAGCCGGAATCCACACACACGACTTCAGCCAGCTGCCGTCAAGTAAACGAACTCGCAACATGTTTCCCATCGAGATCAAGCCGTCCCAGGCCTGACTTGGCTCGACGGGGGCAACCAAGGTAGCAGGCACACTCTGTGTGCCGCCGGCACTTTCGGCGCCAAACGCTCGAAGACACAATACACCGGTTAACCAGTAACGGCTCAGGAGCATCCCAAGTGAAGACCATTAGATGCGGCATCATCGGGCTCGGCTGGTTTGGCGAAAAACACTGCGAAGCCTTGCATGACTTGCCCCAGGCGCAAATCCACGCCGTCTGCACGCGCCGCCCCGATCGCCTTAAAGAAGTCGTCGATCGATTCGACATCCCCGCCTCGTACACCAATTATCACGACATGCTCGCGGACCCCGAAATCGACGTCGTCAGTGTCGTCACGATGTGGGACCAACACGTCGAGCCCGCCATCGCCGCCCTCGAAGCCGGCAAACATGTCTTCCTGGAAAAACCGATGGCGTCATCTGTTGTCGACTGCGACCGCATCCTTGCTGCCGTCGCCAAAGCCCCCGGCAAATTCATGGTCGGACACATCTGCCGATTCAACCCACGCTACGCCGCCGCCAAAGCGGAGATCGACTCTGGCGCCATCGGCGAAGTCGTCTCCATCTATGCCCGGCGCAACCTCCCCGCCTGGATCACCGAGGCCGTACTCGACAAGATCGGCCCCATCAGCGGTGACGCCGTCCACGACACCGACCTCATGCTATGGTACACCGGAGCTAACATCAAAACCGCCTACGGCCAGACCCACCGAGTGCGCGATAAGAAATTCCCCGACATCGGCTGGACCATGTACCGCTTCGACAACGGCGCCATCGGTGTCAGCGAAGTCGTCTGGGCGCTCCCTGGAAAGACTCCAATCCAGATCGACGAACGTATGCAGATCGTTGGCACCACCGGATCAATCCAAATACACGACACCGCCCCCAACCTTTTCGTCGTCGACCAGGAATCCACGCGACACCCTGACACCACCTACTGGCCCGAACTCCACGGCCAACGCGTCGGCGCCCTGAGGTCCGAATGGGAGTATTTCCTCAAGTGTGTCACGGACAACACACAACCATCCGTCGTTCCCCCCACCGATTCCCGCGCCGCCATCGCTGCCTGCCTCGCCGCCGAGAAATCCGCCGAGATCGGCCAAGTCATCGAGCTCTGAGTCTCGCAATGGCAGATGAAACGGCCACCGCCTTACCATGACACCGATCTTATCACTGTTGCTCTGTCAAGACTAAGAATGGGGGTTGTCGGGCCTGATTGTCGTGGTTCGCTCCGCGAACCAAACGTATTGATCGCGGAGCGATCAACGACTATCTCGTCAGGCGACCATTCTTCTTCGACCCTAAATCAAAAATTGACAAAGCACTAGCCCAATGCGTCAGGATCAGGCAAGAAACCATGATCGCGAAACGGCTGTAGGACGGGCAGGAGTGCGAAAGTGTACCCGTACTCCAAATGCGACGGTTTTTCCTTGGCTGGTTCTCAGCGAGGAAATTCACCTGCCTCCTCGCTGACTCCAGCGCTAGGTTATGAGATACTGTCTGGATCGCCGATCATCGAACGGTGTCGGCCAACGTTTCTTCCCTCAGGAGCTAAGCATGCAGATTCGAACATACGCTCTCTTGGCGACCCTTACGATTGCTACTCTTGGCGTGCGCAGTTCACAGGCCGATGATTGGCCGCATTGGATGGGGCCCAATCGTAACAACGTTTGGACCGAATCCGGTATTCTCGAGAGGTTTCCCAGAGAGGGTCCGAAGGTCCTTTGGCGGACTCCGATCGCGGGAGGCTACTCTGGTCCTGCGGTGGCCAATGGAAGGGTTTACATCACTGATTACCTCAGCAATGACAACGTCAAGGTCTCCAACTTCGAGCGCAAGAACTTCACGGGAGTTGAACGAGCACTCTGTTTGGATGAGAAGTCAGGTGAGATCCTTTGGAAGCATGAATATCCGGTCGAGTATTCTATTTCTTACCCCGCTGGCCCTCGCTGTACGCCTGTCGTCAATGGCGATCATGTTTACACGCTCGGAGCGGAGGGAAGCTTATTCTGCTTCGTCGCAAAAACGGGCGAGGTCAAATGGTCGAAGAACCTACCCGGCGCATACAACACGAAAACGGCGCTTTGGGGCTATGCGGCTCATCCGTTGGTCGATGGCAATCGGTTGATTACGCTCGCTGGTGGTGACGGTAGTCACACCGTTGCCCTCGACAGAAACACTGGCACAGAAATCTGGCGATCTGGTACGGCGTCCGAACAAGGTTACTCACCACCGACAATTATCAACTTCGCCGGCATACGACAGCTGATCTTACTCAGTCCAGATCACGTTCGCAGCGTGAACCCGGAGACAGGAGGGGAATACTGGTCGGTCCCTTACAAAGGCTCGAACGGGTCGATCATCATGTCGCCCGTGCTTTGCGGCGAGTATCTGTACGTCGCAGGTTACTCATATCGCAGTTTGCTGTTGAAATTGACTTCCGAGAAGCCGGGAGCGAAAGCGGTTTGGCGTGACAAGAAAAAAGATGCGATTTCACCCATCAACGTACAACCGTTTTTTGCCGATGGAGTGCTCTACGGTCTGGATCAATCGGGCGATTTGGCCGCCGTCGCATTGCCCTCGGGAGACCGACTCTGGGCGACTCCGCAACCGTTAGCCGCTCGCCGACTTGGTTCAGGTACGGCGTTCATCGTCAAGCACGAAGACCACTTTTGGATGTTCACTGAGCACGGAGAGCTCGTCATTGCCAAGATGGACAAAGACGGGTTCCGCGAACTCGATAGAACCAAAGTTATCGAACCGAGTAACGTGGCCTTTGGGCGCGACGTTGTGTGGAGTATGCCTGCACTGGCCAACAAGCACGCTTATATCCGCAACGACAACGAAATCATCTGTGTCGATCTGTCGAAGTGAAAGGTCGAGGCACTTCACCCTGCCACCACGAATTAGTCACCAAGTGCTACGTTCAGTTTTGAATTTGGGGTTGAAGAAGAATGGTTGCCCGGCGAGAGTCGTTGATCGCTCCGCGATCAGACGTTTGGTTCGCGGAGCGAACCACGACAATCAGGTTCGACAACCCTAATTCTTAGTCTTGACAGAGCACTAGCTGGCTGTTGATTTTCGTGTGAACCGAATGTGTAGGCCGCGAACAAGCGAAGCATAGTTCCGGCAATGCCGTAATACAAACTGTTTGCGTTGCCGGCACCGCGTCGCTGACGCTCCTGGTCCCCGACCTACCGACAAGCGACCCGCTGATACCGCGTCATGTTGTCACGGACGAATCACACTTCCGTCCCGTCTTCGTATCGCTGGC
>JASLPZ010000329.1:0-7924 GCA_030744725.1 Pirellulaceae bacterium
TGCCAAGTTTGGTATGCAACTGATGGACGATGCGTTATTCAAGTTGTGGAAGGCTGATATGGTCACCGTCGAAGATATCCTGTCGAAGGCGCAGAATCCGGACGATTTGGCGAAGAAAATTGTCAACGCCAAGCGAATGATGGCGGACGAAGGTGATGAAGACGAGGACGATGAAGACGATTCCATGGGCTAAGGAGGAAAGCCGACTAGGCGGCAACGGCGACGTTGCAATTTATGACTATGACCGAGCAGTACAACTAGCAGTACAAGAGGCAATGTGATGGCGATTCGTCGCATCGGACAGATCCTGGTCGACATGGGTTTTATCAACGACGACCAGTTGGAAATGCTGCTCGAAGAGCAGGATCGGCAGCCCGGTGAAAAACTGGGGATGGTCGCCGAGGAATTGGGGCTCGTCACGGACGAACAAGTTGCGCAAGCGTTGGCCGAGCAGATGAACATGCAGGTCATCAGCCTGGAGGACTTCGAGCTGGAGGAGGAGACACAAGAGCAGATCTCCGAAACGATGGCGCAGATGTACAACGTGATCCCGGTTCGGCGGGAAGGCGACGTACTGACGATCGCCACCAACGAACCGCAGAACCTGGTCATTCAGGACGACCTGCGGACCTTTCTGGGCCTCGAGATTCGAGTCTTGGTGGCGACGCAGCGCGAGGTCACGGCCGCTCTCGAGAAATACTACAACGCCGGCGGTGAGAGCGTTGAACGCCTTGTCGAGGAACTGGAAAATGACGAGGGATTGAAGAAGATGGCCGAGGAGATGGAAACCTCCTCCGCCTTCGACTTGACCAGTGCCGAGGCCCTGGCGGACAGCGCGCCGGTCCGCAAACTGCTGAACATGATCTTGTTGTTGGCGATCAAGGACCATGCCAGCGATATCCACTTCGAGCCGTTCGAGGAAGAATTCCGCATCCGGATTAAGGCCGACGGTGTATTGTACGAAATGGTACCACCACCTCGACATCTGGCGTTTGCGATCACGACGCGGATCAAGGTGATGGCGGACTTGGATATTGCAGAACGCCGCATGCCGCAAGACGGTCGGATTGAACTGGTCGTCGGCGGCCACTCGGTGGACCTTCGCATCAGTGTACTGCCGACCATGTTCGGCGAAAGCACGGTCATGCGGGTCCTGGATCGCTCAGTCGTGTCGCTCGACTTGAACAAAGTCGGGATGGATGCGCCCACGATGAAGAATTTCCGGGAAGTTATCGAGAAACCGAACGGAATCGTACTGGTGACGGGCCCCACGGGTTCGGGCAAGACCACCACGCTCTATTCGGCTTTGACCGAATTGAATGTGATCGAGGAGAAGTTGATCACCACGGAAGATCCGGTGGAATACGAGATCGACGGGATCATTCAGATTCCCGTCGATGCCGACATCGACGTTACCTTTGCGGCCTGCTTGCGGTCGATTCTGCGACAGGATCCGGATCGCATCCTGGTGGGTGAAATTCGCGACTTGGAAACCGCGGAAATCGCCGTGCAAGCATCGTTGACGGGTCACATGGTTTTCAGCACGTTGCACACCAACGACGCGCCGAGTTCGATCACCCGCCTGAAGGACATGGGGATCCCGACGTTCCTCATCACAGCGACGGTCGAGGCAATTCTCGCGCAACGCCTCGTGCGGCGGATTTGTACGCAATGCCGCGCTGAGATTGAGCCAACGGACGAAATCCTCACAGATCTCGAACAGACCCATGAATCGCTCGGCGACCGCAAGCTCTTTCGTGGCAGTGGCTGCGATGGCTGCAACAATACTGGATACAAGGGCCGCGTCGGGCTCTTCGAATTGATGATCATGAACGACGAACTGCGAGAGTTGATTCTCAACAATGCGCCGATTGATACGCTGCGCGACGCGGCACGCGGCTACGGAATGGTCTCTCTGCGTGATGCAGGCGAGACTTTCATGTTTGATGGGGTGACGTCGCCGGACGAAGTCATCCGCGAAACCATTTTGGAAGCGTAAGCCTGTTTGTCAGCAAGCGGTAAACCAAGCAGACGGGAATTGAATCATGCCTACATTTCAATTTGAAGCCATGGACGCCACGGGCGCAGAGATCCGTGATGTCATCGAAGCAGCCACTGAGGAAGAAGCTCAGGGCACGATCCGACAGATGGGGTACTTCGTTACGAAGATCTCCGTCAAAAAGGCGGGTGCTCAGGAAACAGTCAAGAAAAAGGGACGTAAGAAATCCTTCGCCATCGGCGGTGGCGGAACGAAATTCGTCTGCGCGTTCACGCGTCAGCTTTCCATTCTGCAAGACGCTGGTTTGCCGATTCTCCGCAGCCTGAAAATCCTGGAGAACAACGCCAAACCAGGCAAATTGAAGAACTCCCTGATGGACGTCTGCGAAGAGATCGAGACCGGCTCAACGTTGTCCGAAGCGATGGCGAAGAGCCCCAAGGTCTTCAATCGGCTGTACATCAACATGATCAAGGCCGGCGAAGCGGGCGGTGCCTTGGAAGTCATTTTGCAGCGTCTTGCCGAATTCATGGAGCGAGCTGAATCGCTCAAGAAAAAGGTCAAAGGTGCCATGATCTACCCGGTTGTGGTCATCCTGGTGGCGGTGAGCATCTTGATTTTTATCATGCTCAAGATCGTGCCCGTGTTTGCCAAAATGTTCGATGAATTCGAATTGGAGTTGCCGGCAGCCACGTTGCTACTGGTGGCGATTTCCGATTTTGTCGTGGGTTACTGGTTCCTCTTGCCCGCCATCCCCGTGTCGATCTGGTTGTTTATCAAACTTGCGCGGAAGTTTAAACATGGCCGGATGGGCTGGGATATGTACGTGCTCAAGCTGCCGATCATGGGTAATCTAATCGAGAAGAATATTTTGGCTCGGACCACGCGAACTTTGGGAACCTTGATTTCCAGCGGTGTGCCGATCCTCGAGGCGTTGAATATCACTCGCGAGACCGCGGGTAATGCCTTGTTCGAGCGAATGTATGGCAAGGTGACCGATTCGATTCGCGATGGAAATACTGTGGCTCGGCCGTTGGCCGAGTATTCGCGACTGGGTTTTCATCCTGTTTGTGCGATGTTCTGGTTCCTGATGGGTGCCACGCCAGGCATTCTGATGATCTGCCTGACGCCGATGAAAGACATGGGGTTCATGCTGTTGTTGGGAACACAAGTTGCGCTTGGTGCAGGAACCTTGTCGACACTGTTTTATGCCAGCAAGATCAAGACGCGCGTGGTGGATGATTTGGTAGTCAACATGGTGGATGTCGGCGAAGAGACCGGCGAACTGGATACCATGCTTTACAAAGTTGCCGACCAGTTTGATGAAGAGGTCAAGACTCTGACTGACGGTTTGATGGCCTTGTTGGAACCGCTGATGATCTGCTTCCTGGGTGGAGCGGTCGGTTTCATCGTGATTTCGTTATTCATGCCGTTGGTTGCCCTGATTCAAGGTCTGTCGTAACGTTGCCGATCGGGCCGCCGAAACAAGACCCGTCTGGCGGACGGTTTTGTCGAGCGGCGCGATCCAACGTGGTCCAAGATGCCTGTGACGAACCCAGATTTAAACAGCGGTTTGATCTGCCAAAAGGAGAGGAAGCGCCAGTCATGCATACTTCCATGCGACGCGGCTTTACGTTAGTTGAAATGTTGGTGGTGATCATCATCATCGGGATCCTCGCGGCGATTCTGGTGCCCACGGTTGGCATGGCAATTCGCCGATCAAAGAATGCGGCGATGGGCATCGAGTTGGATCAGCTTGCCGGTGCAATCGAACAGTACAAGTCGAAGGTTAACGATTACCCGCCCGACTTTACAAACGCGGCGGCATTGGCGAATCACATCGCACGTGCCTATCCGCGGAGCAACCGCGCGTCCGTGCCCGTGTGGCTGACATCTACATACGCAGACGGCCGCAAGCCAGCAAATCTGGACCCGGCCGAGGCGATCGTCTTCTGGCTTTCTCTCGTGCGCAACAACCCCCGCAATCCGCTTACGGGGACTGGCGACGAAGTTTCGTACTACCCGTTTGATAAAACGCGACTTACCGACATCGATGGTGATGGCTGGAATGAGTACGTACCGAAACATGCACGGGGCGCTCCCTACGTCTATTTCGATGGTCGTGTGATTGCAGGAGCCTACGCCTACACCGGAGCGAGATACGCAAATTCGGCCGTGGGGGCTGTTCGTCCCTACCGCTCGAACACGCCGATCGATGCACGTGACAACAATCGAACGCGCCCCAGGACGCCCAGCAACAATACCCAGTGGGTGAAGCCTGAGACGTTCCAGATTTTTTGTGCTGGGCTCGATAACCGTTTCGGCGTTGACAACCTCGACGCTTCCAATAATCTCGTTTTCAAAAAGTTTCCGACTCCTAATTATTACATCATCACGAGCAACGATCGCACGCAAGATATGGATAACCTCACCGACTTTAGTGAAGGCAGGACGATCGAGGACCATATCCCATGATCCAGACTCCGAAACGGCACCTATCCAGTCGACGAACGCAGCATCACCGCCGGTCGTTTACGCTTTTCGAACTGATGGTGGTAGTCGTGATCATCTCGATCATCGCCACAATGACATTGTTTACGCTTTTTGGTGTGATGGAAAACGCAAAAGAAGCGCGAACGCGGTCGCAGATCGCCAAGCTACATGAATTAATCATGACCAAATGGGAGAGCTACCGAACCCGCGCCATTCCGGTTGTGATTCCCGCCACAGCCCTGCCACGAGTTGCTGCACAGCAACGTCTCGCAGGAATGCGCGAATTGATGCGCATGGAACTGCCGGAACGCAAGACGGACCTGATTGATTCGGCTGTGATCCTGGTCAAACCAGGCAGTTCCTCTCCGCTACAAGTTTCGCTCTGGCGCACTTACCGACGCAAGGCGGGTGCGCTCGTCAAGGCAAAACACACAACCCCCACTAATCCGACGCCAGATTGGAAGTTGTGCGACACGTGGACACCAGAGTTGCAGGGAGCTGAGTGTCTTTACTTGATCGTTTCGGTGATGCGAGACGGAGACTCAAACGGACTTGACTTCTTCAAAGAATCGGAGATTCAGGACACTGATGACGACGGGATTCCAGAGATTGTTGATGGTTGGGGGCGACCGATCGAATTCCTGCGTTGGGCTCCAGGATTTGTCGCCGTCCGAGGCAATGACGGCGCCTGGGGAGTGCTTAACGTCGATGATGACGGAGTTAACGGAACTGACGACCTTGGTGAGCGAGGCTGGCCCAACTCGGACGATGAATTGGTCTCTGATATCCACGATCGGGACGCTAGTAAGTCACCAGATCCTTTTGATCCTCTCAAAGTCGATCCGCGATGGGGCGATAACGATCCAAACAATAATCCATACAATCCATCCAACGACCCATTTGCGTTGTACCCTGTCATCTATTCAGCTGGCCGCGATCAGCTTTACGGTATCAGTACAGACTACGATACGGACCCAAATACGCAACCTCCGCCTTGTCAAAACTACGATCGTTTTCGGTATTCCACGGACTCTCAGTTCCCTAATGATCCTTATCATGTCTTCACTTTAGGCGGGGCCCAATCCATGTTTGGCCTTCCCGACAAGAACGGCATAGACAACATCACGAATCATGCACTTGGAGTGAATTGAGCGATGACAGGCTGGAATGTAGGAAGAGAGCGTTGTCGCGCGAAGCAGTTCGCGCGTCGACAAGCAGCCCCGAGTGTCCGACGATTCGGCGTCACGTTGATCGAGTTGCTCATCGTCATCACGATCGCGACCCTGCTTTTAGCCGCGGCCATCCCATTGATGAAGACGGCGATCGATGAGAGCAAGCTGCGCGAAGCATCAAGACAGATCAACGTCTTCTTCGCCGCCGCACGTGCTCGGGCCGTCGAAAAGGGACGCGCCGTGGGGGTAATGATTGAGCGCAGCGACGGCAGCACAAACGCCGCGTTTGTGCTGAACATCGTAGAAACGCCGCCACCCTATGGAGGCGACACGCTCAATGCGAGGGCGTTATTGGGGACGATTTCCGCGAATCCGCTGCGTGTCGTGTTTGACAACAGCAGCCTCAGTTTGCCAGCCCTGGTACAAAAGGGCGATGTGATCAAGTTCGATTACAAAGGTCCCGTTTACAGGATCTACGATGTCTCATCCTTGGGCAACGTCCCGCCGTGGATTGATGTCGAGGTTGGTTCGCCGCCGCTTCCAGCCAGCCCGGCGGCGGGGCTGCCTTACCAGGTGATTCGTCAACCTGAGAAGTCATCGGCATCTCCGTTGCAGCTTACTGGAAACGTCGCGATCGACCTGGAGTATTCCGGCATGGGCGTACTCGGCAATCAGTTTAATGCAAACATCGGCGCCGCCATCCGGAGCAATCCTGTCGTAATTGCGTTTAATTCGAGTGGTGCCATCGATCACGTCAAGCCGAATGGAGCGTTTGATAGCAGTGGAAACGCGAAGTACGAGGCTGGGACACCCGCAGGAACGATTCACTTGTTGATCGGGCGTATCGACCAGGTGGGTATCGACGTCGCCAACTCACCGCAGACGCCCAATCCGATTCGGCCCAATGCCTCGGCGGCGACAGCCACGAAGACCTATCGCCAGAATATTGCGGACGTGAGGAACTTCTGGATATCGATTGGGGCGCGCACGGGTTCGATTACGTCATCCGAAAATGCTTGGCTGTTGTCGCCGCCTGGCGCGACACCTAACTATGTCGATTCACTACGTGCGTCACGCGAATTTGCTCATTCGGCGCAGACGATCGGAGGACGTTAAGATGAACCGGTGCGGTATCAGCTTGCTCGAAGTCCTCTTTTCCATTGGCGTGATCGCGGTGGGGTTGCTAGGGGTCCTGGCCGTGATTCCGTTGGGACTCCATCAGGTCGGCAAGGGAATCGTCGCCGAGCGCTCAGCGCGCGCGGGGCTGAACGCGGTGGAGAAGTTTGATGTTATGGGGATGCGCCGTCCCGAGTTGTGGCTGTATTCTCCAGGAGGACGGGTTCAGGTTCCGACTGCAATCGGGACCTCACCACACGTTCCGGTTGGTTACGCGTTTGCAATCGATCCTCGTTTTGTCGCGGCCAACGGGTCAACGGTGGTTACGCAGCCACCGTATTACGACGCACGGTTCTTTCCCTATTTCTCGCCGATTGATCGCACGGTTGGCGGGCAGAACCCATTGCTGATCACGTTGCCGCATCCGCAAAACACGTCTTTCCCCCGGATGATCCGTTTGAGTCTTCGTTCTGCTCCAGTGATCGGCACGAGGATGGGGACATTGCTGGCCGATGAGGTTTTCGTTGCCCAGGATGAATTGGTGTTCGATCTGCCCGACGAAAAAAACCTACCGCCGGTCCAGAATTTCAACGGTAACGTAAAACGGCTATACGAGGGTAATTTCTCATGGATGGCTACGCTCGTTCCGAGGGTCGATGTCGGCGGCGTTTTTCGCAACGAGTATCTGTTGTCGATTGTCGTCTTCCACAAGCGCGATCGTTCGATGGCCATGTTCGTCGATGCGGACGGCAGCGGTGGATTCAGTGCTGGTGATCCACCTTCCTACTTTGAACGGCTTGTGGATGTTGCCACCTTTCACGCGACCGGATACGCGGGCGGCGACGTAGCGCTGCAGTCAACCGCACTCGAAGACCTGGAGTTGAAGGAAGGCGATTGGATCATGTTGGCCGGCAGCGGCGGTGCCGGAGGTATCGAAGCTCCGGAATTCAAGTGGTATCGTGTGGTGGCGACAGAAAGGGAGCCGACATTTATTTCGGCGTCCAGCAGGTGGCAGCGTGACGCCACGTTACAGGGCTCCGACTGGCAACGTCCGGAATGGCACTTGCCTTCAACGGCCGCTTTATTTCGTCCCACGCAGGCGACTTTGGTAACCGGCGTTGTGGCGGTGTACGAAAAGACTGTACGG
>JASLPZ010000032.1:0-258 GCA_030744725.1 Pirellulaceae bacterium
TGTCTGATAGCGCTTGATCGAGGTCAGTGTTGTTGAGGGCCCGAAGATAGGCCAGTAGATTCCAAGCGATGGCGCGATCTGTACCACGACTGCCTTCCAAGAGCTGTTCGAGATCGCGGATCGATTCGGCTGGTTTGCCCATTCGATGATAGACCATGGCTCTCCCCAACAGCATGCGCCGGTCGGTGTCGGCAAGTTCGTTGACGTTGTTGTAGTCTCGCAAAGCTGCCTCGTGATCGCCAAGCTGGTCGTACCATT
>JASLPZ010000032.1:268-6705 GCA_030744725.1 Pirellulaceae bacterium
AATTGAGAGTGCTGATGGCCGTTTCCAGCTCACCATCCAATCGCTGTTCCCACGCCGCAGCCAGCCGCCAACGGCCCACTTCATCGGAAAAACTCGTATAGAACAGCGGGATGACGACAATTGCGACCATGAAGACGATTACGAGCGTGCTAAAAAGGGAAGCCATCCGGGATTGCGTAAGCCGTTCCATTGCATTGGGAGGCTGCGTTTGGCCTTGATCGTCTACGGGATCTCGTGATTCGACCATCCCCGGCGATTGTCGTTCTGACATAGTTTGATACCGACGGCAAAGAAAGCGGAGTTAGAAACTGGCAAATCACCGAACGTTGTACTCCGGTAGCCACCCCATAAGGCTATCGCTGCCAGAGATATCCGGCAAGACATCCATTCTGGGTTGCACACTCAACGGCAACCGGCTCGGGAGCCGGTTGCAAACAACGGAATTGTCGGCCATGCTTACCAGCCTGACGCGTCCATTCTGACACAGCAACACAGCAATACATAAGGAGTCGGATGTGCCCCTGTTCGAAGTCGAGACAGACGCACACATTATCATCACATGGGCGGCGGATGACGCCGCAGCGCGTGATGTCGTGACAGAGGCCTATCCTCAGGATAAGGTCACGAGAATGACCAAACGCCCCCGAGACACCTGGGTGATCTCGAAAGGTGCTTTGGGCCTTAACTCGACGGAAGCCGACCCATGCAGTGTCGCCCGTGACTGCCTGGCAAAGGCATCCGGTGACAAAGTCCACGCGATTCGACTTTACATGCACGAGACCGGTACGGATCTCGAACGGGCTCGTAAGGTCATTGAATCGAATATCTTGATGGGTTGGTAGGTCTCAATTGGTCGCCTTGCGCTCGTGGTGGTAGCCGTTGGTTTGCGCCTGTGGTTTTGGGACGCGCATTGAGGGGTTTCCCGTGGTGTTGTGCGCCTGACATCCTTTGCAGACGGGTCGATCGATTTCTCTCCAATTTCTGTAATCCCCTGTGGCCTTTGCGTTCGATAGCATTGATGAGCCATGCACTGATCGCTGATCAGCTCTTCTCTCTGACCATGGCGGTGCTCTTTGAAACAAGCAATGCGGTTTTGTTGGATCCTGAATATGTCGACGCAGAAGACGATGCCTACCCCGTTAGCTCGTGTCACAGCGGCCAATTCTCCAGGCGGCGTTGCGCCCCATGTGCGTGTCCAAGTGCAGGACTCTCGTCAAGAGTGGCGTTTGCACTCGAGTTTCTCAAACACAGCTCAAGCGCACGATTGTGCTGATCAGCTTGATCAACGTGGCGTCCCAACTCGAGTTGTCGAAAGCCGCTGCTGCCCCACGGCGGGTTGAATCTGACGCGTCGGGTTAGTTTGCGCGGTGTTTTGGGCAAGAAATTCGCAACATTTTCCCTGTCAGTGCAACCAAAAAAAGCGGTGCCGTTGATCGAGTCAAAACTCGATCAGGACACCGCCATTGGTCGATTTACCCAACCTGTTGGTCGTCGTAGTTTCCCTTGGCGAATCAATTACCGCTGTTGGGGTACGCCGACGAATAGCCTTGACCTGTCCCGCTTGTCGCGGGGTAGGTGGTAGGACCTGTTGTTGGGTAGCTGCTGGCTGGGGTCGCTGGCTGGCCAGCGGGCGCTACCGGGTAACTTCCGCCAAATTCCGATCCCGCACCACTTGGGTAACCAGTTGGTGCCCCGCTACCCGGATAGTTGGTCGAACCGCCGCCTTGCAGATCCGCGCTGCCCGCGTTGGTAGGCAATGCTCCTGAACTGTTCGTGCTGCCTGGCTGATAGGGACCTGCCGAACTGCTCAAACCGGTTGTCTCCGTTGCCCTCGTAGCCGAATAACCGGGCGCCGCTTGAGTTCCCCAATTCTGGGTCGTGGGCGGCGCGTAACTGCCTTGTCCTGGAGAATACGTGGTTGGCTGTCCACCATGAGCGTTGGCCGTCGGCTCGTAACCGCTTGGTGTCGTGGCCGAGCGTGCATCCGCCGTACGATAGGCATTATCCGAGCCAGCGTAGGCACCCGCCTGTGCTGGAGCGGGACTTGAATACGGAGAGGCTGGCCCTGCATAGGGCGTGTTCGTGTTGGCTGAGTAAGGACTTCCACCCGTTGCACCGGTAAGCCCGTAAGGAGACGTGCTCGGCTGGCCAGAACTGGGTGTCGAACGGCTTGCCATTCCGTAGGGGCCTGTGTTGTAGCCATTAGGCGAACTGCTACTGGGTGACGCAGGATAGCCCTGATTGCCGTAGTTGGGGTACGAATTGTCGACCAGACCGGTCTGTCCGACCGTGGTTGCACGTGGGTTTGGCAATGTTGATGCCGATGGTTTCCGCGGCGCGGTGCTGGAGAACGCTGCGGGTGAAGGTTTCTTGCCCCAGCTGCTGAACCAATCCGTGGGAGAGGAGACTCCACTCTTGCACCCAGAGATTCCAAATAGGAGCGCACCAATCACCGCGCCTACTGACCATCGCGAAAGTGAAGATCGCATGGTTCTTCGTCCTTTTATTCGATTGACGTTCAATGTGAGAAAACGCTTGAATTGGCGTCGATCGCCAGGCAATCTCGGCCCGCCGCAAGTGTGCGAATTTCGTAGCCACTCGCTATTCAATTGCGTTATTCGGCCCGTACGACCGGAGCAGGCCACATATTCCGATCATTTTGACCCGATTGTTCCGATGGCACGGCGTTTCCTGCCTCCAGGGGGGCGGATGATAGGAGGCCATTTTCGACACGTCAACGTCAATCTGCGTGAAATTGACTGTGTGGCCGGGTCCAATGCGACGAAATTCGCGCCTGAAGATGGTTCGATCGTTCCGCCGTATCGAACGACTTGCATCCCCGCGAGAATCTTGGCGAACCAAGAGCGCAAGCGAGCCAATCTCACATTCGTGTACAAACGAACTGATCGTTAACCGTTGGCGGACGCGAAACGTCGCGACACCTCGTCCCAATTGACGACGTTCCAGAAGGCCGACACATAATCAGGTCGTCGGTTTTGGTAGTTCAAGTAGTAAGCATGTTCCCAAACATCAAGACCCAAGATGGGTGTGCCGCTGATACCCGACATGGCTTCGCCCATGAGCGGGCTGTCTTGGTTGGCCGTCGAGCCAACTGCCAATCTTCCATCGCGCACCACCAGCCACGCCCAACCGCTACCAAACCGTGTTGTGGCGGCGTTGCCAAAATCGGTCCGGAACGTATCCAGCCCACCCAAATCGGAATCGATAGCGGCAGCCAGATCACCGCTCGGAGAACCTCCGCAGTTCGGTCCCATGACCGTCCAAAACAACGAGTGGTTGGCGTGACCGCCACCGTTATTTCGGACGGCACCACGCTTGGCATCGGGAACAGAGCCAAGGTCCGACACAAGTTCCTCGATGGTCTTGTTCTCGAGATCCGTTCCACCGATCGCATCGTTCACTTTGGTGACGTATGCGTTGTGATGTTTCCCGTGGTGGATTTCCATGGTGCGAGCATCGATGTGAGGCTCCAACGCATCGCACGCGTACGGTAAGGTGGGCAGTGTATAGGCCATGTTCTTTTCTCTCCCAACCAAGACACGATCGGTCTAGTAAATGCCGTCTGACAAGAAACGAGCGGCGGCAAGGGAGCCTTCAGCTGACTCCACCCCACCGTGAAATTGCATAGAACGATACAATTTTGAATAGCGTTGGCAGCATACCTCATCAAAATGGAGGTCGCAATAAGGGGGCAGACGGGCCGCAGGGCTCAAGAAGACTGGCCGAAGAGGAGTTTTTGGAGCTGCCCGCCGACCCAATCGACCGGCCTTCCGCGTCGGCGAATCACGCACATTGCTTACTGCCGTGGCAACGTCTCAAATTGAACTTGCTAGATTCCCGACAAGAGACGGAGCAAGCCCAGTACCGATGCCTGTTGCTGTTGCAGCAACGAAATTGCTGAGATCGAATTGAGCGACAAGGCTTGGTTTTTTGCCAGCAGCAAACTCTCTTCGTCTTGATTGACGCCGTTGATCGAATCGATCGATGCGGCCAGGTTGGTTTCGTACCCGCTGAGGAGCGATGCGGCAGATGCTACCGTCGTATCCGCAAACGAATCTGCCTGGGCGTCGGTCAGCGTCAATTGGGCGAGTGCCTCGTCGACGACGCGCAATGCCTGGGAGGTATTTGTTCCGAGCCCGGAAAGCGAGCCACCGCTCCCCAGGTCGCTCAGTTTTCCACTCAATCCACCCAGCGAGTCGGCTGAGACTCGAGAGAATGCCAGGGACGTCAGATCGTTCAGTTCCGGCGAAAGCGCGAATTTGGAAACATCTTGATCGGAAATTGAGAAGGAATTGAAATTGCCGCTAAAACCGGTTGCGAATTCGATTCGAACATGCGTGCCATTCTTGGCGTAGGTCAGCGTATTCCCATCAATCTGGCTCGCATCAATCGCCTCGCCGTTGATCGTCGCCGTGGCATCGGCACCTTGCGCAATGCTGGCGGTTGCGAACGTGCCGGATGTAATCGCAACGTTAATGGTGGCATTGTCGCCGAAATCAACCGTTGTGAAGTCGAGATCATTGCCGCTGACTGACGCGGTAATTCCCGTGCGATGGCTTTCCAGGTTGATGCGATCTGCAACGTCCGTCAGCAACTCGCCGCCCGTGGTCGAAAGGCTGGCACTACCACGTTTTCCGGTGAGAGTCAGCGTGCTCGTATCAGCACCGTCGACGTTGCCCGCGGTCCCTGTATAACGGGTTACTGACTGTGTCGCGGCACTGTCGACGCTGCCGGAAAACGCAGTTTCACCCAGGGCGAACACTTCGATATCGCTGATCTGTTGGGCGCTTTTGCCGGTGTAACGGTAGTCCACGGAGCCATCGAGATACCGTTTGCCGCTGATCTCCGACTTGGCCACAGAATCGAGTTCGGTGATGGCTGCATCGATCAAGAGTTGATTGGCGAGGCGATCTTCGCTCGTTAAGGTCTGATTTTCATCGAGTAGCAGGCTGTTGCGGATAAGGACGATCTGCGCGCGGACCTCGCCGAGATTGAGCTGCGACTGGGCACCGATAGTCGCGGCAGCATCGACATTGCTCCGCGTGTCCTGAACAACACTCTGTCGGTGTTCGAACGCGCTGAGCTGGGCAAAGGCCGCCGGGTCGTCAGACGCTCTGTTGATTTTGTTCCCGGTGGCGAGTCGGACTGCGGATGCCAGCGCGGCCTGATCAGATCTGGCAATATTGTTCAGCAAGAATCGCTCGAGCCCGGCAATGGAAGCTCCAATGCGTGACATGCAATGTTCCTTGCGTTCGGTTCTGTTACGCGGATCGAATCGTCAGGGAGATTCGAATCGCCGAATCGGTGTCAATCACTTCTTCAGCCAGTGCGAAAGGATTCTCTTGGCCTGCGTTGCCAAGCCTTGTCTTGCGTCTGTGGACTCTCCATCGATCTGTTCTCCGTTGTCGGAAAACTCGTGCGCCATTAAGTACGACTTCATGCTGATGAGGAGCTGGCGAGCTCGCTGCGAGGCGTCGTGCCGGCGCCGGTCGCGCTGTCGCTTCAACCGGACGATAACGTCGATTGCGGTGCGCTGGTACGTGCCGTCCTGCCCGCCTTCACAGGGCATACTGCGTTCGTGCAATGTCAGTTCAATCACCAAAGGAACGGCCCGGTCGTTCCAGCGCCGGAGCAACGGCGTATTGTGCCCATCAATAAGCAGCATGACATGATTGTCCTCGATGCTGATCACTTCCGCACCATGGTCGGCGACGAATCCGCGAAGCTTCTCGGCAGTGATCTTCAGAGGCATCACCGTCATCAAGCTGCATCTCAGCAAGCTGGCGTTGGGCGGCCCTGCCAGCCAGGCAATCAGATTGAATTTCGGCTTGAGTGGTTCGTCGTCGGACACGCCGGTTCCCAACTGCACAACCAGATTTCGGCCATGATCCTTGGCCTGCAAGAGGGCCCGATCGGTGCGTCGCAGGAACGTCTCGGGTGTGTCGCCTGCTTGGACCTCAGTGACGCCGAAACTGGCTGTCAGACGTTTATTGTCCAGCGGTGGAAGCGGTTGTGATGCCAGGGCGATCCGCGCCTCGTTCGCGCGGCGGGTGGCGGTGGCATTGTCGCAATGGGCGCACAGCAGTACAAACTCCTCGCCACCATATCGGGCGACCAGGTCACCAGCCCTCGCATGACGCTGTAGCGAGTTAGCAAACAACGTCAAGGCTTTGTCTCCAGCCTGATGACCATAGGTATCGTTGATGCTCTTGAAGTGATCGATGTCACACATAATCATGCTACAGGTCACACCCTGTTCCGCGTGGGCATCAACAAACAGCGGCAGTAAGCGATCGAATTCCGCACGATTGGCGACTTTGGTGAGCGGGTCACGCGTGGCTTTCTCGTGCAGCACTTGCACCCGTTCTTCCAGCGTGATCTGTGACGACACATCGTGCGCCACCAGAGTTACTCCG
>JASLPZ010000032.1:6715-30943 GCA_030744725.1 Pirellulaceae bacterium
CGGAAATGGTCGAGTCTGAAGCCAGTACCGGGGCCACGTGCGCATCGACGGCGATTCGTGTCTTGTTGGTACCTCGCACGATTAACCGGCGTGATGTCTGCTCGCCGCTGCGAAGTGCCTCGGCCACCGGACATTCCTCCTCCGACAAGTTACGTCCGTCTTCATTGCACACGTCAAGTAATGCTAGAGACCACTGCTTACGCTGCACGCTCGTTTCGGTAATGCCGGTCATTCGCTCGGCGGCACGGTTCCACAGTAGAACCCTCAGCTGCGCGTCGACGAAGATGACACCGTCATGCATGTTATCCAGTAGCTGAGCATTAAAGGGCATGCTGCCGGCAGTTGACGAGCAAGCCTCGCTTGCCGTGGAATTCCAGGTCCACATCAGTTTGCTCGATTCCGGCGAAATCTCTCGTAACCAATTTCGTGCACGTGCCGAGTCGAAGTGGATGCGGCCAAGGTCCATCGCTTCGCAGAAATCGTGAACCAGATCTGGATCAAACTGAGTGCCGGCACAGGCAAGCAGTTCGGCTGTCGCTCGCTCAACGGACATAGCAGGACGATAAACGCGATCTGTCGTCATCGAGTCGTACGCGTCGATGATCGCGATCAACCGGGAGCCCAGAGGCAATTGCCCGTCGATCTTAGTCGCTCCATTCGACCCCGGCTTCTGGCCTGAGCAGTGATACCAGACATTGGCGTTGTGGACGGTGCTTATCAGCTCCCTCGAATTGCTGCAACCGGACAGGATCTCTCGCCCGATTTCTCGATAGCGTTCCATCGCTTCGGCTTCGTCACCAGTCAGCTTCCCCGGTTTTTCGAGGATATAATCGGCGACGCCAATCTTGCCGATGTCGTGGAGCAGTGCGGCGATCTCGATGATGTCCCGCTGTTCTTTCGACAATTCCATCGTCTGTAACCAGGATGAAACTCCGACTGCAACGCGAAGACTATGAGATGCTGTCGCGGGATGGTTCGAACGAAGCGCAACAAACAAGCTCGTGGCGATACCTAGCCGCGCTTGGAGTTCATGGACCGGAAGCCTGTCAATTGCCTGTGTGCGGCACGGATACCCTGCAACAACAGCAGATTCCAACGTGCTCAACAGCGTCGAAAACGCTTCGATCCGCTCCTCCCCGGAGGTGGTCTCACCAGCAGGGGTTGAAATTGGGTTGCCCGAGTTGATCATGATGCCCATCGAAGTTGGATTGGTCGCGTCTCTACGAAGGTGACTCCAACTGTCACCCATCGGTACAGCATCTCGCCGTCGCTCTGTAGAAAACCTAGGTCGCCAAACGAGTAACGTCAAAATCAGCAAGCAGGTGCACAGTTGCTTGTCAGGCCGAATCTCTGCCAACCCAACGGTCCTTATTGCCGTGCCGGTTGTACCGATCGCGCCGGACGGATGGGCTGCACGACCTACGATTCAGGTTCAGAGCTGGAAAAACCGAAGAATGCCTCAGTACCGGCACACTACTGGCGACCAGTGGAGTCGTTTGCCGGCGAATCGCCTGGCCGCCTATCGCGTGGCGAAATGCCGATTGGATCCTCACCAAATATTCTGGTTACGTATGCAATTCCGACAGAATGGGCAGCGCGACGAGCGGCGTCGTCGCGTGTTGCGAGACGAAATGTTGACCTCGCCTGAGGCCGAGGGCGATGAAGCACAAGTTACGGGCGGTCGAGAGACCGAAACTAAGGTCCCGCCCCGCGGCTACTCAGCGGCCGTTTCGATAGAATCGCAGCCGCCCATTTCGTGCCTCATTGCCACACGACCTTGGACGCTCACCGTGGCGGTGCTAGCTGGGTTAACTGTCATTGCTGGATTGGAGGCCGCCTATTCGAACATCTTCCATGGTTCGCATCTTCGGCCCGAGGTTACCGCCGCGCTGGATGTCGTCGCGCCAGGCAGTCTCGCGGCCTGGTTTTCCTCTGTGTTGCTCTCCATGGCTGCCGTCAACGCCGTGTTGGTCTACTGGTTGCGCAGTCACAGGCTGGACGATTATCGAGCTCGCTATCGCGTCTGGCTATGGGCAGCGTTTGGGCTGACCATCGCTGCCATTGATGCCAGCACATCGCTTCACTCGGTTGTCGGCCAGTTGATTGCGGATCGATTTGAAATGCCTTGGCTGCAGAGCCCTATGGTCAACGGCGTCGTGGTTCTGTCGCTCGTATTCGGCAGTCTGGCAGCCCGGCTTGGATTCGAGATTTGGTCAAGCCGGCTGGCAAGGTCGTGGTCCCTGTTGGCCGCGATCAGTTACTTTACGGCGATCTTGATCCAATTGGATGTGCTGGTGGTTGACAGCGTCTTACTGACTGCCATGGCCGAATCGACAGTGATCCTGGTTGCCAACCTGGCAGTTACGCTCGTCGTGGCCTCGTATTGCCGCTATGTGTATCTGGAGTCCCAGGGAGAACTCAAGCCTCGCCGGCAGCGCCGTCGAAAACTGGCAGTGGATGTGCAAGGTACGGATGACAAGGGCAGGCCGGACAAGAAACTGGCCACGAGGTCCGCGCGGGGATCGCTGGTCAAACCGGCAGAAGACGATGCACCGAAAGGAACGCTCAGGACGAATACCATCAATTCGAAGTCCATTCGTTGCGATTCCGCTCATCAGTCGCTTGGCGATGCTCAGGCAGCCAAAAAGGCGTCCGGCAACTTGAATCCCGCTGAATCGGCGGGCCACGCGGATATGTTAGATTTCGATCCCGAGACTGGCGAAAGACTGTCCAAATCCGAGCGACGCCGACTTCGGAAGCAAATGCGACGTCAAAAGAAGACGGGGAGTGGTTAGGAAGTCTTCAATGCTGGATAGTAGGTAGTCGCTCTACGCCAGGACTGGCTGCTGGTCGCTTGCGATTCCAATTCCATCCCTCATCTCTGACGCATTGCAGACACATGGTTCGAACTCGCTTTGCCCCCAGCCCCACCGGCTATCTACACATTGGTGGGGTCCGCACCGCCTTATTTAACTGGCTTTATGCGCGGCATCACAATGGCCAGTTTATTCTGCGCATCGATGATACCGACCAACAGCGCAATGTCGCCGAGGCGCTGCAGCCCATTCTGGACGGTTTTCGTTGGCTCGGCATCGATTGGGATGAAGGCCCCGAGGTCAATGGCCCGCACGCTCCGTACTATCAGTCGCAACGTGCCCAGCGCTATGACGAAGCCGTGGCCAAATTGCTTGACGACGGATTGGCCTACCGTGATTTTGCCACCACGGACGAACTGGCTGCCGAACGCGAGGTGGCGGCGGAGGAGAAACGCGACTTCGTCTACAGCCGGCGTTGGATGGCCGAATCTGCGGCAGATGTTGCCCGATTTGAGGGCGAAGGGCGATCCTCGGTTGTGCGATTGAAGATGCCGCGCGAGGGAAGTTGCAGTTTCCACGACCTCATTCGTGGCGACGTCCAGTTTGCTTGGAGTCGCGAACAGGATCATGTCATTCAACGGGCGGACGGCAGCTGCCTGTATCATCTGGCCAGTGTGATCGACGACGCAGACTTCCAGATTTCCCATGTGATTCGTGCTGAAGAGCATTTGCCAAATACGCCGCGACAACGTTTCATCGCCGAGTCGCTGGGGTTGGAGCCGCCGCAATTTGCTCATCTGCCGTACGTTGCCGAGACAGGCGGAACTCAAAAGATCAGTAAACGAAAACTCTCCAAGTATCTCAAGAATCGGGATTTCAAAGAGCTATTCGAACACGGCTCGGCAATTGCCGCGACACTCGGCCGTGAAGTCGCTGCGGACACCTTCAATCCGGTCATTGTCGACTTCTACCGAGAGGTCGGATATTTGCCGGAAGCAATCTTGAATTACTTGGTCTTGCTAGGCTGGTCGCTCGATGACAAGACGGAGACGTTTTCACGGGAAGAGATGGTCCAGCAATTCTCTTTGGAACGTGTCAACAAATCACCGGCGAGCTTCGATCCGCAGAAACTGCGTGCGACCCAGGTACGTTATATGCAAGCCCTGCCAAGCAAGAAGAAAGTTGCCATGGTCTTGCCATATATTCAGCGGGCCGGATGGGTCAGTTCGCCGCCACCTTGCGAGACTGGTCCACACCTGGCCCAGATCCTGGCGGCCGCCGATGACCGGATTAAAGTGGCCGGCGACATCCTGGAATTCAGGGAGTTCTTTGTTGCCGACGACGACATCGAATTTAATGAGAAGGCGTTTGAGAAACGCATCCGCAAACCGAACGCGACACCGCTGTTGATTGCATTTCGCGAGGAACTCGCCGCGATCGAGAACTTCAACGCTGCATCGACGGAAGCTGCCTTGCGCGCATTTATTGAAGCCAAGTTGATCAAGATGGGTAACATCATTCACGCCCTCCGCGTAGCCGTGACCGGCAAAACGGTCGGTTTGGGCATGTTCGATACGCTCGAAATCTTGGGCCGCGAATCCTGCCTCGCGCGAATTGACCGTGCCTGCCAGCGTGCCTGATCCAGATCGAATCGGCACGCTCAATCCAGCGACTTCACCATGTCGATCAGCTGCTTTACCGAATGGCGGCGGCGTACATCACCAGGCAAGTGGCCTCGGACTCGTAGGTCGCTGTCCACGATGATCGTTATCGGTTTGGGAATTCCTGCCTGACGGCCCCGCGCCCGTTCGTTGCGAACTCCGTAGGCGTCAATCACTTTGCTGTCCGGATCGGCCAGCAGTGGAAATGTGATTCTGTGCTTCTTGGTGAACTTGGCCAAAACATCAACTGAGTCATAACTGATGCCAACGACTTGAACGTTGGCGGCTTCAAGATCCTTGATCTCCTTTTGCAGTTGATCCAACTGCGTCACACAGAATGGTCACCAATCCGCCGAACGGTAAAAGATCAAGGCTACCGGCATATTCTTGACGAGATCAGCGAGCGAAGTCGCCTTTCCTGCTTGGTTGTTGAGTTCAAACTTGGGGGCAACTTCGCCCACTGGAATTGGCGATGCGCCGTAGGCGGTTGCCGATCCAAGGAGCAGTAGGCTCGCGGTGACGACCGAAATCAATGTCCCGTTGAAGATCATCAGTGGCTCCTGAATTAGAATGGCAACACGGCCAACACCGTAATCGGTCTCGGCACTCGGATTAACGCCGGGCGTGTGCCGATTCGACCGGCACATCTGGAAGCCTAATTCTAGCAAACCCGGTCAGAAGTTAAGTGAGCAACGTCACAGTTTAGAATTTGCTTGGCGCGTCGCCGATCAGAAGATGGTGGCCGAGGTCGCTGTCAGGGCAGGGGGCGGTTGGGACGGATCTCTCATGTGAATCCCGGTGGGCACGGCCTTTTTGGGGCAGAATCGGCCTTGTTTGACAATTTTGGGGCTCGTATACTCCGCCACCATTTTCGGCCGCCGCTCGAGGCCACCAGACGGGAAAGTCTCAATCGCGATCCGTGTCGAAGCTGACGCAGAGAATGGTACCGCGTTCCTATTTCGGCGGGCTCCACCACAAGGGAGAAGCATGATGGCTCAGCATCCTCAATTGTCGCAACCAGTGGCCAGGGTTACCTGTTTTCTGCTGGTCAGTGGGTTCGGTTTGGTTCACGCTCAGGAGAACGTGGCGACAGAGAACGGTCCGATCAATTCGACCGAAGTCTCTTCGGCTGACGCAAATGGAACGCTGACCAAAGTCACCAAGGGTGACGGCGTGTTGCCGCACAGCCACGGGCAGATCTGGCGCGAGTACGACATTTCGCCTTATACCGACCGTGTTGCGACGACGGCGCGGCCCGAGCAAGCGATCGTCGATTGGATTTTGCGCGACACCGGAACAGAGATCTGGTTTTCTGAGCCCGTTGGGCTGCTGAGCGCCAATCGCGACAAGTTGGTCGTCTACAACACGCCGGAAATGCAGGAGCTTGTACGGGGCGTCGTGGATCGGTTCGTCAGCAGTCGAGCGGATTCTAATGCCTTCAGTTTACAGTTGGCCACCGTTGGGAGTCCCAATTGGCGAAGCAAGGCGTTACCGTTGATGCGTGCGGTGACGGTTCAATCACCAGGGGTCGATGCCTGGCTGTTGTCCCCGGAAAATGCGGCCGTGCTGATCAATCAGCTCCGCAAACGCATGGACTTTCGTGAACACAATTCACCCAATCTGGTGATCCACAATGGGCAGTCACAGGCAATTTCACGGACGCGACCGCGCAACTACGTTCGGTCCGTTGGGATCCGGCCAAACGCTTCACCAGGGTATGAACTTGAACCTGGGCAGATCCAGGAGGGGTTCTCGCTGCAAATCAGCCCGCTGCTCTCGCTGGACAAGCGGGCCGTGGATGCGGTGATCAAGTGCCAGATTGACCAGGTCGAGAAATTCGTCCCCGTCGGAATTGACATCCCGGGTGTGGCCGCCGGTCGCCAATCGGTTCAGATTCAGGTGCCCCAGTTGGTGAGTTGGCGATTGCACGAACGTTTTCGCTGGCCAGTAGACCAGGTTCTGTTGGTCAGTTGTGGCGTCGTGGCAACACCCACGGCCGACCGCCCCAGGTCGATCGGCCTTCCTTTGTTAGGCGGTTCGACGGGGAGAGCGGACGCGCTTCTGTTCATTCAAAACCAGGGCAAAGTGAGCCAGCCGGGTGGGATCGATCGGACCGCCAATGGCGCCACACCGAACAGCCGGGGACGGTATTGATCCGTTGGGGGGCCGCTTCTCATTCGCCTCACGGCCAGCGACGCTCTCGACGGTTACCCAGTACCCGGGCTATCATTTACGATAGTTACTCGGTGATGCGTAGCGTCTTTCACCTTCTCTGCGAACCGACCACCCACAGGTTCCTGTCAAAGCTATGCCTGCTTCTCCCCCGCGTCGTGTTGTGATCACTGGTGTTGGTCTGGTTAGCCCGTTGGGCGGTGACCCCGAGACACTGTGGGATGCATTTTTAAGTCAGCGTAGTGGTGTCGCGAAAATGACACGCGTCGCAACGGATTATCTGCCAACCCCTTACGGTGCGGAAGCTTGGGATTTCTCGGGACACATTGACGATTTCGGCCCGCTCGAGTCACCTCAGAAACGGGCGATCCGCAAAGGGCTGAAAGTGATGTGCCGCGACGTTCAGATGGGGGTCGCCGCCGCACAGAAAGCGATTGCTGCCTCCAGTCTGCTTGCCGACTGCGACCCGGATCGAACCGGCGTCATGTTTGGGGCTGACTATATTGTGACAACGCCGGACGAATTCGTCGAAGGTGTGCGTCACTGTTTGGACGATCAGAAGCAATTCGACTTCAGCCGTTGGGCCGAAGACGGATTGCCTCGCGTCACACCCTTGTGGCTCCTCAAGTACCTGCCCAACATGCCCGCCAGTCACGTTGCCATCTACAACGATCTACGTGGGCCGAACAACTCGATCACACTCCGCGAGGCATCGGCGAATCTTGCTTGTAGTGAAGCATTTACGACGATCAAGCGAGGTGCTGCTGACGCTATGGTCGTAGGCGCAACGGGTTCACGGGTAAATCCACTCCGCACGGTCCATGTCATGATCCAGGGAGAGCTGGCGACTAATGCCGAGGATCCTGCGGAATTATGCCGACCGTTTGACCTGAATCGGACGGGCGCTGTCGTCGGCGAAGGTGCCGGGGCAATCGTTGTAGAGGAATTGGGACATGCTCGAGCGCGTGGTGCGACGATCCTCGGCGAAATCGTTGGCTACGGCTCTTCCACCGTGGCCAACCGGGAAAGTGTCGCTGATTGTGGCAAAGCGATCGAAAATGTCCTGCAACAGTCCTTTCGGACTGCCAGTTTGACACCAGACAAAGTTGGCCACATTAATGCTCACGGTTTGGGAACACGAGCCTGTGATGCTGCGGAAGCCCAAGCAATTCACCGGTTGTTTGGTGATCGGCGGGTTCCCGTGATGGCACCAAAGAGCTACTTCGGCAATCTGGGTGCCGGCAGTGGAATGATTGAATTGATCGCCAGTTTGACGGCCAACGCCAAGAGCGCATTGTTCCCAATCCTGAATTACGAGACACCCGATCCGGATTGTCCGATCCAAGCGTCACGTGCGGACGACCCGCCGGGCGACTGCTTCCTCAACGTCAATGTGTCCCCCCAAGGGCAAGCCTCGGCACTCGTCGTCAGCCGGTTTTCCGAGTAAGTCGGCGATGTTGATCTTGTGGAATTGAGGCAGCCATACATCAAGTAGGACCGCCCCGGAGATTTGTGCGCAAACCCGGTCGTACGCGAACTTTGTGGTGTCCTCGGTTGACACCTTCTGGAGCGAGCGGTATCCTAACCAGCTTCAGAATCCCACTAAGTTGTGTGACTTTCCGGGTTTCGAGCGATTTGGACGTTGCGACGCCCGCTCGGTGACGTGCGAGGTTCGCGCTGCGGTGATCGGGAAGGCATGGCGAGCGTTACTTTTGAAGACGTCTCGAAAGCCTTTTCCGATGATGTTGTAGCAGTCGATCGCTTGGATCTGGAGATCGCGGATCGCGAGTTTTTAGTTTTGCTCGGGCCCAGTGGGTGCGGCAAGAGTACATCCTTGCGATTGATTGCAGGATTGGAAGATTGCACGACTGGAGAGATTCGAATCGATGGACATGTGGTCAACCACATACCACCGAAGGACCGGGACATCGCCATGGTGTTCCAAAACTATGCGTTGTACCCGCATATGTCGGTGTACAAGAACTTGGCGTTTGGTTTAACGCTACGGTATGGAGGTGGTTGGCTGGCACGGACGTGGCTTCGGTTGATGAACTCGGCTGAAGCGAATTTGTTGGCGGAGAAGCGAAACGGAATCCGGCAGCAGGTAGAGGAAACGGCGAAAGCGTTGAGGATCGAGCGTTTGCTTGATCGGATGCCCCGGCAGTTGTCCGGAGGCGAACGTCAACGCGTGGCCCTGGGAAGGGCAATGGTCCGCCAACCGGCGGTTTTTTTGTTTGATGAGCCATTGTCCAACCTTGACGCAAAGTTGCGATTGGAAACACGACGCGAATTGAAACGACTTCATCAACACTTGCAAACAACCATGATCTACGTCACCCACGATCAAACCGAAGCGCTCACCTTGGGCCAGCGGATTGCCGTGATGAATGCTGGGAGTTTGCAGCAGCTAGGGACACCAACCGAGATTTACGACCGACCAAAGAACTTGTTTGTTGCTGGCTTCGTGGGCTCACCACCGATGAATTTAATCGCTGGCGAGTTGCGGCATGCGGACGAGCGAGTGGTGTTTTTTAACGACCACATCACGATTTCGCTGCCTTGCGGACGACTGCGGAACATCGCTGCCAACAACCTGCCGCGCGAGAAAGTGACTTTGGGAATTCGTCCGGAAGATGTCACGATTACTGGGTCCAAGCCTGATGGGAGTGCGAGTGAACCGATGGCCTTAGCCGACGTTCAGACAGATCACAGCCCCTCCGTACGCGGCCGGGTCTCAATGGTCGAATCGGTGGGCGATACGGCGTTCGTTCACGTGGTAATACAACCACGCAAAGAAAGGAAGGCGCCCCCGTCTCACTTGGCTGACGATGCCCCTGATCACACCTTGGTATGCAAAACAAATCCCCGCACCGGCATCCAACCAGGCGATCTTGTCGAGGTGGCCATGGTTTCGTCGCGGGTGCACTTATTTGACGACCAGACGGAGGAACGCCTGACATTGTAACGCTGCCAAGTTGCGTGGGAACGACGTCAGTTGTCCCGCAAGAGAGATCCAAATAGGAATTCCAACAACCCTCGATCGTCGCCCGCAAGCATCGATCGACCCAGGATGGAAAGCGATAGAGCATGAATCCGAATGAAGTGCTACGAATCGTCGATTCGTTGCATCGTGATAAGAACATTGACCCGGAAATCGTCTTCCAGGCGATCGAAGCGGCGTTGACTTCGGCAGCTCGTAAGCAGTACGGCGAAGAGTCTGATATCGCGATCACGATCGACCGCGAGACGTGCGGATTCACTGGCGTCTGCGATGGCGTGGAACTCGACACCGAGGTGATCGGGCGGATCGGCGCACAGACAGCCAAGCAGGTGATCATTCAGAAGATTCGTGAGGCGGAACGCGACGCGCTGATCGAAGAGTACAAAGAGCAAATCAGCTCGATGGTTTCCGGAATTGTGCAACGAAGTGATGGCGGAGCCACGACCGTGGCGCTGTCGGGCGTCGAGGCGATACTGCCCCGCAGCGAACAGATTCAAGGCGAATCGCATCATCCCAACGAACGCGTGCGGGCGATCGTTTACGAGGTCAAACCGCAAGGCAATCGCGTCAAGGTCGTGCTCAGTCGGAAACACCCCAATTTGGTTAGACGGTTGTTCGAGCAGGAGATTCCTGAAGTCTCCGATGGCGTGATTACCATCAACGAGTTGGCACGTGAACCAGGCTATCGCAGCAAGGTTGCTGTGAGCAGTTCTGATCAACGAATTGATTGCGTCGGTGCGTGTGTTGGCGTGCGTGGCAATCGGATCAAGAACATCGTGGATGAATTGTCCGGCGAGCGGATCGACATCGTCCGTTGGAGTGACGATCCCGAAGTCTTGATTCCAAACGCCCTCCAACCCGCCGAAGTCGAACAGGTGCTGTTGTGCGACATGATTGGTCGCGCCATCGTGTTGGTGCGAGAAGATCAGCTTTCGCTGGCAATCGGTCGGCGAGGTCAAAATGTGCGACTCGCGAGCAAACTCAGCGGGTGGGACATCGAAATCATGACAGCAAACGAACTCGAAGACCAGATCGAACGAGCTGTCGCCGGCTTCGCAGAATTGGATGGCATGACCGAAGATCTGGCGCAGCAGCTTGTCGAGCAAGGCTATTTGTCGTACGACGACCTGTCTGTCATTGAGCCCGACGCCATGATGGAAATGGGAGGTATGACGGAAGAGCAAGTGGACGCGATCGTCACCGAGGCAGAGAATAAGGCAGAAGCGGCTGAACGTGCCGCAGCCGAAGAAAGGCGTCAACAAAAGGCCGCCGAAAGAGCTGCCGAGCAAGCGGCTCGGGAGGCGGCTCGGGAGGCGGCTGCGCGTGGCGAGACCCCGGCTGGCGAAAAAGCGACCACGGAAGAAGCAGCCACGGAAGAAGCAGCCACAGAGGAAGCAGCCACAGAGGAAGCAGCCACAGAGGAAGCAGCCACAGAGGAAGCAGCCACGGAGGAAGCAGCCACGGAAGAAGCAGCCACAGAGGAAGCGGCCCCAGAGGAAGCGGCCACGGAGGAAGCAGCCACGGAAGAAGCAGCCACGGAAGAAGCGGCTCCAGAGGAAGCGGCCACAGAGGAAGCAGCCACAGAGGAAGCGGCCGTTGGCGACATGGCAGATGACGCGGTCGTCGCAGAAACACCTGTAGCCGTGAAGGGTGAAGAAGTAGCCGTCGATGGAGGAGGACCACAGGCAGAAGAAAAGGAGAGCACCGAGATGTAACAATTTATCGTAGCGGGAGTTTGCGGAACGTATCCCGTCACTCAGTTCCGCACTAATGAAAAGGAAGAACAAGAACGTGCCCATTCGGATTTATGCGTTAGCGAAAGAGCTCAAGGTTGACAGTAAGGACCTTGTCGATACCTGTGCAAGAGCAGGGGTTACCGGCAAGGGTTCTGCGCTCGCCAGCTTGGATGACACAGAGCTAGAAAAAGTTAAGGCCTACATTGCCGGCGCTGACAAAGCTGCTGCGGCCGCCCCCGCCGTGCCTGACAAGGGTGCACCTGTCCGCCCGAGCTCTACCGTCAGCCGTGGCATCGGTAAGGCTGTCGCCAAGAAGGCCGTGCCGGTCAAGCCTGAGAAAAAGGAATACACTCGGGATGACTACATTGCGCCGGTTGGAACGGGCAAGGTTAAAGTCATTGGGTCGCCTCCGAGCGAGCCGAAGAAAGAGCCCGTCGCGGACGCGCCGACCGAACCACCGAAGCCCAAGAAGCGGAGGGCACCAATCATCAGCCTGGCCAAGATGCCGGAGCTCAAACAGCCAACAACGCAAACGACTACGAGCGAGCCGGTAGCCCAAAAGCCGGAGATTCGCCTTCCTAAAGACGCGATTACGGGACACAAAAAGGGAGTTCGTGCGCCGCTTGAGCATCTCAGAAAATCGGTGGAAAAGGCCGCGCCCCCTAGCAAGGTGCCATCGGGCGGCAAGTCGCCGCCTTCAGGGCCCAAATTTGTCAGCCCGCAAGATGTGCCTGGGGAGGGCAAAGGGACTGGCAAAGGGGGACGCCGCGGATCGGCGAAAACCGGCGATGGCTTGGCAGGAATGGCCAGCGCCCGCGCGGATCGTCAAAAGGCTCGCAAGACACGCTCACCAGGGCGATCCACGGGGCGCCGTGACGACGAAGAGCATCGTCCCCGGCGGCGTCGGACGTTGACTCGCAAGGGCACCAATACCGCGGCACCACGCAAGGGAAAAGTCGCGTTGGAATTGCCCTGCACGGTCCGTTCGTTTTCCGAGGCAGCCGGCGTTGCCTCCGCACAAGTGCAGCGCTCTCTGATGGGGTTGGGTGTGATGGCCACGATTAATTCACAGATCGACGACGAGTACGTCGAATTGGTCGCGGGTGAATTGGGCGTCGAACTTGAATTCAAGCAGAAGGAGACGCTCGAAGACGCGATGATCTCGCAGCTCGAAGCACACGAAGACGATCCTGGTGCCTTACAAGCCCGTCCACCCATTGTCACGTTCTTGGGACATGTCGATCACGGCAAGACGTCACTGTTGGACAAGATTATTGGGATCGATGTCGTATCCGGCGAGGCCGGTGGGATTACGCAGCACATTCGGGCCTACCAAGTTCCCAATAATGGCCGGCCGATTGCATTTGTCGATACGCCTGGCCACGAGGCGTTCACCGAAATGCGAGCCCGCGGGGCCAACGTCACGGATATCGCCGTGTTGGTCGTGGCGGCCGATGACGGTGTGATGCCGCAAACCGAAGAGGCTATCAGCCACGCGAAAGCCGCCGATGTGCCAATTGTGGTAGCGCTGAACAAGATCGATCTGCCCGGTGCAGACGTGAATCAAGCGTATCAGCAATTGGCCGCTCGCGAGTTACTTCCCAGTGAGTGGGGTGGAGATGTGGAAGTCGTCAAAACGAGTGCGATTACGGGCGAAGGTATAGAAGAACTGCTGGAAACACTGCTGACAATCGCGGAATTGCACGAGTACACGGCCAACCCGGAGCGACTGGCCCAAGGCGTTTGCCTGGAAGCAGAACAAGAGCCAGGACGCGGTGTGATCGCAAAATTGATCGTCAGGGCGGGTACTCTGAGGGTTGGCGATGTGATTGTCTGTGGTGGCGCACACGGACGGGTCAAGGCGATGTACGACACGTTGCAGCCGACTGTTAGAGTGACCGAAGCAGGGCCATCGATGCCCGTGAATGTGACAGGCCTGGACGTGACTCCACAGGCTGGCGACCAATTTCAGACCTTGGAAGATGTTTCGGTGGCTCGCCAAATCGCGGCTACTCGAGCGACCCGGAGTCATGCTCAAGGACTCAGTGGTCAAACGACAAGAATCTCGTTTGAGCGTTTCCAAGAGCTGCTTGCCGACGGCCAGCTAGGCAAAACCGATGAAGTCTCCACATTGAATCTCATCGTTCGTGCCGACGTTCAAGGTTCGATCGAAGCGATCATGAAGGAACTGGAGAAGCTGGAGCATCCGGAGGTCCAGGTCAAGGTCTTGCAAGCTTCGGTGGGTGGTATCACCGTGGGTGATGTCCAGCTGGCCAACGCTTCGAATGCCGTCATCGCTGGCTTCAATGTCATTCCCGACGAAGCCGCGCGAATGCTGGCGGATGATCGGAAGATCGAGATTCGCCGGTATGACGTCATTTACAAATTGACCGACGACCTGAGGGCGATGCTGGAAGGCAAGTTGAAGCCCGAAGAGCGAATTGTTGAATTAGGGCGTGCGTTGGTCAAAGCCGTTTTTCCGATTGGTCGTGTGGTAGCCATTGCGGGCTGTTATGTGGCGCAAGGCTCGATCCAACGGGGCTGCCGAATTCGAGTTAATCGCGACAACCGTACGATTGGCGATTATCCCTTGGACTCGTTGCGCCGTGAAAAGGAAGATGCCAAAGAAGTCTTGCGCGGGCTGGAGTGCGGGATCAAACTCGCTGGCTTCAACGACATTAAGCAAGACGATATTCTGGAGGCGTACAAGATCGAAGAAGTCGCCCGCACACTTTGATTTTCTGCCTAGTACCTTGCGACATGGTGACACGACCTTGGCACGACATAACGGCTTGCCAAACCTGTTCCTGGTGAAGTCATCTCCGCTCTTTTGTTGAAGCAATCATGAGTTCCCGACGCGTATTAAAGGCGGCCGAAGCGGTTCGTGAGGTAGTCAGCATGGCCATCTTGACGGAATTGCGAGATCCGCGAATTCGCAATGTCACCGTGACGTACGTGGAAATGGCAGGCGACATGCGCCAAGCCAAGGTGCATGTGTCGGTGATGGGGGACAAAACCCAGCAGGATCTTAGCCTGCGAGGTTTACAGAGCGCGA
The DNA here is from genome assembly GCA_030744725.1 of Pirellulaceae bacterium. Classification (GTDB taxonomy): domain Bacteria; phylum Planctomycetota; class Planctomycetia; order Pirellulales; family Pirellulaceae; genus ARS98. Next base: position 21,157 of record JASLPZ010000032.1, read on the forward strand.
GCGGGTTTCTGCAACAAAAAGTAGCTCAACGCGTTGACACTCGATACACGCCTCGGCTCATCTTCGTTCTCGATCAAGGGATCAAGAACTCGCTCGAAGTCAGCCGAATTCTCGAAGAAGTTCTTCCCGCGGAGCCGGACGAGGCGGAACAGACGCAACCAATCGACCCGACGGATACGGACTGATCACGCATGAATGTACCTAATCGCGCAGCACTGATTTCAAAAACTCACAAAGTCCTGAAGAAGCACTATAGACCGGTGCAACCGCAGTCGGAACGTACGGTGCTCGAGCACTTGCTCTATGCTTGCTGCCTGGAGAATTCACTTCACCAGGACGCAGACGACGTCTTTGCCAAGCTCTTGGAGAGTTACTTCGATTGGAATGAAATTCGCGTTACGACCACTCGAGAACTTGCCTCGGCAATGTCAGGGCTGTTGGACCCTTCTGACTCTGCGAGGCGACTCAAGGCAACTCTGCAAAGTGTGTTCGAAACGCACTATTCCTTCGATCTAGACTTTTACAAAAAACAAAATCTGGGAAAGGCAGTCAAGGAGTTTGAACGGTTGAAGGGAGTCACTCCATTTTCTATCGGTTACCTCACACAAAACGCCTTGGCGGGCCATTCGATTCCCGTGAACGAAGGTGCATTACAAGCATTCTATGTGCTGGGGGCCGTGAACGAAGCCGAAGTGAAGAAAGGGCGCACTCCCGGTTTAGAACGCGCTATCCCAAAAAGCAAAGGTGTGGAGTTTGCTTCGTTGCTTCATCAGGTGGGCGTTGATTTCAGAAAGTCGCCATTTTCCAAAAACGTTCGTGCGATCTTCTTGGAGATTTCGCCAGATGCGAAGGAACGTCTACCGAAACGGCCCGCGAAGAAATCAAAGTCGGTAACGAAAAAGCCCTCGGGGACCGCCAAGAAAGCACCGGCCAAGGCGAGTGCCTCTGCAGCTAAAAAGAAGAAGAAAGTCGCTAAGAAAGCTGCCACACCGGCAAAGAAGAAGGCCTCTACGAGCAAGGCTCTGAAGAAGAAGAAGCCTCGCTAAGCGGAGTTTGCCTGCTCCCCTTGGCGCGGTGACTCACAAAGGCCTCGGAAGACGGTCTCGCAACTGACGGCGGGGCACGTCCCGCCTGCCGAAAACTCGTTATGGCTTGCCGCGACAGACTGCCTTAACTTTCATTTGTTGCTTGACACAAGCCAAGCTCATGCGTTCTGCCTTGGTGCCAGAGATTTATCTTTGTTAGACTTGGGGTGGTTGTCGGTCGTGGTCCGCTCTTCGTCGAAAACGCTTGAGGTGAATACAGAATGGTCCGGATTGTCCCTGTTCCGATGCGATTGTACCGGCCTTTGTTTGTGAACCGGCGTCTGGTGGTTGGGGTCCTGCTGTCGTCAGTGCTGGGCGCGATGGCGTCGGCAGCGACAGTTTCCGCTGAGCCCCCACAAGATCGAACGATTACCGAGGATGTCCCTGAACTTCTGAAGCCACGTCAGGCTCGTACGGAGGCAGAGGAGGACTTGTTGACATCTGGTGCCCATTTCGCCCAAGCGAGGTTGTATCTGCAGCGCCAAAATGAGGCGCTGGCGCTGAGGCATTTTCAACGCGCTTGGCGATTCAATCCCGATCGAGTTGCGTTGTTGGATCAGGTTGTCGCTGTGGCCAGCGAATTGGGGCGCAACGAACAGGCCGCCAGGTACGCCATCTTGTCGGCCGAACGACGTCCGCGAAACGCGAGGCTGCTCATTCAACTGGGCGGATTGCTCGCCCAACAAGATGACGCGGCCCGCGCCCTGCGGATGTATGAAAATGCGGTCGAGCTACAGCGGGAAGAAAAAGTCACTCCACAATCAGTCGCGGTCCGCATCGAAATGGGGCGTCTGTACTTCTTGAACGAAGACTTCAAGAACGCCGCCCAGATGTTTTCCGCGGTCCGTGATGCGCTCGACGACACGCAAGTTTTGACCGATCAACAACGCAAGGCATTGTTGCCCAAACCACACGCCCTTTACAGTCTGATAGCAGCCAGCTTTTTGAAAGACGAGCAGTTGGACGAGGCGGCGGTGATGTTTCGGAAAGCGGATTCATTCGAAGCGAATCCACCGCAGCTGGACTTTCACCTTGCCAACATTGCCGTACATAAAGGCGCATTCCAGGAAGCTCGCGAGCTGCTCGACCGGTATCTCGATTCCAAATCCACCGCCGGTGGTGTTGAACCTTATCGTGTCCTGCGGAAGGTCTGTAAACTCGAACACGCAGACGCCGACGATGCGGAATCAGCATTTCTGATGGAACTGCGCCGGCGTCACGAGGGCGATCCAGAGAATTTACCGCTAGGCTATTTTTGGGCAGGCGAGCTGTTGGAGAGGGACGACTTGGAAGAAGCCCAGGGGTTGTATGTCGACTTGCTAAAACGGCAGGCGACGGCCGATGCATACATTGGGCTGGCGGAGATCTATCGACGCCAACAGAACGTAATGAGCCTGTTGGGGATCATCGAGCAAGTGGCCGCGCAGACGGAGTCGTTGGATGTGCTGGCAGATGAACTTGCACGGACAATTGAAAACCAAGAGTTGGTCAAGCAATTGCTCGACCATGCTCGCGACAAATGCAAGGATGCGTCGGCGAAAGTCCGTCATGCAACGGCTTTAGCCGCCGCACACTTGGCGATCGAGACGAAACAACTGGAGCAGTTCGATGCGTTCGCAAGTATTGCCGCCGACGCGGCGGGCGACGAAAAAGCCCAAGTCCTGGAACAGTTGGGCCTCGCGGTTTTTGTCGCCGAGGACGCCCAACGCGCTGCGCGGTTGTTTCAGGCGGCGCTGGACGAGGACCCTGACGAGAAGGCAGCAAGTACACTACAGTATTATCTCGCCGGTGCGTTGCAATTCGCCGGCGATACGGAGGCGGCGTTGGTTGCATCCACGCGAGCCGCTGAATTGCGCAGTGAGTCTCCGCGATTCGCCAGCCGCAAGCCATGGATTCTCTACCAAGCGAAACAGCATGAGCGGGCCGAGCGTCTCTACCTGGAGTTGATCGAAAAGTATGAACCGAACTACGATACACCAGACGTACGAAATGTCATTCGCGACGCACGACTGATCCTGTCGAACATTGCCGTCGAGCGTAAGCAGCTACCTCAGGCAGAGGAATGGCTGGCACAGGTGCTTGACGAGTTTCCAGAGGACATTGGCGCGAAGAACGACCTGGGGTACTTGTGGGCGGACCAAGGAAAACACCTCCAGCGCGCGTTGGTGATGATCAAGAAAGCAGTGGAGGCTGAACCGGAAAATATTGCCTACCGTGACAGCCTGGGCTGGGTATATTATCGTCTCGGGCGGTTTGCCGACGCCATCAGAGAATTGAAGATCGCAACCGCTGGTGACGAACCGGACGGCGTCATTCTGGATCACTTGGGTGATGCGCATTTGAACGAAAACCAGCCTGATCAGGCGGTTGCCGCCTGGCAAAAAGCTCTGTCCGCCTTTCGCAAAGCGGATCACGTCGATAACCTGCCCGCGATTGAAGCGAAGATCAATAAACACAGCAAGGATTGAGAAAAAGCGAGGATATTTCAGTATGGCAGGACATTCCCATTGGGCCGGAATCAAGCACAAGAAAGCGGTCATTGATAACAAACGTGGCAAGCTTTGGAGCAAGATTTCAAAGGCGATAATCATCGCCGCTAAAATGGGCGGAGGGGATCCTGAAGCGAACATTCGATTACGGTTGGCGGTTTCCGACGCGAAGGCCGCGAACATGCCCAACGACACGATTGCGCGGGCCATTAAGAAAGGAACCGGTGAACTGGCGGGAGGCGATGTCGAAGAAATCCTCTACGAGGGGTACGGACCTAATGGTGTTGCGATTATGTGTGACATTATGACGGACAACCGCAATCGTACGGCTCCGGAAGTGCGCAAATTGTTTGAAGTCAACGGTGGAAAACTGGGCCCGACCAACTGTGTTGCTTATTTGTTCGAGCGGAAGGGGCTGTTCGTATTTGCAACGGAGGATGCGGACGAAGAACAGTTGATGGAAGTCGCGCTGGAGGCAGGCGCGGAAGATGTTCGCACGGAAGGCGACAAGATTGAGGTCCTGTGCGACCCTGACGCATACACGACCGTCGTGGAAGCGCTTGCGGCCGCGGAGTTGAATCCGGAAACCAAAGAAGTAACCCGTATTCCGAACAACACCGTCGAACTGGATGCAAACGCCGCTCGCAAAGTCTTCAAGTTGCTAGAAGCACTCGACGATCATGACGACGTGCAAAACGTGTCCGCCAATTTCAGTGTGGATGATGCGGCGTTGGCCGAGTTGGCGGAAGGCTAATTCCGAGCTTGTCACAGGCTTGTTTGTTCACCACGTTCGACTCGACCGTGGCCTTGTGGTGCGCCCGCTGGTCGACCGTAGTAGTACCCTTGCCCAAGCTGAAAGCCAAGCTGAAGACAGGTGTCACTTTCTTCCTCGCATTCCACGCCTTCAGCCAACGGGATGATACCCAAATCGCTGACCATCTTGACGAGTGTGGCAACCAATTGCTGATGTTGTTCGTTAGCAATGTGAATGTCATGAACCAACGAGATATCAAATTTCAGAAATTCGGGACGAACCCTGACGAGTTCGGCGAGTCGGGCTCTGCCCGCACCAAAATCGTCGTAGGCCATGGTGATGTCGAGATCGTCCAGACACGCTCGCAATTCGACCATCATGCGTTCGTTTGTCACGGCTCCCTCGTGAATCTCGAGGGTGAACGGCCGGGTTGGGTTGGCATCGCGAACCGCTTGCATGGATTCGGCAAGCCCCGATTCGGCAAGTTCCGCGGGGTGCGTGTTTACGAACAGATGCGGCTCGTCAGGGAAGGTCAAGCTGTGTTGGATCCCCTCCCAACGCAACATTCGGCTAAGCTGGACTTCCAGATTTAGCTTGGCCGCGGCACCGAACATGGCAGCAGGCGAGGTGATCCCGACCAACGGGCTCCGCCCCAAGACTTCGTAACCCAGCAACTCGCGCGTGGCGACATCAACAACCGGTTGGAAGAACGGTGTGACCTGACGTTCTGACATGAGTTTGTCAAACTGCACCAGCGCAATTGCCTGATCGTAGACGTCTTCAGCCAACGTTTGCGCACGGACTTCACCACTTTGTCGTCGAACTCGAACAGGAACGTCGGCAAACTGAATCAAGTCGTCAAACTCCAGACGAACTTCCGATTCTAGTCGGCGCCCGTTGACGAACGTGCCGTTGGTGCTGGATAGGTCCCGTAGAATCAGTCCTTCTGAATCTCTGCGGATCTCCGCATGGAAGCCGGAAACGGTCCGAGACGGCAAACAAAGCGATGCTTCAGGTTTGCGCCCAATCAGGAACGGCAACGCAGTGATTGCGATATGCGTCATCTCGGCCCCCGCCCCGATGTTCCCGACCAGGAACCAAGCTGACGCATCGCCCTCAGGCACGGTGGCAGTCTCGTTTGCAGGCAGCACTTCCATTTCCATACTCCGGATTTCTCAGTCTTCCCCAAACGTACCCCATAAAACACCGTCTGTTGCTTCACGACATCACGACGTCCGAGATCTACCTCCAGAAGTTCAGGCGATTCTGCTGATCCAGTACGAAACGACCGGCGGTATTCGGCACCTACGCTGACATCCTGCACAGTCCGGCAATAGTCGCGACTAGAGGACGAGCGGTCCGATGATGGCTGTTCTAACGATTGTGCGTCGTGCCGAGCGGCACGTCGATTCTATGGGGTTTCGTGAGGTACCTTTGCGAAGAGTGAGGCTGCGCTTTGGCAGCGGACCTGAATTTACGGTGAAGCCAAACGTCTAGGAAATGAATGCGCAGTCTTGCGATTCACCCTTTCAGAAACGGTGATTGAGCAAATGACCACTGAGACAACTGAATTAGAAGGCGATTTGCTGGCCTCATTGCTTTCAGATGAGACGTTCCTGCCGACTCAGCCGAGGGCGCTGGTGGAGACGGGGTTGCCGACTCCATTCGTTGAGTCACTGCTTATCAAAGTGCTCGCTTCGGTGGGCACATGCAGCGGGCGCAGGTTGGCCGATCAGATCTGCCTGCCGTTCGGATTGTTGGAAGATGTCATTCAGTCGTTGCGTACGCGGCAACTGTTGGTGCACGCGGGTTCGGCAGCTTTCAACGATTATTATTATGCCCTGACCGACCAAGGAAACGCCGCAGCACAACGAGCGCTTCGCGCCTGTTCGTATATCGGGCCGGCACCCGTCCCGCTGATGGACTACGTGATCTCCGTCGAAGCGCAGTCGATCGCTGCGGAATCGCCAAGGCGGGAAAAGTTGGCTGCCGCATTCAAGGGTATTACGGTCGAAGAGGAACTGCTCGACCAACTCGGGCCGGCAGTCAATTCTGGTGCCGGCATGTTCTTGTTCGGCGAGCCCGGCAATGGCAAGTCGACATTGGCCCACCGAATCACTCAGTGTTTCGGACAGGAGGTTTGGGTCCCACACGCACTGATCGAGCATGGCGAGATCATCAAGGTCTACGATCCTTCGTACCACCATGAAGTAGGCGTCGATTCGCGAGGATTGATCAAGACGCATGATTTTGATCGTCGTTGGGTGCGGATTCAACGGCCGACTGTCGTCGTCGTCGGCGAGCTGACCATGGACAACTTGGAAATTCGTCACGATCCCCACAGTCGAGTAGGTGAGGCTCCATTGCAGGTCAAAAGCAATTGCGGTTGCCTGGTGATTGACGATTTTGGCCGCCAGAGAATCGCCCCCAGCGAACTGCTTAATCGTTGGATTGTACCCCTGGAGAACCGTCATGATTATCTCACATTGTCTTCTGGAAAGAAATTCCAAGTGCCGTTCGAACAGCTGATCTTGTTCTCGACGAACCTGGAGCCATCCGAGCTTGTCGACGAAGCGTTCTTGCGACGGATCCCATACAAGATCGAGATCGGCAATCCCAGTGAAGAGGAGTTTCACGAGCTTTTTCAGTTGTACGCGGTGGAATCAGGATGCACCTATCAACATCAGGTCGTCGAGCAGTTGTTGGCGACGCATTACCGACCGAATGGAAGAGCTATGCGGCGTTGCCATCCCCGTGACTTGCTCAAGCAGCTGCGGAGCTTTTGCACCTACCACGGCCTCCCTTTTGAAATGCAGACCGAATACCTGAACCGAGTTGTTGGATGTTACTTCACGATGGTCTTGAAGTAGTAAATCCAGCAGCGTGCCGGCCCCCGTAGCGAACGAGTGACCTTATGGAAACCCTCCCCAAGGACGTACAAACAATCGATCTTCGCGAGCCGATACCCGGCTATCTGTTGGGAGAACGATTGGGTGCTGGAGGGTTCGGCGAAGTGTGGCGCGCCACTGCGCCGGGTGGATTGGCCAAAGCTGTCAAAATTGTCTACGGCCATATGCAAGGCGATCGTGCCGCACAAGAGCTAAAGGCGCTACAAAGAATCAAGGAAGTCCGCCATCCCATGCTACTGTCTCTGGAGCGGATTGAATCGGTCGCCGAAAATCTGGTAATCGTGATGGAATTGGCCGATGGCAGCCTCCGCGACCGGCTGGCAGAGAAAGAGGCGGCTGGCCTGCTCGGGATTCCTCGTGAAGACTTGTTGGTGTATCTCAGAGACGCCGCCGACGCGATGGACTACCTGGTTGAACATCATTCGCTCTTGCATTTGGACATCAAGCCAGAAAACCTCTTGCTGGTTGCCGACCGAGTTAAGGTCGCCGATTTTGGTCTGATGCGAGAGTTGGGTGATGTAAACTCTTCACTCATCGGTGCGATGACTCCACTGTATGCCGCTCCGGAACTCTTCGACGGCACGCCCCATCGGCACAGCGACCAATACAGCCTGGCGGTCGTCTACCAAGAATTGTTGAGCGGCCAACCGCCATTTGCCGGTCGCACTCCCGCTCAGTTGATTTCTCAGCATCTACATAGCCAACCGAACCTGAAATCGTTGCCGACGTGTGATCAACCGATAATCGCTCGGGCACTGTCCAAGGTCGCCGAACGACGCTTTCCTAATTGCCGTGCACTCATTGAAGAGCTTGTCGATGCACCGCGAGCTGTAGAGCGAACGCAACCTCGTCGAACGCCGGGGGATGCAGCCCAAGGCGATCGGTCATGGCGTGGTGCCGGTTGTACGACTACTCGCAAGCTTGGCGGGCTCCCCGAAACCGACCTGGTCTCATTCGTGTATCCCGTGTCTACCGATGTTCGGAATCTGCCTCCAATCAAGCTCCAGGCCGATCCGGTGTACGCACGGCCGACGCTGTTTGTTGGTGTCGGCGAGATGGGAACACGTGTCCTCTGTGACCTCAAACAACAACTTTGCAACAAGTTCGGCAATGTCGACGAGATTCCAGCCATGCAGTTTCTGGCTCTCGAAACGGATCCACAAACGTTCGCCCAAGTGTCGTCGGAGAGTAATGGGGGAGGCTTGCGGTTCCACGAACTGCTGCACTTGCCCTTGAAGAACCCGCAGGACTACCGTGCCAAATCCAGTTTGCTGCTGGAATGGATGAATCGTCGATGGCTGTACAACATTCCGCGTTCGCGTACGACCGAAGGAATTCGCGCCCTTGGAAGACTGGCGTTTGTCGATCATTTCGGACTGATCGTCGATGCGCTACACACGGCACTCGCCACGGCGATCGCACCAGATTCTTTGGAAGTAACAACCAGACGTACTGGACTAAATTTCTCGGCCGGACCTCCGCGCGTGTTTGTTGTTGGTTCGACGACAGGGGGGACGGGCAGTGGAATGTTGCTCGACTTGGGTTACACGCTGCGCACGCTGTTCAAGAAAATGGAGATCGCAGACGAACAGTTGTGTGGTATCTTGACTTGTGCGACGCCTCTGCGTGCTAAGGCCAGGGATCTGGCTGTCGCCAACACCGTGGCGTTGCTCGGCGAGCTCAAGCAGTTTTCTGGGGACCGCTACCCGGGTGAGCCTGCGTGCGATCTGCCTGCCTTCGAAGGACAAGCCCCTTTTGCCAATACGTACTTTCTGTACCTTGGTGAGTCTCCTGATGAAACCGCATTCCGACAATCGGCAGCAGACATATCCAATTACCTATTGCTGAGTACGGTGACACGCGCAGCATCGTTCTTCGAGCAATGTCGGGACGAGTCCAATGCGACGGGGCACCAAGAATTCGCCGTCACTCGCACGTTTGGGATGAGCCGGACCGATTGCCAGGCGACTAATATCGTGTCGAGCGGGGCAAATGTGCTGGCCGGGGCATTGTTCACGCAGTGGGCGCAATACGACAAGGACCCGCGACAATCGAATCCACCCAATCGAAACAGTGTCGAAGCCAAGGCCCATGCACTAGCGGAAAAATTCTCAGAAATGTTTGGCCTGACAGAGACGCGCACCGTCGAGGAGGGGGTGTTGCTAATCCGCGAGGAACTCGGCCAAGACACTCGTCAGTTCATTCACAAATCGCTGAATGACATTTGGATGCAGTCATTGCATTTGAAATCGGACCAACGCATTCGCGACGCGGTGGAGACGGTCGATCAACTGATAGGTGCGTCCAGGGAGTTGTCTACGGCAGCCCATGCGAAATCACTGTCCGCAATGCTCGACCGGCAGCTCGTGTTGAACAGCCAGCAAACGCGGGTCGCCTTGCAGGACTGGTTGGCAAAGCTGGTCGACACGCCGGCTCTTAGGGTGGTCGGGGCCAGGTACGCTTGCTCTTGGCTGATTCGCCATTTCGAGCAGCTCGAGCGAGCCGCCAGCGAGCAACTCGACCGATTGATGAACGACATCAGCCGACTCC